>NZ_JBVVPO010000020.1:82716-125827 GCF_055811795.1 Bradyrhizobium sp. MI1.7
CTACAAGTAGGGTAAAATCAAGCAGTACGCGCTTCAACGGCGGCCGCCCGAGCTTGGGTTCTGATTCAGTCACAACCTAAGCTCGGGCTTCTTGTTTTGACGCGTTTTCTTCACGCGAACCGGTATCCACTTCGCTCGAAAACGCTTTAATCGGCGGCCGCCTGCGCCGGGACGATTTTCCCGATCATCGTCTCGATCTCCGTCTTCACCAGATCCGGCACAGCGTTCTGCACCATGTGGCCGAGATCGGGCAGCACGATCAGCTTTGCACCCGGCACCATCGCGGCGAAGGGACGCGCGTGGATGCCGGTCTTCACCGTCTTGTCGGGCTCGCCGGCGATGATCGTGACCGGCGCCTTGATCTCGCCGTAACGCGCAGCCTGCGCCGTCACCGCTTCCTTCAGCGTCACCAAATCGTAGGCATTGGCGATGAACTCGCGCG
The DNA here is from genome assembly GCF_055811795.1 of Bradyrhizobium sp. MI1.7. Lineage (NCBI taxonomy): Bacteria > Pseudomonadati > Pseudomonadota > Alphaproteobacteria > Hyphomicrobiales > Nitrobacteraceae > Bradyrhizobium > Bradyrhizobium sp. MI1.7. Next base: position 83,159 of record NZ_JBVVPO010000020.1, read on the forward strand.
GGCGCAGCAATAGCGGCGTCGCGGAGTCCTGCACGAAGCCATCCGGCATGGTCTGCGGCACGAAGACGCTGCGCGCGCCGGCCTCGGCAACGAAATACCCCATCGGCAGCGTGATGGTGTAGGCGAGCAGCGGGCCGATCACCGGCGTTGCGATGATCTCGTTGTAGCGGCCGACGCCGCCGCGCCAGGGATGGGTCACCGGCGCCAGCATGACGAGACCGGCGACGCGGCCGGGATGATCGAGCGCGATCCGCGCGCCGAGCGCACCGCTCCAGGAATGCACGACGAAGACCGCGCGATCGATCCCGAGCTTACGAAGCGCCTCGTCAATCATCCGGGCCTGGATCTGCGGCGTCGAATCCTGCCGCCGCATCCGCGTGCTCCAGCCGTGACCGGGACGGTCGATCAGGATGACGCGATGGTCTTTGGCCAGGAGGTCGCCGAGCGGACGCCGCATCGCTTCGAGATTGGAGCTCGCGCCGTGCAGCATCACGATCGGCACGCCTGAACCGCGCGGACCGATATCGACGACGTGAAGCACAGCGCCGTCGACCTCGACCATCCGGCCCTGAGGCGGAAAGGCGCGTTGCACGGCAAGGACGCCGGCCTGCGTGGCCAGCGCCAGCAGAACCAGCGCGGTCACGACTGACATCACGATCATGGAGAGAATCCGGGCGATCCATGGCACCTGGCAGTTACGAGACTAGCGGGCGGCAGTTTCGCTCCGTGGAACCCGGCGCTCCACTTGAAAAGCCGGGGCTGTGGATATGTGCATAATTCGAGTATGAAAAAAGTCAATAAAATCAATGGTATTCCCCACAGCGCGCAAGCCTCGGACCAGCTTCATGCAGTCGTCATCGCGGCTTCCATATAATCGCCACGGTCGGTTCCGCCATCTAGGCGCGGGTGGGCGCCGATCCTCCTCGCAAACTCCAAGGGGATGCGGGAAGGCCGGCAGGATGTGTCCTGATTTGAACCGGAGAATGTCGATGAGCTTCAGATCCAAAGACACTGCGATCGACGAGATCGTGGCGAGCTGCAACGGTGACCTGCGCGGTGCAGTGCGGGCACTGCTTCTGATCAACGAGCATCTCGAGACGGAGCTTGCAAAGGCTTACGCCGCGGCCGCCGATCACGGCCTTGTCGAGCGCGCCGGTAGCGTCCTGCACTAAGTGCAGGCTAGTTCGTTCCGTCCTCGTCCTTTTCCTCGTCGGGTGTGACCGCAGGGCAGGCGCGGATCGTCGAACGGGCAAGCTTGGCATCGGCCCTGGACGTGTAGGGACCGTCGCCGAACCAGATGTCGCCGATGATCACGGGATTGCTGGTTACGATGTTGCATTTGCCGGTGGCGCGATTGCCGACCACCCAGAACAAGCCGTCGGCGAGGCTCATCGAGCCCGACGCGAGCAGCAATACACCTGCAAAGATCAAACGCTTCATGGCCGTGCTCCTGCCATGCAGGTAGGCCTGCGCGCGCTTCAACAATACCCCTGAGAACACCGCACATGTGATCGTGGTTAATCCGCGCACGCCGCAATCACTCGGGAAATGATCAACTTGTCCGCTAGATGTCGCGGCCTTCGACCTTCTCGGTCAGCGCCTTGACCTGCTCGGGGATCTTCTCGAGGTGCGGATTGACGGCCAGCGCCTTGCGGTAGGCCTCAAGCGCACGTTTCTCGTCACCGACCTCCTGCATGATCATGCCGAGGCCTGCGAGCGCGCCGAAATGGCGCGGCTCCCGGATCAGCACCTCGCGGATGTCGGCAAGCGAGCGGCCGTAGTCATTCTGCATGTAGTAGAGCGTGGCGCGCCGGTTCCAGGCCTCGATGTAGTCGGGCCTGAGCTTGATGACCGAATCCAGCAGCTTGATCGCAATGTCGATCTTCTGCGCGTCGACCGCGGTCTTGGCCCGCGCCATCAACAGCGATGCGGTGTCGCTCGGGGTCTGGATCCAGATCGCCCAGATCCGTGCCTCCACATGCTTGGCGCTGGCCTCGTCCGGCGCGGCCTTCAGCGCGCCGAACAGGAAATCGAGATTCTTGCTGCGGTCGACCTTGGGCAGCTTGGCCGGCGCCTCCGGCAGCTTCTTCTGTTCCTTGCCGGGAGGGGCAGGCAGCTCTTTCTGCGCCAGGGCTGGCGTAAGGCCAGTGGCGCCCAGCACAAGGGCCAGACACAGGGTGCGCGCGAAAGGGAAGCTCACTGCCAAGAATCTCACTGCCATGGCCAAAGTCTAGACGCGCAAAGCCGCCCTTGCAAAGCAAAGGCGGCGTCAAACTCGTGTGAGCCGTGGTCTTGCGGGGCGCGCGCGAGGCGACCGCGAGGGCAATATCAGCCCTGGCGAGCCTTGAAGCGGCGCTGCACCTTGTTGATCACATAGACCCGGCCCTTGCGGCGGACCAGGCGGTTGGCGCGATGGCGACCGCGCAGCGATTTCAGCGAGTTACGGACCTTCATGGCAGAATCCTGAACGTTCGAAAGGCCGTGTTCGGCACTACCGTTTCGGCACGCGCGAATGTGGCAAAATGAGATCTTTCCCGCTGGCGGACCGACCGCCCGGGACGGGGCGGTTCTTAAGGCATGGGAGGACCGGATGTCAATGTTAACTGCCCGGTTCCGGACCAGCAAATTCTGGAAAACAACCCCATGCAAAGTAGAAAGCAAGTAGAAACGGCCGGATCGGCCCGATCTACGCATTTGTCGACTTGGGGCTTCGCTTCGACGACGTGCCTTGCCAAATTCGTTATATCATATAATCAATTCGACAACCCGTCGGGAGGAAACCAATGCCGAAGCTGAAGCTGCCCAACATCGACGATGTCGTCGCCATCGACATCCACACCCACGCCGAGGAGCCCTGCGGCACCCATCCCGACGACGGCTATGACGACTTCCAGGCGCAGATGGCGGACTATTTCAAGTCGCCGCACAAGCATCCGCCGACCGTGCCGGAGACCGCGGCCTACTATCGCTCCAAGAACATCGCAGCCGTGATCTTCCCTGTCGATGCCGAGCGCGAGGCCGGCTTCCGCCGCTACAAAAATGAGGAGATGCTGGAGATCGCCTCCGACCATCTCGACGTCCTCATCCCCTTCGTCTCGATCGACCCGCACAAGGGCAAGCTCGGCGTGCGCGAGGCGCGCAAGCTGATCGAGGAATACGGCGTCCGCGGGTTCAAATTCCATCCGACCATGCAGGGCTTCTACGCCAACGACCGCATGGCCTATCCGCTCTACGAAGAGATCAACAATGGCGGCGCGATCGCGCTGTTCCACACCGGCCAGACCGGTGTCGGCTCCGGCATGCCCGGCGGCATGGGCATGCGGCTGAAATATTCCAACCCGATGTACATGGACGACGTCGCGGCTGACTTCCCCGACCTCAAGATCATCCTCGCCCACCCCTCCTTCCCCTGGCAGGAGGAAGCGCTCTCGGTCGCGACTCACAAGCCGAACGTCTACATCGACCTCTCGGGCTGGTCGCCAAAGTATTTCCCGCCGATCCTGGTGCGCTACATCAACTCGATCCTTCAGGACAAGATGCTGTTCGGCTCGGACTGGCCGGTGATCACGCCGGACCGTTGGCTGTCGGACTTCGCAAAAATCGAGATCCGCGACGAGATCCGGCCGAAGGTGCTGAAGGCCAACGCGCGCAGGCTGCTGGGGATCTAGCCGCGTACTCATCGCCACGGCGCATTGAGGGCTTCGACCGGTTGCCGAAGCCCTCACGCTCAGGCGCTCGAGGCCTCGCTGAGGCGGGCAAGGCGGCCCTAAAACTCCAGCTTGTCGCGTATGGCGTCGATTCCGGCCCTGGCGCAGGCTTCGTCAGCATCACCGCCGGGCGCCCCAGACACACCGACGGCTCCGACCAGCGAACCGCCCGCTTCGACAATCAATCCGCCACCTATAATGACCGTGCCGGGGAGATTGCGGATACCGGCCTGCATCATGCCAGGTTGGCTGACGGCATTCAGTTCGGTGGTGCTGGTACGGAATGTTGCTGCGGTCCACGCCTTGCCCGAGGCCGTTGAAACGGTGTGAGCACCTGCGAACCTGTCACGAAGGATCACCTGTGTCCCCCCGAAGCGATCGACGACCGCGACGGCGACCTGGTACCCGCGTGATCGGCAATCGGCAAGCGATGCCCGGGCCAGATCAAGCGCCAGCTCAGGACTCAGGGATTTGTAGGTCGCGAGCGGCTCCTGCGCCGTTGCCGGGTGCGCGAGCATCAACAGGACGGTGGCCGCAAGCAGGGTTCGAGCGAGCATGGTTTCTCCGACGTGAGCGGGTCGACGCCGATGTTAACCTAGTTCAGCGCACCGTATGTCAGGTCGTCGAATACGGTGACACTGTCGGCCTTGGTCCACAAGCCGATCATGCCGGCGTCCCTGATCGATTCGTCCTCCACCTCGAACATCGGCTTGCCGTCATACGTCACCTTGAATAGCTTTCCCGCGAATTCGCAACGTAGGGAATGCCATTGACCTGACGGCACCGATACCTTGACGCCATAGCCGCCTTTCCGGCCGACAATATCGAGCGCGCTGCGAACACCCTTGATCGTCTTGTAGAGCACAACATTGTCTTCAAGCGCGTTGGCCCGCACGACATAGTAATTGTCGGCATCCTTTGCGCGCCAGACAATACCGGCCGCACGATCCTCGGAGCCTGCGATCGCCTTGAACTTGACCTCGACAAACCCGTCCAGGATGCTGGTACCGTTCCTGAGCGCCACTGGAAACGTCGCCTGACCGGATTGTTTCAGGACGTTCGGCTTGCTTGGCGCCGTCGACTCCACCTCGACCGTCCATTTGGGCTGGCCACGACCCGTCATCGTCAGAGTCCAGCCTTCGGGCGCTGCGCCGGTTGCTGCGTTGTCAAAATTTACAGTTTCTGCCATCGCGTTTCCTCCCACCAACAATAGGAACAACGCCGCCCCCAAGAGCGCTACGCTCATTTTTTGCACGACGTCTAAGCTTCCCGCCTGTATTGATCGTACAGTGTTGCAGCGTTGTCCCACTTGATCGCTTCCATGTAGATGTCGACATACTTCGCGGCCGCCGCGCCATAATCCATATGATAGGCGTGCTCATACATGTCGAGCACCAGCACGGGGCGTCCGCCGGCCAGCGTCGTCGTGTGGTCGGCGGCCCACTGATTGACCAGCCGCTTGTCGCGCGGTGAGTAGGAAAGAATCACCCAGCCGGAGCCGCCGCCTTCGGCCTTGCCCATGGCGGAGAACTCCGCGCGCCACCGCTCCATGCTGCCGAAGTCGCGCGCGATCGCGTCGGCAAGTGGTGTGCTCGGCTTGCCGGCACCGCCGAGCCCGTCGAAATAGATTTCGTGGAGGATCATCGAGTTTGACGCGACGAGTTCCTCGCGCTTCAGGCCGTTGATGACGAAGTTCGGAGCTTTCGCGAAGTCGAGCTCGGCGAGTTGCGTTCCGATCGCGTTGAGTCGCTTTACGGCACCGACATAGTTGTTCTCGTAGTGGCTGACGAGCACCTTCTCCGAGATGCCGGCAATGGATTTCGGATCGAACGGCATCGGCTTGGGCTGGTATGTCATTGGCCTGGCTCCTGTTGGCTGATTGGCTTGCGCAAGGGCTTGCGTCCCCGCGAGTATTGCGGTCGATGCCGCGGCGGCCCCCACGCCCCTGATGAAGTCTCGGCGGTCGGTATTCGTCGTCATGGAGTCCTCCACGTCATCGTCGTCCCCGACTTGCCCCGTGTGCTCGCTAGCTCTTGGTGCTCGCCGTCTTGTCGAGTGCGCAAATAGACCGCGCGGTCCTTGTCGATACGGACATCGACGAGGGTCGGCGCGCTGGCGGCGCCAATTGACGGGACAATTTCTCTGATGAGATCGAGATGAAAGAAGACATGCGGCGTCCTTGGTGACCAGGACGCGATACTTGGGCATGTCGCCTCGCGGGGAGATCGCAAATCCCCGTACCCTGAATTAAACGCCTGCCGGCGGCAGTGTCAATCTGCTGCGCGAGGTCGACGGGGTGACGATTGTTTGAAGAAGGTTCCGACCTTGTCGAGTACCGGGCCGTTTCGGTATTGTCCGTGCGCCACCGCAAAGTCCCAAAGGAGCGAGCCATGAGCATCAAGGCCGTCGTCTTCGACGCTTACGGAACGCTGTACGACATCCAGTCGGTCGCAGAGATCACCGAGGATGCTTTTCCGGGTTATGGCGAGATCATCACGCAGGTCTGGCGGATCAAGCAGCTCGAATACACCTGGTTGCGCTCGCTGATGCGGCGCTACCAGGATTTTGCCGCCGTCACGCGCGACTCGCTCGCCTATACGCTGCGCCTGCTCGGGCTCGCCTACGAAGGCGAAGCGTTCGAGCGGGTGATCGAGAAATACCTGGATCTCGATCTCTACCCCGATGCAGCCGCCGCGCTTGCCGCGCTGAAGCCGCGAAAGCTCGCCATCCTCTCGAATGGCAGTCCGGACATGCTGAATGCGCTCGTGCGCAATTCCGGGCTCGACCGTCTGCTCGACGCTACCATCAGCGTGGATGCAAAGAAGGTCTTCAAGCCATCTCCAGAGGCCTACACGCTGATCGGCGAGACGTTCGGCACCAAGCCGGATGAGGTTCTGTTCGTCTCGTCCAATCCCTGGGATGTCGCCGGCGCGAAGTCGTTCGGGCTGAACGTCGCCTGGATCGAACGCGTGACGCCCGAGGCGATGGCGCTGGCTTGCGTCGAGAACGAACTCGTGGCACCGCTGACGATGTATAAGGCGATCCGGACCCAGATGGACGAGCTAGGGTTCGCGCCGGATCATCGTGTCCGCGCGCTCTCGGAACTGCCAACGATCGCCTAAGCATCGCCGCCCGCCCATGAGTCTGGAATGAGCTGTTTGGAATGAGCCTTCAATCCGTTCGCGCCTTCTTCGCCGAGAAAGCCCCCGACATCTCCGTCATCGAATCCCCGATCAGCTCGGCCACGGTGCCGCTGGCCGCCGAAGCCTATGGCGTCGAGCCCGGCCGGATCGCCAAGACCCTGTCGTTGCGCATCGGCGAGCGTGTGATCCTGATCGTTGCCGCCGGCACCTCGCGCATGGACAACAAGAAGGTCAAGGCTGCGTTCGGCGGCAAGCCGAAGATGCTGGGGCTGGAGGAGGTTGCCGAGATCACCGGCCACGAGGTCGGCGGCGTCTGCCCGTTCGGACTGAAGTCACCGCTGCCGATTTATTGCGATGTGTCGCTGAAGGCGTTCGACGTGGTGGTGCCGGCCGCAGGCTCGACCCACAGCGCCGTGCGCATCACACCCGAGCGGATGGCGGAGCTCACCGCGGCCGAATGGGTCGACGTCTGCGAGCACAGGCCTTAAGGCGGCTCCGGCCTGTCCTCGTGAACCACGGCGCGGAGGCAGACCTCACGCCAGGTCGGTTTTGGCACCTGGCTGGCTGCATTCGTTGCACGGGTATGACGGTTTCGGGACTGGACGACCGGTCGTTGAGCCGCGATGGGGCCAGATGCGATGCCTGATGCAATTGCCGGTCAGGGAGGCTACCATATGGACCATGACCGACGACAAGGTGAAACGACGATTGACCACCGTCCTGTGCGCTGACGTGCAGGGCTATTCTCGCCTCATGGAGGCAGACGAGACCGGAACGTTGGAGACGCTGCGCCGCTACCGCACTGCCTTTGCGGGACTGGTGGAGCGTCATGACGGCCGGATCGTGAATACCTGGGGCGATGCTGTGATCGCCGAGTTCGCCAGCGTCGTCGAGGCCGTGCAATGTGCGGTCGAAATTCAGCAGGAAATTTCCAACCAGGATTCGGACCCACCTCACGCGAACCCGATGCGGTTTCGCATCGGCATTAACCTCGGCGATGTGATGGTGGACGGGTCCGACATCTACGGCGACGGAGTCAATATCGCGTCGCGGCTGCAAGAGCTCGCCGAACCCGGCGGCGTTGTGATCTCAAGCTCCGTCTACGATCAGGTGCACAACAAATTGTCCGTTGGCTTCGACTGTCTCGGCCAGCGACCAATGAAGAACGTTGCTCCCATGACCAGCTATCGCGTGGCCATGAGCGGCCAAAGCGCTGGGCGACGGAGCTTCCCGGTTGACGAAAGCCTCCCTTCCCAGGGGCGGGCAGTTGCAGATTCGGAAACTGGCGCGCGATGGATTGACAGCAGGCACGAGCCATCCACCTGGATGGGCTTCGTCTCGGATTGGCTGGCGAAGCTGCCCCGCCCGGTTGCAGTGGCCCTCACGGTTTCGGGCTTTCTGATTCTGATCAACGTTTTCACCGGCATGCACAAGATCTGGTTCCATTGGCCAGTCGCAGCATTGCTCTTCGGTGCCCTCTTGCGGACAGCGCTCCGGCAGCGACCCGAGCCGAACAGCAAGCGGGAGCGCCAAACGAGTCGGGAGTGAGACGGTCGCTTCAGGTTATGACTTGAGCATGACCTCTTCGGAAAATCGCATCACACTTTTCCGGATCATGCTCTAGTCGTTGTCATCATCATAGGGACGTGGTGGCGCGGCGACAGGCGGCGGCGCATTGTTGTAGCGCGGCGGCGGCACAGACCGGCCGCGCGGGACCGGCTGCTGCGGCTGGGCCTGGTTGTTCGACTGGAACACCGCCCGGCATGCGCTCGAAAGTTGCGGCGTGTTCTGCTGCAGGCAGGCCACAATGCGGTTCGTATCCGGAATCTGGTCGCTGCACAGGCGCCAGACATCCGGCGTGCACGCCATCTGCTGTTCCATTGTGCCGCGATAGTCCTGGGCTGACGCCGCGCCCTGCGCGACGATGCCGCTGACTGCAAGCGCCAGACCCAGCGCAATCCGCTCTGTTCGCATATCCCGATCCTTCTCGATTCCCTTGATTTGTCTTCAATCAATGAGACGCGGTCAGGTTCTGAACCAACAAAAAAATGTGAAAATGCGGCGGGAACCTATTCCACCTTGCCGATCTTCTTCACCGCCGCGATCAGCCGCGCGCTGTCCGTCGCCACGAATTGCGAGAATGCCGGCGCGTCCTGATAGGCGGCCAGACTGCCCGAGGCCTCGAAGCTCCTGAGCACATCCGGACTCGTCATCACCTTCGCCATCGCTTCGCGCAGGCGGCTCGCGACCGGCGCAGGAAGAGCGCTCTGTGCAAAGAGCCCGGCCCAGATGTACATCTCGACGTCCTTGTAGCCGAGCTCCTGAAAGGTCGGAACGTCGGGGAAGCTCGCGATGCGCTGTGCGCCGCAATTGCCGAGCACGCGCAGCTTGCCGTCGTCGACCTGCGGCTTCAAGGTACCGGGCGCGGCTGCTATCGCCTGCACGGTGCCGCTGAGCAGCGCGGTCAGCGCCGGGCCCGCGCCGCGGAACGGAACATGCAGCAATTTGATGTCGGCGCTGCTCGCGAACATCTCCATCGCGACATGCAGCGTCCCGTAAGGACCGGACGAGCCGTAAGTGATCTGGCCCGGCCGCTTCTTCGCATCCTCGACGAAATCCTGCGCCGTCTTCCACGGCGCCGAGGCCGGCACCGCGAGCAGCGTGGGATCGGCGAGGACGCGCGCGATCGGCATGAACTGCGAGACTTCGTAGGCAACGGGTCGGTCGAACAGACGGTCGGCCTCGGGAAGCACCGCGAGCGAGGACAGCGTCATCAGCAGCGTGTAGCCGTCGGGCTCTGCGCGCGCCGCCGCGGCATTGCCGACCGATCCGCCGGCGCCACCGGCGCGGTTGTCGACGATGACGGGCTTGCCGAGGATCCGCTCCAGCGCCATCGCGACGGGGCGCGCCGCGAGATCGGCCTGGCCGCCGGCCGGAAACGGCACGATCATGGTGATGTTGCGCACCGGATAGGCTTGCGCGAAGGCCTTGTCAGGTAAAGCAGCCCGCAACAACGGCAATGCCGCAGCGGCGCGCAAGAGATCGCGTCGATCCATCATAGTCCCCTCGCCCCCGATTATCTTTGTTTCGCTGGCAGCCTAACCGGCCGAGCGGCAAGAACAAGGCGTTTACGAAGTATTGACCATGTTCGGTCCGGCCCGGAACGCTTCCGTGAACCCGCTGTTGCCCTCTTGAGGGAGTGAGTGATGCGGAATCTTGCGACCATCGACGTCGCCCTGGACGAGATGCTGGTGAATCTCGCAGCGATCGTCTTGCGGCTTTCAAAGCCCGAATTGACGCGAACGCCGGAAGCGCGGCGCGCCCTGGCGCAATCGGTCCATCAATACACCGCCTGCGCGGCGCGCTCGAACGACCCGCGTGTTCATGAACTGAAGTCGCAGCTGGAGGAGACGCTGAAGCCAGCCTTGCGCATTGTCGCGATCAACGGCGTGAAGGTGTCGTGATCGGAAGTCGTAATCTGAAATGGTGGGCACGCTTCGCTTTGCCCACCCTACGATAGTTGTGCGGAGGATCGACGAGCGAGATCTCGTAGGGTGGGCAAAGGCGCGCTCTTCGCGCGCCGTGCCCACCATCATTCTCCGAACTGCCCCGCGATATCCCGCATATCCCCTCCCCAATCCACGGGGAGAGTGCCTTGGTCGACGTAGCGATGGAAGCTGCTGAGCGACCAATCGCGCACACGCGTGACGAGGCCATGCTTCACTGGATTGAAGTGGATGTAATCGACGTGGCGCTCCAAGTCCGCGTCGTCTCGAATCGCGTGCTCCCAGTAGCGGCGCTGCCAAATTCCCTTCTCGCGCTTGAGTGACTTGCTTGCCGAGCGCTCCTGCGCTTCCAATCCTCGCGAGAAACCGCCCTTGATCAAATTCCAACGCGACGAAAAGTCGGAATCATTCTTCGGGAGCGACCAAATGGCATGGAGATGGTCGGGCAGGATACAGATCGCGACGGTCTCGAACGGTCGGCGCTGCTGAACGGTTTGGTAAATTCGTCTTAGGCGATCAACATGATCCGCGAGCAGAGTGCTTGAACGATCGGCGAGCACGACCGTAAAGAAGAATGTGCTGCCTTGTGTGCGCCGATATCGAGACATCTGCGATCCCATCAGGCAAAGGCGTGGGCACGCTTCGCTTTGCCCACCCTACGATAGCCGTTTGCAGGATAGACTAGCGAGATCACGTAGGGTGGGCAAAGGCGCAACGCGCCGTGCCCACCAAGGGATCTACCCCGCTTTGTTGACACCTTTCTTCGGCCGCCGCTTGCACGTGCCCGGCAGCTTCGCCGCGAGAAAATCGCCGAGCGCCTCGACGCGTGCGGGGCGCGGGCCGCCGGGTGGCGTGACCAGATGCACGGCGCCTTCGGCCTGCTTCCAGTCTTTCAGGATCACCTCGACTTCGCCGGACGAAATCGCCTCGCCGACGATGAACTCGGGCAGCTCGGCGATGCCGAGACCGGCGATCAGCGCCGGCATCACCGCTTCACCGTTGTTGACGCGAAGCTGTCCGCCCGGACGGACGCTGGCCTGCTCGCCTGCCGAATTGGTGTAGTTCCAGACATTGGGCGTGGAGAGATAGGCGTAGCTGAAGCATTTGTGTTCGGCGAGATGCATCGGATGCGTCGGCCGGCCATGTTTCTTGAGGTAGGACGGCGCCGCCACCGTGAAGCGCGGCATGGTGAAGAGCCGCCGTGCGATCAGCGAAGAGTCCGGCAGCCGCGCGATCCGCACCGCCATGTCAAAACCCTCGCCGATCAGATCGATCGTCGCATCGCTCAGATGCAGATCGACCGAGACCTCCGGATAGGTTTCGAAGAACTCCGGCAGCAACGGCGCCACCGCCTTGATCCCGAACGTCATGGGCACAGCGAGCCGGACCAGGCCGCGCGGCGCCACCGATTGCGCCAGCGCCTCGTTCTCGGCCGCCTCGCCGTCGACGAGCAGGCGCGTGGCGCGTTCGGCGAGCTTGTGCCCGGCATCGGTCAGCGCCAGCCGCCGCGAGGTGCGGTTGAACAGCCGGGCACCGAGTCGTTCCTCCAGCCGCGTGACCGCCTTGGACACCGTTGCCTTGGACATCGCGAGCTCGCTCGCGGCCCCCGCAAACGACCGTAATTCCACGACTTTTGCGAAAATCGCGAGCGCCTCGAAATCGGGGAGTTTTGCCATGTGCGCCGGTCCAATTGGGGTATTTCAGGAAACAATGCGTTTCAACAGTTTCTATTTCTATACCACAGACGGAGGCTTATCCAAGGGTCATCAGACATTCAGGAATGGAGAAATCCAATGACCAAGAAGCTCTCAGGCAAGGTTGCCCTCGTCACCGGCGGCTCGCGCGGCATCGGCGCGGCCTCGGCCCGCGCTCTCGCCGATGAAGGCGCGGATGTCGCCATCAGCTATGTCGCCTCGCCGGAAAAGGCCGAGGCGGTCGTTACCGAGCTCAAGGCCCGCGGCGTCAAGGCGCGCGCTTTCAAGGCAGACCAAGCCTCGGCCAAGGACGTGACGCAGCTCGTCAACGACGTCACCAAGGAATTCGGCCATCTCGACATCCTCGTCAACAATGCCGGCGTTGCCGCGGGCGGAGCTATCGATGATGCGAAGGCTGACACGGCCGCGCTTGAGCGGCAGGATTCCATCAACGTACACGGCGTGATCGCGGCGATCCGCGCTGCTTCGCAATTGATGGGCGAAGGCGGCCGCATCGTCACCGTCGGCTCCATGCTCGCCGACCGCGCCTCGTTCCCGGGGCTTGCCGACTACGTCGCCACCAAGGCGGCCGTCGTCGGCTACACCAAGGGCGCGGCACGCGACCTCGGCCCGCGCGGCATCACCGTGAACGTGGTGCAGCCCGGCTCGATCGACACCGACATGAACCCGAAGGACGGCGGCGAGTTCGCCGAGACGCAGCGCAAGCAGCACGCGCTGCAGCGCTTCGGCCGCCCCGAGGAAGTCGCCGCCGGCGTCGTGTTCCTCGCAAGCCCGGAAGCCTCCTTCGTCACCGGCACAGTGCTCAACGTCGACGGCGGGTTCGGCGCCTGATCAAGGCGCCACCCGTTCAACCCAAAGGATCACACAAAGGAATTACGCAGATGATCGAACTCAGACCTTTCGCAAAGCTCGGCGGCGCCGATCACGGCTGGCTCAAGGCCAAGCACCATTTCTCCTTCGCCAGCCACTACGACCCAAACAACATGGGTCATGGCGCCCTGCGGGTGTGGAACGACGACGAGATCGCGCCGAACACCGGCTTTCCCGCCCATCCTCACGCCAACATGGAAATCATTACCTATGTGCGCGAAGGCGCGATCACCCATCAGGACAGCCTCGGCAACGAGGGCCGCACCGAAGCGGGCGACGTGCAGGTGATGAGCGCGGGCAGCGGTGTCCGCCACTCCGAGTACAATCTGGAGCCGACCAAGACCCGCATCTTCCAGATCTGGATCGAGCCTGTGGCGCGCGGGGGCCAGCCGACCTGGGGCTCGAAGCCGTTTCCGAAGGCGGACCGTTCCGGCAAGCTCGTCACCATCGCCAGCGGCGACGAGAACGACAAGGACGCCTTGCCGATCCGCGCCGACGCGCGGGTGCTGGCGACCACGCTCAAGGCCGGCGAAACGGCTGAGTATTCAGCTCAGAAGTCGCGCCACCTTTATCTCGTGCCAGCGGCAGGCGCGGTCGAAATCAACGGCGTGCGCGTCAATGCCCGCGACGGCGCCGCGATCCGCGACGAGGACAGGCTGAAGATCACGGCTCTGGAAGATTCCGAGCTCGTGCTCGTCGACGCGGCTTAAGCGCTATCCGTCATGGCCGGGCTTGTCCCGGCCATCCACGCCCCACCATGGGCGCACAAGAACGTGGATGCCCGGGACATCTAGCGCGAAGACGCGCTTCGCGCTTCTGCCCGGACATGACGTCCCCCACAAACAGTCAACATCGATCCCAACGGAGACCACCATGACCAAAGTTCTCGTCCTCTATTATTCCGCCTATGGCCACATCGAAGCGATGGCCCATGCCGTCGCCGAAGGCGCGCGCGAGGCCGGCGCCACCGTCGACATCAAGCGCGTGCCTGAGCTGGTGCCGGCCGAGGTCGCCAAGGCCTCGTACTACAAGGTCGACCAGGCTGCGCCCGTCGCCAAGATCGAGGACCTCGCCAATTACGATGCGATCATCGTCGGCACCGGCACCCGCTTCGGCCGCATGGCCTCGCAGATGGCGAACTTCTTGGACCAGGCCGGCGGGCTCTGGGCCAAGGGCGCGCTGCACGGCAAGGTCGGTGGCGCCTTCACCGCGAGCGCGACCCAGCATGGCGGCCAGGAGACGACGCTGTTCTCGATCATCACCAACCTCTTGCATTTCGGCATGGTCGTGGTCGGTCTGAACTATGGCTTTGCCGGCCAGATGAAGCTCGACGAGGTCACCGGCGGCGCCCCCTACGGCGCCACCACGATCACCGGCGGTGACGGCAGCCGCCAGCCCAGCGCCAACGAGCTCGCCGGCGCGCGCTATCAGGGCCGCCAGATCGCGGAGACCGCCAAGAAACTTCATGGCTGAACTTCATGGCTGAGCGCAGTTAGGCTTTATGCACGAACGACTGCATGGCTGATGCGACGCGGGCGGCGTTCTCATTCGGGAACGCCGCCCCATTTACGTGGTCGGGATATTTGACCAAAGCGATACGAATGGCTTTCGAACTCTTGTTGATCGCGCAGATGATCCGCAGGCCTGCGCAAGCATTGGCGCGGCGCTGGTATTGCCGCAGCCTGTTCCGCGCCTCGCGCGGCCGGTTGCATTGCGCCGGGTGCGCGAAATCGTAAGGCGCGAGCGGTCCGTCACGCCTGCGTGAGGTCGGCGTGGGGCTTGATTGAATCCGTCGGAACGGGTGCTGCAGCCGTCGAAAGCCACCAGCCCTCACCGGCAAACCAGCACGTCTCGTCCGGAGCGCCGCCTCTGCGCAGCGACTGTACGCTCTCCCATCCTTTCGCGAACGCCTCGGCCAATCGCCGGCCGGCATCCGCGTCCTGCAGTCCCGCGCAGCCGATGAACTGGGCTCGACTCAGGAATTTCGCCGGCCAGACCGTGCCCTCGTCCGGGCGCGTGATCATCAACATGCCACCGAGCATGCCCTCCGGCGCCAACGGAAACACCAGCCGGCCGCCGGGCCGCAGCGCATCGAGCCATTCCGTGGCCGGCTGCGCCGCACCCGCACAGACATAGATCACATCCGCTCCCGGTAAATCGGACGCGATGCCCGAGCGATCTTCCAGCTCGACATGCGGGATGTCCTTCAGATTTTCGCGCGCGAGCGCCGCCAGGCCTTCGTCGATCTCATAGGCATGGACACGGCCCGAAGGTCCCGTGAGCTCGGCGAGAAGGGCCGTGTAGTAGCCGCTGCCCGCACCGATCTGGATCACCGTCTCGCCTTCCCGCACACCGCAGCCGCTGAGCCAATAGGCGTGCGCGCCCGGCATCCCGATATTGAGGCCGCGCGCCGGATCCAGCGCCAGAAGCGTGTTCTGATAGAGGAAGGCGGGATCATCGTCGGGCGTCACGACATAGGGATGGCCACCGACGGAGATCGACCACGGTCCGGGTCCGGCGAAGGGTTCGCGCCTGACCGTGCTAAAGGCCTGCTCGATACGGGGATCCGTCGTCTTGGCCGCAGCGCAGATCAACTGCGCATAGAATGCGCGATATTTCGCCGAACGATCTTCCATGTCGCCTCCGGAAAGCGGGGGCGACGATAGCACAACGCGCGCGATCATCGAAGCTCGGCGCAATCGAAGGCTTTGTGACAGCCCGGTGACGTGTCGATCGCGCGGGCCACGCCTCAACCGCGTTCGGTCTTCTTCCTGATGAGGTCTTTACCGATCGGTCGCGCCGGCTCGCTCCGCAGCACGAGCGAGGTCGTCACAGTGCCGAAGCCGGCGATACGATCCACGATCGTCTCCAGATCTTCCGGCGCCGGAACCAGCACCTTGAGCACGAAGCAATCATCGCCGGTCACGCGATGGACTTCGACGATGTGCGGAATCTCGCCGAACCGTTTGAGGCAGGTCTTGATGTGCTCATGCGAGGTGCGCAGGCGGACCAGCGCCATCAGGCCGAGCCCTAGCGCGCGCGGATTGATGCGGGCGCCGTAGCCTTCGATAATCCCGGCTTCCTCGAGCCGCTTCACGCGCTCGGAGATGGCCGGCTGAGACAGCCCGACGGAACGGCCGAGCTCGGACAGCGGCACGCGCGCATTGACCTGCAATGCCTCCAGGATCTTCAGATCCTTGGTGTCAATGCTTCCGAAGCGATCCAAGACAATTCTCCATTCCACCTTGAGATCATCGGCAGATGATCTCTTTCGCCGATGACTTGCCATGTGACGCAGCGCCAAGACCGGCCACACTGCACGTGCATCTCAGATATCACGGGACGATCATGCACGACATCATCACCTTGCCCGGCCTCGGCGGCTCCGCAGAAACTCATTGGCAGACACTCTGGGAGCGCAACGATACACGTTTCACGCGGTTTCAGCCGGCGAGCTGGGACCGGCCGGAGCTCGCCGATTGGGAGCAATCCCTGGAGCAGGCGGTCGGGCGCTGCGCGAAACCGCCGGTGCTGGTCGCACACAGCCTCGCTTGCCTGCTGGTGGCGCACTGGGCCACGCGCTTCCCATCCACGATCGCGGGTGCTTTTCTGGTCGCGGTGCCCGATCCCGATGGCGCCAATTTTCCCGCGGAGGCGGCTGCGTTCAAGCCGGTGCCGGACCGCACGCTGCGCTTCCCCTCGCTCATCATCGCCAGCACCGACGATCCCTTTGGCAGGCTCGATAAGACGCAGCAGCGGGCGCGTGCCTGGAAGTCCGGTCTGATCGTGCTGGGCGCCCTTGGCCACATCAATGCGTCGAGCGGGCTCGGCGACTGGCCGCAGGGTCGCGCGCTGCTGGACGCCTTCAGTGCCGGCCTTTCGAGATGACGCGCGTACTGACGGCCTCCGTCACCGCATCTTGCGTATCGCCCTGCTGGCGAAGGCGGCGAGCCTGGGATAGCGACGCAGGTTCTGCGCGGTATGGTCGCGCCATGCATAGGGAGCGCCGCGCCAGGACAGCGCGATGCTGACATCGGTCAACGCGACCTTCTCGGCGCCGAAGCGGCGCTTGTAGTCCTGGTTGCCGATGCTCAGATCGAAACGGCGCACGCCCTCTGCATGCAGCGCCGCCATGGTCCGTTCGGTGACGAGCAGCCCCGGCGAGCAGTTCGGCCATGAATCGGCGGCGTGGCTGATACGCAGAAGGAAATAGCTCGCACCAAACCTGACACCGAACGTGGTGGCGACGACGGCCTCGTCGCAGATCAGCGCCGAGATGACGGCATAGCCCTCCGCGATACCCTGGCGGGTGACCTCGCGATAGAACCGGGCATGAGCGTCGTCGTTGAGGACGAAGCGCGAGCCGAGCTTTCGCATGCGGGCCTGCTGCTGGACATCCATCACGTCCAGCATCTCGCGCGCACGCGCGACATCCGTGGCGATCTCGAACCGCGCGCCGGCATGACGGCTGAAGACCCGCCAGCAGCGCGGCATCTGCATGCGCTTGATCGAGGCCCGATAGGCTTCATAGTCGTCGCCCGTCAGCACGAGGTTGCCGTTGAGCGAGCAGGATCCGATCCGTCCGAGCGACACCAGCGGGTTCGGCTTGTCGCCAACATGGGCCGGCATCTTCTTCAGCCGCAGCAGATCGAAGCAGTCGGGCAAGGCGCGCACCGCGTCGACCAGCGCCCTGCCGATCGCATCCGTCGCCGCAGCGTCCAACGCGGCATCGAGCGCCAGGATCGGCGCGTTGTTGTCGGAGACGCCGAGGTCGGCGAATTCGACGATGCGGATGCCGCGCCTGATGTGGCTGATCATCGGCACCACCGCGATGTCCTTGCCGGTCGCGGCATCGGAGATCAATGCGATCAGCGGTGCAAAGCCGTGAAACGCCTCGTACCATGCGCCGAGCCAGTAACCGTGCTGGAATGCGGTGCGATGCCCCACGCTCAGGCGCGATGCGGCCTGCCGCCAGTCACGCACGAAATCGACAGCGATTCCCGACGTGCTGGACACAAGACCATCTGATTGCTCGACGCTGAGAAACGTCATCCGCGGGACATGCGATTACTGAATGTTTCCAGATAGATTATGTTTGTCGCAGACCACAAGTGACGTAACGGCTTATCGTTAAGCCAACATCACTATCGCTCCGGCTGCGACAAGCTGTCAGCGCTCCGGTTCCGTCTGTTCGACGCACTGGAACCTGGCGAGGAAATGCAGGCCAGCCACTGCAAGCGCGAACATGAACCAGATCGGATTCTGCCGTTCGAGCAGGAACGTCTCGGTGGCCCCGTAATACAGGCCGAACAGCCATACGGTGAGGAACAGTTTTGCCAGCGCGCGACTACGGTTGTGAGCCTGGGCCGACTGGAAATTGCCGAGCGGTGCGAGCACGAAGACGAGGATCACGAGCATCAGCCCCGGCAGGCCGATGGTGACCGCGAGGTCGAGATAGCTGTTGTGGCTGTGCGCCGCGGACGTCGCCCATTCGGCCCCCTGGGCGGTCTGCCGCGCGGTCACGTCGTCCCAGAACGCCGCATAGCCGTGACCGATGATCGGCTTCTCGGCGACGGCCGCGAGCGCGAATTCCCAGATGGCGGACCGGCCGGTGAAGGTGGGATCGAGGGGAAGCAGCCGCGTCAGCGCCCCGAGCGCCGGGCTCAAGACGCTGCCGACCGTCAGCAGGTTCATCACGATCAGCGGCACGAAGCAGATGAGCCGCTTCAGCCACAGGCCTGGCGTGGCATAGACCAGCGAGGCGAGCGCGTAGATCGCAAGGCACAGCACCGTCGACGTCTTGCCGCCGGTGTAGATCAGGAAGATGCCGGCAAGCGCGGCGATCGCGGGCCCCATCACGAACGAGCCGACGCCGCAGAGATAAATACCGACATAGACCAGGATGGTCATCACCGGCGAAGCGATGTTCTTGTGGCCGAAGCTGCCGCGCCAGTCGCCGGCAAGCTGCGGCTCGGTGAGATCGAGCGCGGTGTGCATCGAATATTGCGGCGCGAGGAAGACGCCGAGATAGCACAGCACCAGCAGCACGAGCGCGGCGCCGCCTAGACACAGGTTGAAAGCCCGCTGTGTCGGCGGCAGCAATGGCAACAGCATGGCGAGCGACGTCACGCTGACCGCCAGCACGAAGCGCTGGATCGAAACGCCGCGGCTCTCGGAGAAGACGATGTTGATCAACAGCCAGCCGACGAGGCAAAGATGCAGCGGCGTCACCAGGCTCTTCAGCGCAGGCGCATCGGTGGCGGCGACGAACAACATCGCGACCGCAGCCAGCAGACCCCAGGAGATATAGGTGAGCGCCATGCGCCCGCCGACGACCGTGGTCACATCCTCGTTGCGAAGGTCAGGAAACGGATCGAGCGTGATCAGCACCAGCAGCAGCGCCGCAACCGCGACGAGGCAGCGCGCCGCCCGCGCGGCATTCAGCCCCGCGAGCCCATCGTGCAGGACGCGGCCCAGCGTTCGGGTCTCCACGTCGGTCATGTCAGCGGCGCTGCGATCCATGCTTCGATCCATGGCTCAAGGCAGGTGGTGAAGCCGGGGACGCTTTGAGTCTAGCCCATCCTTGTTAAGCATCCGTCAACCAATAGGGCCGAGGCCTGCGTTGCCGCCTGCGGCCGCACGATGCTGCGCGCGATCTCGTAATATTGCAGCGCCCGCTGCTCCAGCGTGAGATTGTCGAGCACGAAGCCGCGCGGATCGAACGCATCAGCGGTGCAGCCGGCCCAGAAACGGTCCCAGCCAGCCTCGAACCCCGCGATGTCGATGAACTTGGCGCCGCAGCGGTTGTCCCAATACGGCACCGACGACACCGGTGCGAACCGGACGCGGTGCGGATAATAATCCGGGTCACGCCACGGGCCGCCGGGATCCCAGGCGAATACCGGCACGCCGCAGGACAGAGCCTGCTGATAGGCGATGCCCTGACTCTCGTTCTGGCACAGGAAGATCATCGCGCGCGAGCACGCCAGCGCGGCCTGATAGTCTTCTTCCTTGTAGCTGCCGTAGCGCAATTCCGTGAACGAGCGGCCCTCCTTGAGGAGCCGGGCGCGGACGGGCTCGATCAGCTCCGGCGCATAGCGCTCGCGGTCCCAATGGACCTTGTCGTAGATCAGGACGTCGACGGTCTTTTGCGACGGCGCCGACGGCGCCCAGAGATCCGTGTCGATGCCGATCGGCCAGGCCTCCGTGTCGGGCCAGTACGGCCGGTACATGTCGACGTACCAAGGGCCGGGCACCACGACCTTCTTCACCGGCAGCCGCTTGAACAGATCAGGATCGTCCAGCGGATGATTGTGGGCGGCGACGCCGAGCAGGATCGGATTCTTCCACGCGAACTTGTCGAGCAGGAAGGTGCGACCGATGATGCAGGCGAGTTCGTCGGGATGCTGCGCGATGTAGCCGTAATCGTTGACGCGGTAGCGGATGCCGAGCCGGTCGAGCCCTGCGCAGAGATTGAGGAACACGCGAAGCTGCCCGCTCATGCGCGGCTCACCGAGCAGCATCCGGCGCGCCATGCGCCGCAGATGCCGGTCGCCGGGAAACCAGCGATCGTCCTTGTCCTCGTAGAAGAGGTTGAGGACCATGGCATCGGGGTCGTGTTCGAACGTCTTTGCGGGCACTAGATCCATCCGCGGCAAACAGGTCCGCATTCTCGCATGGGACCCGCTGTCGCACTCTTCCAAATTTGCGACAGGCTTAATGCCCGCGGCTTAACGCTAATCTACGAAACCAGAAACACGCAGGCCTTCGCGACAACGATTTGGCCGTAATGCGAGTATCATTCGCGGCGGGCCAATGTCGCGATTGATCGCAATGCCAGTCGGCAGATGCGCCCTGGTTAACAGACCCTTAAAGGCGAGCCGTGGCCCTGATCACTGCCGAAGATGTTCTCGATTTGCCGGCTACCTCGCGCGTCGTTCCGGCGCCGCGTCTCCCGCTGCCGGCCGGCTCAACCACATCGGTGTCCGTCGTCATTCCCGCCAAGAACGTTGCGGCCTATATCGGCGAAACCCTCGCCAGCGCACTGGCGCAAGGCGAGATCACCGAAGTGATCGTCGTCGACGACGGCTCGAGCGACACCACCACGGCCATTGTCCGCGCCATTCGTGACCCGCGGCTGCGCCTGATGACCAACGACTCCGCCGGCGTATCCGCCGCGCGCAATCTCGGCGCACGATATGCGAGCGGCGAATGGCTGCTCTTCCTCGATGCCGACGACCGCCTGCGCCCCGGCGCGGTGGCGGCGCTGCTGGCGGCGGCCCGCGGTGCTCCGCGCGCGGTTCTCGTCTACGGCGACTACAACACGATCGACAGCGAAGGACGGCAGATTGGCCGGCGGGGCCTGCTGAAGGGACGCCGCAAGCCGTCAGGCGACGTGCTGGCGCGGCTCGCGGCCGGCAATTTCATCGTCAATGGCGGCATCGCGCTCGCACGTGCGGAGGCGTTCCGCGCCATCGGCGGCTTCGACACGTCCCTCAGATATTGCGAGGACTGGCATTGCTGGTGCCGCCTCGCCGCTATCGGCGAGTTCGAGTTCGCACCAAAGCTCCTGCTCGACTATCGCCTGCACACCGCCAACACCATGAATGCGGCGGTGCGGACGCCGAAGGACTTCTTCCCTGCGATCGCGCGGGTGTTCGACGATGGGCTGATCCTGGCGAGACTGCCCGAGGGTACGGCGGCCGGGCTGCGCCAGGCCGCCGAGGTCCATCTCGTCACCTATTCGGCGATGCAGGCGGTCCGCTTCGGCAGATATCGCGACGCCTTGGCTTATCTCGGGATGGTCGGCCGGCGCTCGCTCAAATCGCTGCCCCGCGCCGCGGTCAGGGTCGCCCTCGCCCGTTTGGGCATCTAACCCGCGTCACGACACGATTTTCGAGGCCTCATAGGGCTTCGGAGCGAAGCCGAGCGCCGCGAGCATTGAGCCAAGCGCGACCAGCGCGGGATGCATGGCGACGACGGCCTTCGATGTCGCGAGCAGACGGGCCGAGCGCACCAGCGACAGCGGCAGCCGTCCTAGCATCTGCGCGAACACCCGCGCCCGCGCGCCTGCGCTCTGTGCGGCCTTGTACTGCACGCGATAATTGATAGCGCCAATACGCAGGCTGCGCTTGGCGATCCAGCCGAGGCTGGTGCGGCTTTGCGGCACGGTCTCGGTGATGACCGCCTCTGCCGTCCAGTGGAAGATCATGCCGGCATCGCGGCACCGCACGAAGAAATCGCAATCGCCGCCGCCGAGGAAATTGAAGCGCAGGTCGAAGGCGGGACGATCGAACCGCTCGAACGCCGCGCGCGTGATCAGGCAGTTGCCACAGCCATAGATCAGCGGCACCGCGCCGCTGTAATCATATGCGGGGCAGAAGGCGGGATGACGTGCCAGCCAGGGCTTGCTGTCGTCGTCGAAGACCGGCAGCACCGGCCCGCCGACCACGTCGGCGCCGGTCGCCTCCGCGGTGCGAACCATCAGCTCGAGCCAGTCGGGCGAGGCGATCTCGTCGTCGTCGATCATCAGGAAGCGGGTCGCGGCCGGAAACAGCGCCTGGGCCGTCTCGAAGGCGGCGTTGATCGCCTGGCAATTGCCCTGCCGTTTCTCGACCAGGCAAACGCCCTGGAGCCGGTCGTCGGCCAGATACTCCGCGGCAACCGGCGTGCTTTCGCGCCCCACCGCGTCGTTCTCGACCATGACCACCGCGAAGGAGCGCGGCGTGCGCTGGCTCGCGAGCGAGTCCAGCGTCAGCCGCAGATGGTGCGGGCGGCGGAAGCATGGAATGCAGACGACGATGCCGACCGACAGGTCGATGACGCGGGAGCTCGCCGCGATCTCCCGGTTGGGATCGCGCACGGCATCCGAGATCCGGCTGGCGGAAAGGTCTGTCGGGATCAGCGTCATGGCATCCTAGATGTCCGATATGTATTGAAAAAGCCCTGCGTCAATCGCGCAGCAATCGGCGCTGTCCTGCGACGGCACATCGCCGCGGGACATATCAGCCCCAAAATGAACGGCGGGCCCGAGGCTCGCGACGGCGCAACGCCGCCGATCTCCCGCCCTCCATACACTTAACCGCTTTTGCGCGTTTCTCCTGCAAGTCCCTGCATACGTGATAGTGCAATTCGCAGTCCATCACGCGCACAACAGCGCAACATGGACAATGCCGTAGTTAACGCCTGCCCGCATTAACCCGACCGTAAGCACCGCGACCGGTGAAGCGGCCCGGCACCGGATTTGCTCTTCGGGCATGCGAGATTTTTCCTGTAAATTTGAGTCGAACAAGCGCGGTCAGAAAAAATGAACAAGCCAGCCTCGATCGATTTCGCGACAGCCACGGCGATCCAAATCCCAACGGCCACGGCACGCACCCAGGCGCTGCACGATCTGGTCCCCGGCGAAGCCCGCGACAGCCTGCTCGCCGTCCACGACGTGCTCCGCCGCGAGCTGCCGCAGGGCCAGCTCGCCACCTATGAGGCCGGCGGCGGCTCGTGCAGTGTTCTGCCACCGGAGCTGCTCAACCGCAGCAAGGTCACCGTCGTCGACATCGACGAGGATCAGGTCCGCAACAACACTTACGCCGACGAGGCGATCCTAGGCGACGTGCAGACTTACAGCTTTGGACGCGAAACCTTCGATCTGGTGATCTGCTACAACGTGATCGAGCATCTGCCCCATGTCGATGCCGCGCTCCTGAATTTCCGCGACGCACTCAAGCCCGGTGGAATGATCCTGATCGGCGCACCCAATCCGCGCTCGCTGTCGGGCGTCGTCACCAAATACTCGCCGCACTGGTTTCATGTCTGGTTCTACCGGAATATCCGAGGCATCAAGGATGCCGGCCTGCCCGGCGAGCCGCCGTTCCCGACCTTCTTCCATCCGCTGGTGACGCTGCCGCGGCTCGAAACATTCGCCGCGGCCAACGGCCTCGAGATGATCTACCGCCGCGAGGTCGAGAGTCCGCGCTATCCCGAGATGCGCCGGCGCAAGCCGCTGTTCGCCGCTCTGGTCGATGCCGGCGCCGCCGTGATGAACGCCGTGCTGCCGGGCAGGATCGACGTTCGCCGCGGTGATTACCACGTCATTCTGAGGAAGCGCTGACGATCATGGCACGCGCGCGGTCCATCGCGGGACGAGCGAAGCCTTGCGGCATCGCTGCGCGCGGTAACGAACCGTTAATTCCTTGGGGACCTCAGCGTCATCGCGACGCGTCGAAGAGTGGCATGCGCTTAAACGCTTTGTTTGCCATTTCGGTGAATAGTCCCTCAATGAGTATGGTTAATTTTCCCTGTTGCGTTGATTGGGCATCTATATCCCGGGTGCGTGGCGTAAAGCGAAGAGTAACCCCTCAGCCCGCGGTCGTTGGAATGAAAGCTGGGGACTATGCTTGACTACAACCAGCCGATAGATCGGGCCGGACCGGAGGCCCCGCAGCAGAGGCCTCAAGCCGGCTTCAACGTGCTGGAGCTCGTCAATCTGCTCTGGCGGCGAAAGATCGCGATTGCCGCTGCCGCGCTCCTCGGCGCGACGCTTGCCGTCACCGCGGGCAAGAGCGTGACGCCCCGCTACACCGCCACCGCCCAGCTCTATGTCGACCCGCGCGAGCTTCAGCTCGTCGATCGCGAGCTCACGCCGCGCGCGCAGGACGTCTCCGGCATGGCCATGGTGGTGGAGAGCCAGGCGCGCCTGATTACCTCGAACAGCGTGCTGCTCCAGGTGATCCAGCAGGCCAATCTGGACAAGGATCCCGAATTCGGCGGCGGCGGTGACGCCAGGAGCCTGATGTCGTCGCTGCTCGGCCTGATCGGCCTTCAGCCCCGCGCGCCCTCCGCCGCGGAGACGAAGGAAGTGCAGCTCGCGGCGCTCGACGCGCTGAACAGGCACATCACGGTCCGCAAGACCGAGAAGAGCTTCATCGTCGACATCGAGGTCTGGTCGACCGATCCGGCGAAAGCGGCGATGCTCGCCAACACGCTGACAAATGCCTACCTCGCCGAATCCCGCAACTCGCAGGCTTCGGCCGCGCGACGCGCCACCAACGATCTCTCCGGCCGCCTCAAGGAGTTGCGCGAGCGGCTGCGCAGTGCCGAGACCGCGCTCGCCACCTACAAGGCCCAGAACAATTTCGTCGGCACCCAGGACGCGCTGATCAGCGACCAGCAGCTCTCCGCCAGCAACCAGCGGCTTTCCGCGGCCCGCGCGGCGACGATGGACGCACAGGCGCGGCTCGACCAGATCGAAGCGAGCCGGCGCACCGCTGCCGATGCCGGCGCGAATTCGGAAGCGCTGCAATCGCCTACCATCGCAAACCTGCGCGCGCAATATGCCGACGCCCGCAAGAAATATGCGGAGCAGGCCGGCGAGCTCGGCCCGCGGCATCCGGCGCTGCGCCAGACCGAGAAGCAGGTCGAGGATCTCAAGCGCACCATCAACGAAGAGATCGATCGCTTCGCGCAGTCCGCCAAGAACGATCTGACACGCGCCCGCGACTTTGAAGCCTCGCTCAACCGGGCCCTGGAAGCGCAGAAGCGGCAGAGCGTTCAGCTCAGCCAGGCCGCCGTGCGCCTGCGCGAGCTCGAACGCGAGGCCGATGCAAGCCGCGACGTCTATCAGTCCTTCCTCAAGCGCTCGCGCGAGACCGAGGAGCAGGAGACCCTGAACACCTCGGCGGCCCGCGTCATCGGCGAAGCCACCGTGCCGCAGCGGCGCTCGTTCCCGCCGGCGATGAGCATGTTTGCCATGATCGGCTTCATCTTCGGTGCGCTCGCTGCTGCAAGCTGGTTCGTCGCGGCCGAGCTGCTGTCCGCCGGTGCGACCGCGCCGGCAGCGCCCACACCGGCCCGTCGTGAGCGCACGCCGGCACCGCGGGCTCCGCGAGCGCCGGAGATTTCGCGGACACCGGAAGCAGCCCAGCCGCAGCCGGCTCCGCGAGCTCCGGAAATTGCGCAATCTCTACCGGAGCTAGCCGCGCCATCGCTGCAGCCTGAGATGGACGAAAACACGCTGATCGGAAAGCCGCTGATCGCGCGCCTCCAGGAGGCCGACGTCATTCACACGCTCGGCGCCATCCTCGCCACCGGTGGCGGCGTCGATCTGACCCGGCTGGGCTGGCCGACGCTCCGCCCCGGCTTTCCGCTGACGACGCTGCTCAACGCCTGGCGCGACATGCGCACTGCCGTGGCCGGGCGTGCCGGCGGCAAGGCCATGCCGGTCATCGCGCTGGTCGGCGCGGGCGAGACCACCGGGCGCAGCGTGACCGCGCTGAATTTCGCACTCGCGGCCGCGCGCGACGGCGCCCGCGTGCTGATGATCGATGCCGACCATCAGGCACACTCGCTCTCGAACAAGGTGAGCCGCCCCGGCAAGAGCGAGCCAAGCCGGCTCGGCTGGCTCTCGATCGGCAGCAAGGCCTCGCGCGAGATCAAGACGGTCAACGGCATCTCGGTGCTGCCGGCCGCCGACGGCGATGCCGGCAAGGCGACTGAGGCCATGCGCAAGGCCATCGAGCAGGCGCGCGCCGCCGGCGGCTACGATCTCGTGATCCTCGACGGCCCCGTGACGCCGCTTGGTGCAGCCAGCCGCAAGCTGCTCGACGACGCCGACGCGCTGGTGGCAGTGCTGCCGACCAGCCTCGACATCAACGACGGCCTGGAAGAAATCCTGAACACGCTCGGCCGCGCCGAGCGCAAGCTCGTCGGCGTCGTGCTCGACGAGCTCACCCCCGCAACTCAAGCGCGCCAGCGAGGCAGACAATATGCTTGAGCGCCGCGTCAATCTGGACGGCCGGGCCGCAACCGCCGACGTGCCGCGGATCACTATCGGCGGCCTTCGCATGGCCGCGCTCGACCTGGAAGCAACTGCCGATTTCATGATCGAGGCCACCGATCCCAGACATCGCATCGGCCGTCCGCTGCACCTGACCTCGGCCAATGGCGAGGTGTTGGCGCGCTGCTCGACCGAACCGGAGACCGAACGCCTGTTCCGCGGCGCCGACCTCATCAACGCCGATGGCCAGCCGCTGGTCGCGGCGTCAAAGCTGCAATCCTGGTTTCCGCTGCCGGAGCGCGTCGCCACCACCGATTTGTTCCACGTGGTCGCGCGCAAGGCCGAAGCCGTCGGCCGCACTTTCTACATGTTCGGTGCCAGCGAGGAAGAGAACGCCGCGGCGGTCGCGAATGTCCAGCGGCTGTATCCGAACCTCAAGATCGTCGGGTACAGCCACGGCTATCTGCGCGGCGACGCCCTGCGCGCGAAAGTCGAGGAGATCAACGCGCTCGCGCCGGATTACCTCTGGGTCGCGCTCGGCGTGCCCAACGAGCAGGCATTCGTCGAGCAATACACGCCGCTGCTGACCAATGTTGGCGTTATCAAGACATCCGGCGGCTTGTTCAACTTTTTATCGGGCAGCCGGTCCCGCGCGCCGCAGTGGATGCAGAAGATCGGACTCGAATGGGCCTGGCGCACATGGCTCGAGCCGCGCCGCCTGCTCTGGCGCTATTTGACCACCAACCCTCGTGCGCTCTATCTTCTCTTCAGCCGCAAACGGCCTTCCAATCGCTGAGAGAAGAGTAGAAGACGACATGACCGACCGACCGACCGTCCTCGTCACAGGGGGCGCGGGCTATATTGGCTCGCATGCCTGCCGCGCACTGTCTGCCGCCGGCTATCAGCCCGTCGTTTATGACAATCTCTCGACAGGTCATCGCAGCTTCGTCGCCGGTCCGCTGGTGACGGGCGACCTGCTCGACGGCGCCGCGCTGGCGCGCGCCTTCGCCGACCACAAGGTCACGGCGGTGATGCATTTCGCGGCGGCAAGCCTCGTCGGCGAGTCCATGACCGACCCGCAGAAATACTACATCAACAACGTCCAGGGCACGCTGTCGCTGCTGCAGGCGATGCGCAACGCAGGCTGCCAGCGCATCGTGTTCTCCTCGACCGGCGCCGTCTACGGCAACGCCGATTCCAAGGAGCTGCCGGAGGACTTCCCCTGCGCGCCGATCAATCCCTACGGCGCGTCGAAATGGATGATCGAGCGCATGCTCGCCGATTATCGCGCAGCCTATGGCTTCGGCGCATTCTGCCTGCGCTATTTCAACGCCAGCGGCGCCGACCCGGCCGGCGGCATCGGCGAATTGCGTGACAACGAAACGCATCTCATTCCGCGCGCCATGATGGCGCTCCAGGGCCATGTCGACTTCGCCGTGTTCGGCGACGACTACGACACGCCGGACGGCACCGCGATCCGCGACTACATCCACGTCACCGACCTCGCTGCGGCGCATGTCGCAGCACTGAAGCTCCTGGAAACGGGACATGCCGGCGGCAGCTTCAATCTGGGCACCGGCTCCGGCTTTTCGGTCCGCGAGATCCTGAACGCCATCAGGCAGGAGACCGGGCGCGAGGTGCCGCACACCATGAAGCCGCGTCGCGCCGGCGATCCCACTTATCTGGTCGCCGATGCCTCTGCCGCGCGAAAAGTGCTGAACTTCGTGCCGCGCCATTCCGACCTGCCGACGGTGATCCGGACTGCCTGGGCCTGGCACCAGACAGCGCATCCGCTCAGGACGCGCTAGACACCCGTATTACGGCTTGCCGGTCGGGCCCCCGAGCGGCTAAAGAGATGATCACAGCCGGCGGCGGCGCATGTCCCGACCGCCGCATGTTGCTCTTATGGCCGCCAATGGAAGCGGCATGTGAGGCTCCGCCAATAGCGCGAGCCTGTTCTTCACAGCGAAGGCCACGATCGAGTCCGGGCATCGGCCTGCTTTCAGGCGCGGCCCAGGGAGCACGGAGCGAATGCATCAGGCCGCAAGCCTGCAATTCGAGCGCGTGATGGACGAGCTCGTCCTATGGCACGCCGTGCCGGAGGACGAACGCTCGCCCGCACCGGCCTGGTGGTGGGGACCGGCGATGGCGGTGGTCGACGCGCACGAGCCGATGCGACAGGTTTGGTGTTGTGAGCTGGGCCTCGGCGACGGCTCAAGCTTTGCCGAAGGTGCGCATGCCCTCCTTGAGCTGTTCGCCGAGCAAACCTCGCAGCCCTGGCCGGATGATTTTCCGCGCAAAGCGGACATCAAGCAAGACAACGTCCGCGAACTGCACCCGCAGCCGTCAGATGACAGCGCGTTTCAGCCGTAACGCCGCGGCTTCGGTCGCAGCGAGGTCAGGCTCCGGCTGGAGCGGCGGCGCGACAGGCAGCTCCATCGGCCGCAGCAGCTCGGCCATCTGCCGCGCCGGCACCGGCTTGGAGATGAGGAAGCCCTGCATCTCGTCGCAGCCATGGGCGCGCAGGAACGCTTCCTGCTCGGCGTTCTCGACGCCTTCGGCGACCACGGTCATGCCGAGCGCCTTGCCCATGCTGATGATCGCCTGCGCGATCGCCTGGTCCTCCGAATCCTGCGGCAGGTCGCGCACGAAGGAGCGGTCGATCTTGATGGTGTCGATCGGAAAATGCTTCATCAGCGACATCGACGAATAGCCGGTGCCGAAATCGTCGATGGCGAGGCGGATGCCGCGGCTCTGGATGGCGTCGAGCACCTTCAGCGCACGACCGACATTGCGCATCATCATGCTCTCGGTGACCTCGAGCTGGAGCAGTACCGGCGACATGCCGGACGCCGCCAGCGCCTCGTCGACGTCCTGCAACAGATGTTCGTCGACAAACTGCCGCGGCGACAGGTTGACCGCCATCGACACCGGCAACAGGCCACGACGCTGCCAGGCCATGGCCTGCGCGCAGGCCTCTTTCACCACCCAGCGGCCGATCGGCACGATCAGCCCGGTCTCTTCCGCAAGCGGAATGAATTGGGCCGGCGAGATGCTGCCGAGATCCGGGTGCGTCCAGCGCAGCAGCGCTTCCACGCCGGTGATCTGGCCGGTCTCCATGTCCACCTTGGGCTGGTAGTTCAGCGAGAACTGCTCGCGCTCCAACGCCCGGCGCAACGCGCTCTCGAGCGACAGCCGCTCGATCGACTGCGTCTTCACCTCCTTGGAGAAGAAGCGATAGCCGTTCTTGCCGTCCTCCTTGGCGAGATACATCGCCATGTCGGCGTTCTTGGTCAGCGTCTGAACGTCGGAGCCGTTGGCCGGATACATCGCGATGCCGATCGAGGCCGTGGTGTGGCATTCGTGGCCGGCCAGCTCCATGGGCTCGGCGAGCGCCACGAGAAGCCCGGTCGCGATGCGCTGGACATCGTCGATCTCACCGCACTGGTCGAGGATCACCACGAACTCGTCGCCGCCAAGGCGTGCGACAACGTCGGTTTCCCGCAGCGCGCCGCGCAGTCGGCTCCCCACTTCGAGCAGGAGCAGATCGCCGGCCTCATGGCCGAGCGAATCGTTGATGACCTTGAAGCGGTCGAGATCGATGAACAACACCGCGAAACGATGATCGTGGCGCTGAGCTTCGTCGATCGCCTCCCGCAACAGCCCGTTGAAGGTCTCGCGGTTCGGCAGGTCGGTCAGGCTGTCATGCGAGGCGAGGTATTCGATCCGCTCGTCGGCCTCGTTCTTCTCGTCGGCGCGATCGAAATTCTCCATCGCGAAGGAGACGTTGTCGGCGAGGCGCTGCAACAGCTCGACGAACTCGGCCGTGAAGGTCTCCTGCTCGGTCGACATGTAGATCATGACGCCGACGGGCTGGCCGTGCGTGATCAGCGGGAACGCCGCGCCGGAGCGCGCGCCGTCGCCTTGCAGGACGGCGTGGAAGGCGCTCACACGGCTGTCGTTGACATAGTCGTTGCTGACACAGGGCTGCCGGGTGCGGAACGCGGTGCCGCTCATGCCGCGCCCCTCGGGCCGGTCGGCGTCGATGGAGAGGCGAACGTTCCTCGTGGTTTCGGCAGACGGCCCTGCGGCCGCGACGATCGCGAGCTGGTCGCTGTCGGCTTTGGCCAGCGCAATGGTCGTCGATGTGAACTTGCCGCCGGTGGACGCGGCCTGACACACCAGCTCGAACAGCTCGGTGCGCGACTTGGCCCGCACGATCGCCTCATTGGTGGCGCTCAGCGCGGCGAACATGCGCGTCAGGCGCTCCTTCTGCGCCTCGGCCCGTGACCGCTCCTCGGCCCGGGCGAAATTGTCGAGCGCAAAGGAGACGTTCTCCGCGAGGCGCCCCAGCAACTGGATGAGGTCAGGCGTGAAGGTGCCTTCGTCCGGCGAAAGGAACAGAAGGACGCCGACGGCATCGGTGCCGTTCTTCAGCAGCGGGAAGCAGCCGCCGGATTTCGTCCCTTGATCCCGCGCGATTCGACGCCAGTGCGTCGCACGAACGTCCGTGAGGAGCTCGTTCGCGACGCAGGGTGCCTTGGTGCGAAATGCGGTGCCGGCGAGCCCCCGTCCTTCGGGCTCATCGGCGGACGTCGCGAAACGCCAGTTCTCGACGTGACTGCGACACTCGCCCTTGGTGACGACGATGTCGAGAAAGCGCGCCGTCGGATCGACCAAGGCGATGGTGGCAGATGAGAACGTTCCGCCGAGCACGGCGGCCTCGCACACGGCTTCGAACAACTCGGCGCGGGATTTCACGCGCATGATCGCTTCGTTGGTCGCGCTCAGCGCCTCCAACATGCCCCGAAGACGGTTGCGCTGCATCTCGGCCTTCGCCTTCTCGTCGGCGCGATCGAAGTTCTCGAGCGCGAAGGCGACATTGGCCTGGAGCCGTTGCAGCAGCTCGACGAATTCTGGCGTGAACGTGCCGCGTTCCGGCGAGTTGAAGAGGAAGACGCCTTCGACCCTGTCGCCATTGAACAGCGGCAGCGCCGCGGAGGAGCCGATGCCGTTGCGGCGGGCATTGGCCTGCCAGGGCTTGATCCTGTCGTCGGACAGCACGTCGTTGCTGAGGCAGGGCTGGCGCGTGCGGAAAGCGGTTCCCGTCAGCCCTCGGCCTTCAGGCACCTGGTCGGACGTGGAGAATTTGAAATTTCGGACCATATCCGCGTTCGGCCCGTAGCAAGCAACGACGCGAAGCAGCTCGGCATCGTGATCGACGAGCGCGATGTTGGCCGAGGTGAACTTGGCGCCTTTCGCCGTCGCTTCGCAAACGAGGTCGAAGAGCTCGGCCCGCGAGCGTGCGCGCAGGATCGCCTCATTGGTCGCGCTCAGTGCCGCGTACATGCGCGCCAGGCGGTCTTCCTCCTCGGCGATCCGCGCCTTCTCGGCCTCACGGTCGAAATTGTCGATCGCGAAGCAGACGTTCTCGGCGATGCGCAGCATGAGCGCGACGACCCCCTCATCCTTCGCCCAGGACTTGCTGAGGAAGGACAGGATGACGCCGATGCTCTCGCCGTTCCGGATCAGGGGGGCCGCGATGCAGGCGGCAACACCCGTGTTGAGATTGGCCTGCTCCCACGGCGTTCCCCTGGTGCGACGCGCGAGATCACGTTCGACATGGGGCTTCTGGGTTCGAAACACCTCGCCGGAAATGCCGCGACCATAGGGATTCTCGGGGTCGACGGAGTAGTGGGTCCGGGCCACGATCTCCAGATTCTCGCCGGTGCCGGCGACAGGCTTCAGCCAATGCGAGTCCTGCTCTTTCAGCAGAACGAAGGTCGCCAGCGACTTGCCGCCGTGCACCGAGGCGTCGCACACGAGCTGATACAATTCCCGCTCGGTCTTCGCACGCAGGATGGCTTCGTTGGTCGCGCTGAGCGCGCCGAACATGCGGTTGAGCCGCCGCGTCGCGAGCTCGCTGGTCTGCCGCGCGGTCTCGCGCGCGAAATTGTCCAGCGCATAGGAGATGTTGGCCGACATGCGCTCGAACAGCGACACCATCTGCTCGTTCAGTGAGCCGGCTTCCCTGCGGGTCACATACAGCACGCCGACGCTCTTGCCGTTGCAGAGCAGCGGCAGCGCAGCCGCCGCGCCGATGTGGGCCTTGGCTGCGCCCTCGCGCCACGCCAGCGAGCGAGGATCATTCAGGTAGTCGTTGCTGATGCTCAGCTTCTGATTGCGAAAGGCTTCGCCGCCGACACCCGCTCCCTCGGGCGTGCCGGAGTCGGTCGTGATCTCGAGCGAACGCAGCCGCGCAATGTCATCGCCGCAACCGGCCGCAAAGCACAGCCGCCGGCCATCCGGCCCCACCAGGAAAACCGCAACGGCCAAAAAGTCTCCGCTCGAAAACCCGGCGTCGCAGACCTTCTGGTACAGCTCGTCCGGCGATTTCGCGTAAAGGATCGCTTCGTTGATGGCGCTCAACGCTGCAAAGGTGCGCGCGAGGGTCGTCTGCACGGTCTCAGCTCCCGGGCATTTCTGCCTAATTCTCCCGGGTGCTTTATGAACGGCGACGGCCTAAGTGGTCGTTATTGCGCGCTGCAAACCCGCGATCAAAGTGAATGAGCTGCGAACGGCCGGCGCCAAACTGTCGGGAATGCCGCCGCACGGGAGGATTCTTCGACGAAGGCGCGCTCTCTTTACGATTTTGCAGCCCTGTATTGGTTTACGGGAGATTGATATCGCTCCCACGCTTTGAGACGATGGCTCCCAACAAGCAGCCCGTTAAGGGCAGAATGCCGAGGGAACGCCATGCCCGTCGTCAAGACCGACCGCCTCACGCTCATCAGCGCCGCGCTGCTCCGTGCCGCCGGAGCTTCCGACGAAGAGGCCGATGCGGTGGCCACAGGCTGCGTCAACGCCAACCTCGCCGGTCACGACTCCCACGGTGTGATCGCGGTTCCGACCTACATCGACCGCATCAAGGCCGGCCACATCGTGCCCGGCGCCAAATGGACCATCGTCCAGGAATCGCCGACCACGACGGTGATCGACGGCCAGTGGGGGTTCGGCTTCCACGTCAACGCCAAGGCGATGGCGCTGACGATCGAGAAGGCGAAGACGGCGAACGTTGCCGCCTGCACCGTATTCCGGCAAAGCCATGTCGGTCGCCTCGCCGCCTATCCGTTGATGGCGATGCGCGAAGGCATGATCGGGATTGCGACGGCGGATTCCGGCCGCTCGCCAAAGCACGTGGCGCCGTTCGGGGGCAAGGAGGCTAGGCTCGGCACCAACCCGATCTCGATCGCGGTGCCGTCCGATCTGGATGCGCCGTTCTATCTCGACATGGCAACCTCGGCGGTTGCGGCCGGCAAGATCCAGCTCGCGGTCGCCCGCGGCGAGGAGATTCCGACGGGGTGGATCATCGATGCCGAGGGACGGCACACCACCGACCCCACGCAATATCGCAAGGGCGGCGCGCTGCTGCCGCTCGGCGGCACCGAGGGCTACAAGGGCAGCGGCCTCGCCGCCATGGTCGAGGTGCTGTGCGGCCTGCTGACCGGTCTCGGCTTCGGCGTCGAACCGACCGGACGTCACAATGACGGATGCTTCATGGCGGTGTTCAACGTCGCCGCGTTCCGTCCGCTGAAGGAATTCAAGCGCGAGGTCGCCGAATTCGCGCACTATCTGAAATCGACGCCGCCCTCCGAAGGCAGCAAGGGCGTGTACTATCCCGGCGAGATCGAGGGGTTGCGCGAGCAGCAACGCCTGCGCGACGGCATCGAGATCGAGGATGCGACCTGGGAAAAGCTGCGCGCGCTGGCGCGCGAGTACCGGCTCGACACCGTCCTTGATCTGGCCTGACGGAATTTGGGAGAACAGCATGACGCGGCAGATGGTACTGGTCGGCTTCCTCCAGGCGCAGAACTGCACGAATTTGCCGAGCTCGTGGCGGCATCCGGACTCGCGCGACGATTCGATGTCGGCGGACTATTATCAGGAGATCGCCAAGATCCTCGAAGCCGGCAAGTTCCACATGGCGTTCTTCGACGATCGGCTGGCGATGCCGGACCGCTACGGCAACGATCATGCCCACACCGTCGAATACGGCATCCGCTGCGTGAAGATGGATCCGCTGATCGTGCTGACCACGATGGGCATGGTCACCGACAAGCTCGGCCTCGGCGCCACTTGCTCGACCACCTATTACGAGCCGTTCGACGTCGCCCGCCGCTTCGCGACCCTCGATTTGATGTCCGGCGGGCGCGCGGGCTGGAACGTCGTCACCTCGCTCAATGACGGCGAGGCGCTCAACATGGGTCGCGATTCCCATCCCGAACATGATTCGCGCTACGACCGCGCCGACGAATTCATGGAGGTCGTGCTCGGGCATTGGGACACCTGGGAAGACGGCGCGCTCATCATGGACAAGAAGAGCGGCCGTTTTGCCGATCCGGCCAAGGTGAAGCGGCTCGATCACAAGGGGGCGGCCTTCAAGTCCCGTGGTCCCTTCACGGTCCCGCGCTCGGACCAGGGCCATCCCGTCATCATCCAGGCCGGCGCATCCGGCCGCGGCCAACGCTTTGCCGGCCATTGGGGCGAGGTGATCTTCACGGCCGCGCGCAATCTCGCTGGTGCCAAGGAAGGTTATGCCGCCGTTCGAAACGAGGCAGCCAAGGCTGGCCGCGATCCCGATCAGATGCGCCTTTGCAATTTGACGACGCCGGTCTGCGCCGCGACCAGGGCCGAGGCTGAGGACAAGATGGCGCTGATCAACAAACTGCCGCTCGAGATCGACGCGCTGTCGCTACTTGCCGAAGCGCTCAATTACGACTTCGCCTCCAAGGACCTCGACGAGCCGTTGACGACGGACGATCTGAAGAGCATGCAGGGCATTCTGGGCCTCCGCGACGGCGTGCTGAAGAATTCCGGCAAGAGCAATCCGAGCGCGCGCGACTTCGTCACCTTTTCCGGCCGCGGCCAGGTCCACGACGCCATGGTCGGCGGTCCCAAGGAGATTGCGGACAGACTGGAAGAGATGTTCGTCGAGCGTGGCTGCGACGGCTTTGTCATCGCCGCGACCTATGTGCCCGGCTCCTATGCGGACTTCGTGCAACACGTCGTGCCGGAGCTGCAACGGCGCGGCTTGTTCCAGAAGGAGTATCGGGGCAAGACACTCCGCGAAAATCTCGGGCTGAAGCGGCCCGCGGCCGGCGCCTGGAAGGTGCAGCCGCGCGATGCCGCGGAATAACAACGAGGACAGAGCATGCGCTGGCTGAGATTCACTGTCTCGGACAAGACCTCCTGGGGAATTGTCGAGGGCGACCAGGTGATCGCGGTCGACGGCGATCCCTTTGGCGAATGGCAGCGCACCTCGCGCACGCATCCGCTGGCACAAGTTCGGATCGAGCAGCCGCTAATCCCGCGCACCTTCTATTGCGTCGGCTTGAACTATCTGAAGCACCTGAAGGAAGCCGCCGACAAGCGCGGCGAGGTGCCGGCCGTCCCTGATAGACCCGAGATCGGCTACCGCGCCCAGAACGCGCTGATCGCGCATGACGAGGACGTCGTGATCCCGTCCTTTGCGACGGACAAGATCCACTATGAAGGCGAGCTCGTCGTCGTGATCGGCAAGAAGGTGAAGCATCTCACCAAGCAGAATGCGATGGATTGCGTGTTCGGCTACACCATCGGCAACGACGTCAGCGAACGCAGCTGGCAGAAGGCCGACCGCAGCCTGTGGCGCTCGAAGAACGCCGACACGTTCAAGCCGATGGGCCCTTGGATCGAAACCGAGGCCAATCTGGCGAAAATGGAAACCGTCGTCCGGGTCAACGGCAAGGAGACCAACCGCTTCTACACCAACGACATGATCTTCGGCGTGGTGCCGTTCCTGGTCGAGCTGACCAAGTACTTCACGCTGTGGCCCGGCGACGTGATCTGGATGGGCACGGACGGCGCCTCGCCTGACATCGGGCACGGCGACGTGGTGGAGATCGACATCACGGGCGTAGGGACGTTGCGGAACAGGTTTGTGCGGGAGCAGCGGTAGTCCTCATCCTGAGGAGCTTGCGAAGCAAGCGTCTCGAAGGATGAAGGCCCGACTGTGGCCTCGCCCTTCGAGACGGCCGCTGCGCGGCCTCCTCAGGGTGAGGAGATAGAGTTGTATACGCCGCGAAATCAACAGTGCCGTAGGGTGGGCAAAGCGAAGCGTGCCCACCGCATTCGTAATGGAGGCGAGATGGTGGGCACGGCGCAAGCGCGCCTTTGCCCACCCTACGGCACCACGGCACTTCCCGCGCAATCAAAACGGCAGCGCCACACTCGTCTTGATCTCCTTCAGCACCACGTTGCTGCGGACGTAGCGGATGCCGGGAATGCGGAACATGAACTCGTCGAGGAATCTGTTGTAGGCCGCCATGTCCTGCACGACGACGCGCAAATGATAGTCGGCGTCGCCCGTGGTCGCGAAACACTCCAGCACTTCGCGCCGCGTGGTCACCCGCGCGACGAACTCGTCGACGAATTTGGCATCGTGCCGCTCCAGCGAGACATGCAGGATGGCCGACATCGCAAAGCCCGCCTGCTCGCGCGCGATCA
The DNA here is from genome assembly GCF_055811795.1 of Bradyrhizobium sp. MI1.7. NCBI lineage: Bacteria > Pseudomonadati > Pseudomonadota > Alphaproteobacteria > Hyphomicrobiales > Nitrobacteraceae > Bradyrhizobium > Bradyrhizobium sp. MI1.7. The sequence continues at coordinate 120,416 of NZ_JBVVPO010000020.1, forward strand.
GCGCGGCATAGCCCTGGATGACGCCGGCCTCCTCCAGCGCACGCACCCGGCGCCAGCACGCCGAGGTGGACATGCCGACCTCGTCGGCGAGCTGCTGGTTGGTGGCGCGGCCGTCCGTCTGGAGATGGGCGAGAATCCGCGCGTCCTGCTCTTCAATCATGGAAGCCCCCGATTCGGTAACTTCTACCGAATTATGCCATCCTCCGCAAAATTTTACCGAATTATCGATCAAGACAGGGTGAATAGGCAAGACCTACCAGCCTCCCCGGCATACCCTTCCGTCATCAGGCAGGATGCCGCACGAGGTCCGCCATGGACGCCGTTCCATCACTCGACAGCTACGAGCTCTCAGACCGCTACGACCGCGAAGAGGGGCGCGTCTTCCTCACGGGCACGCAGGCGATCGTCCGCATCGCGCTCGACCAGGCGCGGCGCGACCGCGCCGCCGGGCTGAACACCGCCGGCTTCATCTCCGGCTATCGCGGCTCGCCGCTCGGCGGCGTCGATCTCGAGCTCTGGCGCATCCAGGAGCGGCTGAAGCGGGATCGCATCGAATTTCTCCCCGCGGTAAACGAGGACCTCGCGGCAACAGCAGTGCTCGGCTCGCAGCAGGTAGAGACGCAGGCAGATCGCGAAGTCGATGGCGTGTTCGGACTTTGGTACGGCAAGGGCCCCGGCGTCGATCGCTCCGGCGACGCCCTCAAGCACGGCAACGCCTATGGCTCCTCGCCGCGTGGCGGCGTGCTGGTTGTCGCCGGCGACGACCATGGCTGCGTCTCCTCCTCGATGCCGCACCAGTCCGATGTCGCCTTCATGAGCTGGTTCATGCCGACGCTGCACCCCGCAAGCGTCAGCGAATATCTGGAGTTCGGCGAATACGGCTACGCGCTGAGCCGCTTCTCCGGCATGTGGGTCGGCTTCAAGGCGATTTCGGAAATCGTGGAGTCAGGTGCATCCGTCGCGCTGCGCCCGCCACGCGTCTTCAACACGCCCGATTTCACGCCGCCACCGGGCGGACTGCACTATCGCTGGCCCGACCTGCCGGGCCCCCAGATCGAGGAGCGGCTGGAGGCGAAGAAGCACGCGGTTTACGCCTTTGCAAAAGCCAATCCGATCGATCGCCACATCTACGATATTCCCAACGCCACTTACGGCATCGTCACGACGGGCAAGGCGCATCTCGACCTGATGGAGGCCCTGCGGCTGATGGGCCTGGATGAAGCGGCCTGCCGCAACATCGGGATCGACGTCTACAAGGTCGGCATGGTCTGGCCGCTGGCGCTGCATGACGCGATGGACTTCGTGAAGGGCAAGCGCGAGATCCTCGTCGTCGAGGAAAAGCGCGGCATCATCGAGAGCCAGTTCAAGGAATATTTTTACGACTATCCAGGCTCAAAGCCCGAGCGCATGGTCGGCAAGCACGACGAGCGAGGGGCGCGGCTGATCTCCTGGATCGGCGAATTGTCGCCGCGTGCGCTTGCTGGCGTGCTCGCACGCCGGCTCGACCCGATGTTCCCAGGCCTCAATCTCGCCGCGCGCGCGGCCGCCTTGATGCCCGAGGCCGCGCGCACGATCAACGTCAGCGGTGCGACGCGCACGCCGTATTTCTGCTCCGGATGTCCGCACAACACGTCGACGAAGGTGCCGGAAGGCTCCAAGGCGTTAGCCGGCATCGGCTGCCATTTCATGGCGAGCTGGATGGACCGCGAGACCTCCTCGCTGATCCAGATGGGCGGCGAAGGCGTCAACTGGGCGGCGTCGTCACGCTTCACCGGCCACAAGCACGTGTTCCAGAATCTCGGCGAAGGCACCTACTACCACTCCGGCTCGATGGCGATCCGGCAGGCGATCGCCGCCAGGGCCAACATCACCTACAAGATCCTGTTCAACGATGCCGTGGCGATGACCGGCGGCCAGCCGGTCGACGGTCCCATCAGCGTGCATGCCATCGCCCACAGCGTTCGCGCCGAAGGCGTGGGACGCATCGCGCTGGTGTCGGACGATCCCGCGCAGTTCTTGCCGGCAGACCTGCCGATCGGCGTGACCATCCATCCGCGCGAGGAGATGGACGCCGTGCAGCGCGAGCTGCGAGACATTTCCGGCGTCTCCGTCCTGATCTATCAGCAGACCTGCGCCACCGAGAAGCGTCGCCGGCGCAAACGCGGACAGATGGCCGACCCAAGGCGCTTTGCCTATATCAACGATCTCGTCTGCGAAGGCTGCGGCGACTGCTCGGTCGAATCCAACTGCCTCAGTGTCGAGCCAAAGGAGACGCCGTTCGGTCGCAAGCGCCAGATCAACCTCTCGTCCTGCAACAAGGATTTTTCCTGCCTCAACGGCTTTTGCCCAAGCTTCGTCACCGTCGAAGGCGCGACGCGCCGGAAAAAGACCGCGAGCGAGACCGACGCCGTCGGTCGCGCGGCTACGCTTCCCCTGCCCGCTCCCGCCACGCTCGATCGTCCCTACGATTTGCTCGTGACCGGCGTCGGCGGCACCGGCGTGATCACGGTCGGCGCGCTGATCGGCATGGCCGCGCATCTGGAGCGGCGTGGCGTCTCCGTGCTGGATTTCACCGGCTTTGCACAGAAATTTGGTCCCGTGCTGAGCTTCATCCGCCTTGCGTCAAGTCCGGACGCGTTGCACCAGGTCCGCATCGACCAGGGCGCGGCCGACGCGCTGATCGGCTGCGACCTCGTCGTCAGTTCCTCACCTAAGGCGTCCGGCACCTATCACCGCGGCACACGCGCCGCCATCAACACCGCGGAGATGCCGACCGGCGACGTCGTCCGCTTCCGCGACGCCGACCTTGCCTCGCCCGCCCGCCTGCGCGCGATCCGACAAGTCATTGGCAACGACAATCTCGACACCATCAACGTCAACGCGCTCGCCGAGCGGCTGCTCGGCGATGCCGTCTATGCCAACATCATCATGCTCGGCTTTGCCTGGCAGCACGGGCTTGTGCCGGTCGCGCTGCAAGCGCTGCTGCGCGCGATCGAGCTCAACGGCGTCGCGGTCGAACGCAACAAGCAGGCCTTTGCCTGGGGCCGGATCGCCGCGGCCGATCCGGAGTTTTTGCCGGGGAGTGACGAAGCGCTCGAAGCCGAGACGCTCGATCAGATCATCGATCGCCGCGCCGATTTCCTCGCCGCCTATCAAGACGCCGCCTATGCGATGCGCTTTCGGGCGACCGTCGCGAGGGTCCGCCGGGCCGAAGCCGCTCTGAGCAGTGAGGTGCTGACCGAGGCGGTCGCGCGCGCCCTGTTCAAGCTGATGGCCTACAAGGACGAATACGAGGTGGCGCGTCTGCACATGCAGAGCGGCTTCCTCGGCGAGCTGAAGCGCGAGTTCGAGGACGGTTTTCGCATCCAATATCATCTCGCGCCGCCGTTCCTGCCGTCAAAACCTGACGCACGCGGCCGTCCGCGCAAGCGCGCTTTCGGCCAGTGGATCCAGATGCCGCTCGCCATGCTGGCGCGGTTGAAGGGATTACGCGGAACGCCGTTCGATCCATTCGGCTACACGAATGAGCGGCGCACTGAACGGGAATTGATCGCCTGGTATGAAGGCCTGATCGAACGCATGCTCGGCCAGCTCGAGGCAGCACATCTTCCCGACCTCGTTGCCGTCGCAAAAGCGCCGATGGAGATCCGCGGCTACGGACCAGTGAAGGACACCGCGATCGCCAAGGTGAAGCCCGAGGTCGAGCGGCTGCTCACGAATTTGACGACGTCGGTAACGCAAAAGATGCACGCCCACGGTTGACGCGGCACCAGTGAGGCCTCAGCCTCCGGACTTTAGGCGGCACCCTGTTGGCGCCCCTGCAATCGGATGACGCATCATGGATTTGGACCAGTTGACCCTGAGTCAGGCCGTCGCCGACCTGCGCGCCGGGAAAGTCACGAGTACCGCACTCACGACGGAAGCACTGAGCCGCGCCAAAGCCCATGCCGAGCTCAATGCCTTCGTCACCCTGGACGAAGCGGGCGCCCTGAAAGCCGCCGCCGCATTCGACGCGACGGGCGACAGGACAAAGCCGCTCGGCGGCGTGCCCATCGTGATCAAGGACAATATCGAGGTCGCGGGACTGCCCTGCAGCGCCGGCACACCGGCACTGAAGGACTACATTCCGAATGCTGACGCACCGGTGGTTGCGAAGCTGCGGGCTGCAGGCGCCGTCATCATCGGCAAGACCAGCATGCATGAGCTCGCCTTCGGCATCTCCGGCTACAACACCGCGTTCAAGACCGGCGCGGAGTTCGGCGTGCGCAACGCTTATGACCGCACGCTGATCGCCGGCGGCTCCTCGTCCGGCACGGGCGCCGCGCTCGGCGCGCGAATCGTCACGGGCGGGCTCGGAACCGACACCGGCGGATCGGTCCGTGTCCCCGCCGCGCTGAACGGATGCGCCGCGTTGCGCCCGACGGTCGGGCGCTATCCGCAAGAGGGTATTGCGCCGATCTCGCACACCCGCGACACCGCGGGGCCCATGGCCGCGACGATGGCGGATGTCGCGCTGCTCGATCGCGTGATCGCCGGCGGCGACGAGGTTGCGCCGGCTGATCTGAAGCAGGTGCGGATCGGCATCGCGAACGCGATGCTGACCAATCTCGACGCCGATACGGAAGCCGCGTTCCACACGGCGATCGCAAAAGCGAAGGCGAAGGGCGTCACGGTCGTCGAGATCGAGATGCCTGAGCTCGCCGAACTCAACGGCCAGGTCAGCTTTCCCGTCGCGCTGTATGAGGCCTATGACGACATGGTCGCCTATCTCAAGCACACCGGGACCGGCCTCAGCATCGAGGCGCTGGCAGAGAAGATCTCCAGCGCCGACGTGAAAAGCATCTATGATGGCATGGTGATCCCGCGAAAACTGCCCGGCCCCGACAACGCGCTGTTCGACGCGAGGCCGATCTATGACGCCGCAATCAAGACCGCCCGCCCCGCGCTTCAGGCGCTCTACGGCAATACGTTTGCCAGCAACAAGCTCGACGCCGTCGCCTTCCCGACCACGCCGCGCGTTGCAATTGCCTCCAATCCGGACGCCAGCAGTCTCGAGAATTTCGGCCTGAGCATCCAGAACACCGATCCCGGCAGCAATGCCGGCATTCCCGGTGTCCAGATCCCGATCGCGCTTGGCGCGACAAGCAAATTGCCGATCGGACTTGAGTTGGATGGTCCTGCGGGAAGCGATCGCCGCTTGCTCGCGATCGGCGTGGCGCTCGACAGCGTGTTCGGACGACTGCCCGCACCGCGTTGACGCTCTCGTAGGGTGGGCAAAGCGAAGCGTGCCCACCACCTATCATTGATGGGTGGTGGGGGCCGGGGCGGGGGGGCGGGTGGCCCCCCCAGCCCGGAACCCGGGGGGGGGGAAAAATAAAATAAAAAAAAAAAAAACACGATGACGATAAAACA
>NZ_JBVVPO010000021.1:0-124458 GCF_055811795.1 Bradyrhizobium sp. MI1.7
CGCGCCGTGCCCACCACTTCTATCGCAATCGGGGAGAGATGGTGGGCACGGCGCTTCGCGCCTTTGCCCACCCTACGGTAGCGTGCGTTACGCCGCCTTCTTCTTCGCGCTGATCAGCTTGCGGTTGATCAGGACTTCCGCGATCTGGATGGCGTTGAGCGCCGCGCCCTTGCGAAGATTGTCGGACACGCACCACAGCACGAGGCCGTTCTCCACCGTCGCGTCCTCGCGGATGCGGCTGATATAGGTGGCGTCCTCGCCGGCGGCTTCATACGGCGTGGCGTAGCCACCGGGCTCCTGCTTGTCGATGACGAGGCAGCCCGGCGCCTTGCGGAGGATGTCGCGTGCCTCGTCCGCCGTGATCGGATTCTCGAACTCGATGTTGACGGCCTCGGAGTGGCCGACGAACACCGGCACGCGCACGCAGGTCGCGGAGAGCTTGATCTTGGGATCAAGGATCTTCTTGGTCTCCGCCATCATCTTCCACTCTTCCTTGGTGTAGCCGTCCTCCATGAAGACGTCGATCTGGGGGATGACGTTGAAGGCGATGCGCTTGGGGAATTTCTTCGCGATCAGCTCGCTGTTGGTGTAGACGGCCTTGGTCTGCGAGAACAATTCGTCCATCGCATCCTTGCCGGCGCCCGAGACCGATTGATAGGTCGAGACCACGACGCGCTTGATCGTCGCCTTGTCGTGCAGCGGCTTCAGCGCGACCACGAGCTGCGCGGTCGAGCAGTTCGGGTTGGCGATGATGTTCTTCTTCTTGAAGCCGGCCGTCGCGTCCGCGTTCACTTCCGGCACGATCAGCGGCACGTCCGGATCCATGCGCCAGGCGGACGAGTTGTCGATCACGACCGTGCCGGCGGCGCCGATCTTCGGCGACCATTCCTTCGACACCGAGCCGCCCGCCGACATCAGGCAGATATCGACATCGGAGAAGTCGTAGTGCTCGAGCGCTTTGACCTTCAGGGTGCGGTCGCCATAGGAGACCTCGACGCCGACGCTGCGGCGTGATGCCAGGGCCACGACCTCGTCCGCGGGGAATTTGCGCTCATCGAGGATGTTGAGCATTTCCCGTCCGACATTGCCGGTCGCGCCGACGACTGCGACTTTGTAACCCATCGTTCACTCTCCGATGAAAAAGCCCGTTCCTGAAGCTGACGCTTAAACAGGAAGAGCAGCGCTTCTATGCGAGAACCGGCCTCAAGACAACGTTGGACCATGCCTGAAGGCCGTGGATGCAGTCGCCAGAGGCCAGCACGGCCGCAACCCCTACCCAGATCCATCTGGCGCTCGCAGCCCTCGCCGACGAAATCGTCGGCACGCTGGCGCGCCTGTTCGCCTATGTGGGGGCGCTGGTCCTGTTTGCCATCCTCGCCCTCGCCGCGCTCGACCAGCTGCCCAGCCTGCGTGACGATGAGCCCGCCGAGAAGCTGGGGTGGAGCGTGGCCGACCGCTCGCAACCGGCCTTCGCCCTCAGTCGGCTCGATTCATCAGAAAAAACAGCCTCTTACGTCATTCTCAGGCATCCCGAAGGCGGTCGCCGGGACGTGATGCGCTGGACCGGCGAGGCGGACAAGCCCGTGGCGGAGCTCGAGATCTACCGCGAAGGCGGCGAATTCGACGTGACCCGCCCGGCGACAGCGGACCTGGCGGTCCAAATGGGCCTGGGTGACGCAACGCCGCTCGAGCAGGCCGGCCTGATCGACACGAAATTCGGTCCCGTCGCCCTGTTCCGGCCCACCGGCACGGCGGAGGCCGCGCGGGCGTGCCTCGGCTACCTCAAGCGCAGCGAAGAGCCGGCGCTCCAGATCTCCGGCTTCTCCTGCCAGGGCGACACCCTGCCCGCCCGGCGCGCGGCGATCGCCTGCACGCTGAACCGGCTGACGCTCCTGACCTCGGGCAACGAGCCGAAGCTGGCGGAATTGTTCGCCCATGCGGAGCTGAAGCGCCGCTCCTGCGCTCCCCAGGGTTCGTCGGACTGGCTGCTGGGCGCGGCGAACGCGCAATTGCGCGGCGCGCTCTAACCGGCATCAAGCTCAAGTGGCTGGTATTGATGCAACTTTTGCCAGCGCGCACGATTATTCCGAGCTGGTGTGACCCAATAGACCTAGTTGCGGCCACCCTTGCCGGGCTAGTATGGGGATGAAATCGATTGGCGGCTTGCCGCCTGAAGGGGACGTGATGAGCTCGAATTTCTCCGCCGCGAACAAACTGGCGATGTGGCTTGCGGCCGGCGCCGTGGTTGCCATGTCCTCAGCCCTCGCGACACCCGCCTCGGCAGACACCAAGAAACAACGTTACGACAACAGCCGGCCCTATTACGGTCCGAGCGGCCCCAACGCGGTCTATCAGCAGGGTCGCACCCGCCTCTATGTGAGCAAGCGCTCCTGGCTCGACGGCGGCACCGAGGTCAATCCGGGCGACCGCAAGTTCTCCGACTACGCTTTCCCGCCGGCGATCGGCTATCCGACCTTCGCCCGCGAGAACAACAACCGCCCGATCGATCGCCAGCCGCTGAGCACGCCGGCCGACGTCGGCGGCTATCCGCGGAATTTCCCGCTGTACTGAGCGGAATGATCGACCGAATCAAAATGGCCGGGCTCGCGCCCGGCCATTTTTGTTTGTGAGAGATGCGTCCGCTTCAGGCGTTGGCTGCCGGGTCGTAGCGCCTGCAAAATTCTTCGATCGCCTCGGAGCGGAAATCGCCCAGGCGCTCGAAGATCAGTTCGTCCGGCCAATCCCACCAGGCTATGCGGCGCAGGCTTTCGGCGACCGAATCGTCAAATCGCTTGCGGATGGGGCGCGCGGGAACGCCACCGACGATCGTGTAGGGCTCGACATCGCGGCTGACGACCGCGCCCGCGGCAATCACCGCGCCGTCGCCGACCGTGACGCCCGGTAGCAGGATGGCGGCGTGCCCGATCCAGACATCATTGCCGACGATGACGCGGTCACTGCGGCGATCCGCGAAGAAGTCGCGGTCACGACTCGCAGTCGCGTCGTAATATTCAGGGCAATAGGTGAAGCGATGCTGGGACGGCCGGCCCATCGGATGATTGGGCGCGCCGATCCGCACCGAGTTAGCGATGGCGGTGAATTTTCCGATCACCGCGTCGGCGACCTCGCAGTTCTCGCCGAGATAGGAGTAGTCGCCGAGCGCGGCATATTCGATGCGGGTGTTGGCGAGGATTTCGCAGCGCCGCCCGATCTGGGCTTCGCGCTGGCGGACCGTTTCATGGATGATGGTTTCCGCGATCTTGGGGCGGGGCGAGGCATCCATGAGGTGGCTTCCCTGAGGTCGTCGGCAGAGCCGTAGGGTGGGCAAAGGCGCGAAGCGCCGTGCCCACCATCTCGCGGCAATCGCGATCGAAATGGTGGGCGCGCTATCGCTTAGCCCACCCTACGATTGCAGTGTTTGTGGCTACGCGTGCAGCTTCTGCAATTCCTTCAGGATCGCTTCGCCCATCTGCGTGGTCGAGGCGGCCGTGGTGCCTTCCGACTTGATGTCGGCGGTGCGCAGGCCACTCGCCAGCACCGCGGCGATCGCGGCATCGACCTTGTCGGCGAGATCGCCCATGTCGAAGGAATAGCGCAACGCCATGCCGAAGGACGAGATCATCGCGATGGGATTCGCGAGGCCTTGGCCTGCGATGTCAGGCGCCGAACCGTGCACGGGCTCGTACAGCGCCTTGCGCTTCTTGCTCTTCACATCAACCTCGCCGAGCGAGGCCGAGGGCAGCATGCCGAGCGAACCGGTCAGCATCGCCGCGATGTCGGACAGCATGTCGCCGAACAGGTTGTCGGTGACGATGACGTCGAACTGCTTCGGCGCCTTCACCAGCATCATGCCGCCGGAATCGGCGAGCTGGTGCTCGAGCGTGACGTCGGGATATTCGCGCTTGTGGACCGCCGTCATGACCTCATTCCAGAGCACGCCCGACTTCATGACGTTGCGCTTCTCCATCGACGTCACCTTGTTCTTGCGCTTCCTCGCAAGCTCGAAGGCGACGCGGCCGATGCGCTCGATCTCATAGGTGTCGTAGACCTGGGTATCGACGGCACGCTTCTGGCCGTTGCCGAGATCGGTGATGGTCTTGGGCTCGCCGAAATAGACGCCGCCGGTGAGCTCGCGCACGATGACGATGTCGAGACCCTCGACCGCCTCACGCTTCAGACTGGAGGCATCGGCCAGCGCCGGATAACAGACGGCGGGACGGAGGTTGGCGAACAGGGCGAGATCCTTGCGCAGGCGGAGCAGGCCGGCTTCGGGGCGCACCTCGTAAGGAACGGCATCCCACTTCGGGCCGCCGACCGCGCCGAAGATGATGGCGTCGGCGGCCAGCGCCTTGGCCATGTCGCCCTCGGAGATCGACACCTTGTGGGCGTCATAGGCGGAGCCGCCGACCAGGCCGGTATCGGTCTCGAATTTGGCGATCCCTGCCGAATTGAGCCAGTCGATCAGCCGCTTCACCTCGCCCATCACCTCGGGGCCGATACCGTCGCCGGGGAGCAGCAGCAATTTGTGGGTCGCCATGGTCGTTTCCTCTGAGATCGAATTCGGCCGGAGTGCTAGAGCGGCGTTGCGCGCTTGGCAAGACACCATTGCCGCCTCGCGGCTGTGCAAGACCCGCAGGGCCTGCCACACTGCGCACGCCGGAGTATCCCTTGCGCGCCCCTGATCGTCCCCCGCCCGACGCACACCCCGCGCGGCTGATCCTGACCCTGTCGCTGGCGGCGACGGTCGGGCTCGGCATCGGCCGCTTTGCCTATGCGCTGGTGCTGCCCGATATGCGGGAGGACCTCGGCTGGTCCTACTCGGCCGCCGGTTTCATGAACACCATCAATGCCGTCGGCTACCTCGTGGGCGCGCTTGTCGCGTCCCGGCTGATCCAGCGCGTCGGCTGGTCGGCGGCGATCCGCGGCGGAACCCTCGCCTGCGTCGCCGCGCTCGCCACCTGCGCACTGACCGGCAATTTCGTTGCGCTGAGCCTCGCACGTCTCGTGCTGGGCTTAGGGGCCGCGGCCGGCTTCGTCGCCGGCGGCGCGCTGGCCGCTGCTATCGCGCAGTCGCGCCCGGAACGGGCCAATTTCCTGCTGAGCCTGTTCTACGCCGGGCCCGGCATCGGGATTCTCGCCTCGGGGCTGATCGCCCCGTTCACGCTGCAATATTTCGGGCCGGGCTCGTGGTGGCTGGTGTGGTGGGCGCTGACGCTGCTGTCCGTCGTGATGACCGTGCCGCTGTTCCTGATCCGCATCGAGAGCGGGGTGCGTTTCTCGGAAGGCAGCCACGCCACCTTCGCGATTCTGCCCGTGCTGATCTATCTCGCCGGCTACTTCCTGTTTGGCGCCGGCTACATCGCCTACATGACCTTCATGATCGCCTATGTGCGCGACGGCGGCGGCGGGGCCGCGGCGCAGGCCGCGTTCTGGAGCCTGATCGGCCTCAGCGCCTTCGTCACACCCTGGGTCTGGCGCGGCGTGCTGGCGCTCGACCGCGGCGGACTTGCCACCGCCATCATCCTCGGCACCAACGCGCTCGGCGCGGCGTTGCCTATGCTGGGGCATTCGCCGGCGTGGCTCGCGGTCTCGGCGGTCGTGTTCGGCGTTGCCTTCTTCGCCGTGGTCGGCTCGACCACGGCCTTCGTGCGCTTCAACTATCCGCCCGAGATGTGGCCGACCGCGATCGCGGCCATGACGATCTCGTTCGGCGTCGGCCAGACGCTCGGCCCGATCGTGGTCGGTGCGATCACCGATGCACTGGGCAGCTTGAGTTACGCGCTGAATGTGTCGGCGGCGCTGCTGGCGTTGGGGGCGGTGGCCGCGTTGTGTCAACGCAAGGTGGGGCCGGCCAAGCAATCGGTGCCGTAGGGTGGGTTAGCCGAAGGCGTAACCCACCACTTCTGCCACTGCGGAAACGAAAGAGGTGGATTACGCCGTGCGACCGCGCTTCGCGCAGCCGCAGGGCTAATCCACCCTACAGCAGCGTGCCTAACTCCCGCTGAACGAATTGTACCCCTGGTCTTCCCAATAGCCGCCCTTGTAGTCGTTGGTGACTTCCATCGAGACCACGTATTTCGGGTTCTTGAATCCGAGTTTCGTCGGCACGCGGATCTTCATCGGGAAGCCGTAGGCGCGCGGTAATATCTCGTTGGCGTATTTGAACGTCATCTGGGTTTGCGGATGCAGCGCGCTGCGCATGTCCAGGGGCGAGTTGTAGCCGTCCTTGTCGGCGCACTGGAACCAGACATACTTTGCGCGCGTGTCGGCGCCGATCAGCTTGAGGAAATCGCGCAAGGGCGTGCCGGTCCAGCTTCCGATCGCGCTCCAGCCCTCGACGCAGATGTGTCGGGTGATCTGCGTGACCTGCGGCAGCTTGTAGAGCTCGTCCAGCGTCCAGGACTTCTTGTTGTCGACGAGACCGCGCACCTCGAGCTTCCAGTCGGCGCCGTCGACATCGGGCGCGTCGTCGAGATCGTAATAGGCGTTGAACGGAAACGGTTTCGTGATCGCGCTTTCCGGGAAGGTCGGCGCCAGCGCGTCGGGATTGAACATCCAGGCCTGCACGGCGTCGTTGAACTTCGAGACCTTCGCGAGCAGGGTATCGGCCGACGAGGAATCGACGACGTCGCAGCCGGTGAGCAGCGTCAGCGCGCCGAGGCTGGCGCCGCCGGCGATGAAGCGGCGGCGGGTGAAGTCCGGCATGGACTTGATGGAGTCCTTGATCAGCAGCCGCTTGTCGACGCCGGGGATGAGGAATGAGCGCTTGGCCATAACGGGTCTCCTAATCAGCGGCCAATGATCATCGCACGCAGGCTCTTGGGCACCAGCAGCGCGAGCAAGACGTGAATGACGAGGAAGGCGCAGATCGCGGCCATGCAGAAGAAATGGACGTAGCGCGCGGTCGGATAGTCGCCGAACAGCATCACGAGATAATAGAGCTGCACCGGCTTCCACATCGACAGGCCCGACAGCACGATCAGCACGCCGACCACGATGATGCCGGCATAGAGCAGGCGCTGCACGTAATTGTAGACGGTGAGATCGTCGTGGCCGAGCTTGAAGGTCAGGGCAGCCCTGACGTCGTGGAGCACACCGGACGGCGTGATCGGCAGCAATTTTTTGCGGAAGCGGCCGGTGGCGAAGCCGGTGACGAGATAGGCGAGGCCGTTGACCATCAGCAGCCACATCGCCGCAAAGTGCCAGAGCAGGCCACCGCCGAGCCAGCCGCCAAGCGTATACTCGCGCGGAAAACTGAAGCCGAACAGCGGCGAGGCGTTGTAGATCTGCCAGCCCGACAGGATCATCAGGATCATGGCGACCGCGTTGGTCCAGTGCATGACACGGACCCAGGCCGGCTGGATCACTTTGGCGGGGGTGGCGCTGACCTGCTCGTCGCTGACTGTGAGGCTCGACATGATGGTTCCGTCCTGAAGGTCGTCTGACACCGAATATACGCCGATACTTCCGCTTTCGTTACGCCCCCGCACGACGGCGAATCGAGTCTGCGGGCGACCTTGGTCACAATAAAGCGAGCCGGGTGCCCCCGGCTCGCCGTTTCGTCGCATCCTGCTTGCGGGATGAAACAGGGACGCGCGGTGTTACGTCGCCGGCATCAGCACGGTATCGACCACATGGATCACGCCGTTCAACTGGTTGACGTTGGAGATCGTCACCATCGAGGTGCCGCCCTTGGCATCGACGATCCAGACCTTGCCGTCCTGCTTCTTCACGGTCAGTTCCTCGCCTTCGGCGGTCTTCATCTTCTTGCCGTCGGTGAGGTCGGAGGCCTCGAGCTTGCCGGGCACGACATGGTAGGTGAGGATCTTGGTCAAGGTCGCCTTGTTCTCGGGCTTGACCAGATTGTCGACGGTTCCGGCCGGCAGCTTGCCGAAGGCGGCATTGGTGGGCGCGAACACCGTGAACGGGCCCTTGCTTTCCAGCGTCGGCACCAGGCCGGCCGCCTTCACCGCCGCGACCAGCGTGGTGTGATCCTTGGAGTTGACGGCGTTCTGGACGATGTTCTTGGACGGGAACATCGCGGCGCCACCGACCATGACGGTCTTCTCCTCGGCGCGGACAGGCGCGACGACGGTCGCGGTGATGGCCAGGGCGCTGAAAGCGGCGGCAGCGAGATAGGCAATACGCTTCGACATGGAGAGTCTCCCGATTGGATTGTGACCGGCAATGGCCGGCGTTTGCGTTGGGGCAACAACGGCGCCTGCGACCTTTTGGCGTGAAGCAGCAGTGCCGTCGTTGGACCGAACTACGGGAGGGTTCGCGATGGGGTTTCGGGAAATAATTTATCGTGATGCGTGAAACTATGTAGCGGCGCATCCGTGTATGAGCGCGGGCTCAGCACCCGGTGCCGTAGGGTGGGCAAAGCGAAGCGTGCCCACCAACTTCATTCGCGATCGAGGGTAGATGGTGGGCACGGCGCGTCGCGCCTTTGCCCACCCTACGGCAGTGTGCTCGTCTCAATCCCTGTTGTTCGGCGTCTGAATGAATCCGCGATTATGCGTCGGGCTGATCAGCAGCTCGTTGATGCAGACGCGCGGCGGCATCGATGCGATGAACGCGATGGTGCGGCCCAGATCTTCCGATTGCAGCATCTTGGCCTGCTCCTCCTCGCTCGGCACCACCGGGCGCAGTTTCAGGATGGGAGTAGCCACCTCGCCCGGCATTAGGCAGCAGGCGCGCAGGCCGTTGACGCATTCGTCCATGTTGAAGGAATGAGTCAGCGCCAGCACCGCATGCTTGGTGGTGGTGTAGGCCGGGCCCGGCATCTTCGAGACGTGGCGGCCGGCCCAGGACGAGACGTTGATGATCGAGCCATCCTGCTGCTTGCGCATCGTGGGCAACACTGCGCGCATGCAATACAGCACGCCGTTGAGGTTGACCTGGACGAGCTCGTCCCAGCCCTCCAGTTCCATGTCCTTCCAGCTCCGCTTGGGGACATTGATACCGGCATTGTTCACGAGCAGGTCGATGCGGCCGTGTTTCGCGACGATTTGATCGGCCGCCTTCTGGGCTTCGGCGGCGTTGGACACATCGAGCGCAATGGCCTCGGCCGCCCCGCCTGCCTTGGCAATCCTGGCAACCACGGTATCCAGGGCGTCCTTGCGGCGGCCCGAGACCACGACTATCCAGCCGTCGGCCGCGAGCGCCTCGGCGCCGGCCTCCCCGATGCCGCTGCCACCGCCCGTCACCCAGGCCACGCGTTTCCCGTTTTTGGTCATGCAAACTGTCTCCGTTGCTTCATTGGGGCGGTTTTTGCTAATCCAGCCCTCGGTTTTGACCGGCCTTGTTTGCCTTGCGGTCGAGGAAATCTTGCATGAACCAAGCTGCCAACGCCAACCTGTTTTCCCGCCTGTTCGACGGTCTGGACGATCCCAAACGCCTCGCGGTCGAGACGCAGGACGGCGCCCATATCAGCTATGGCGACCTGATCGCGCGGGCCGGGCAGATGGCGAACGTGCTGGTCGCGCGCGGCGTGAAGCCCGGCGACCGCGTCGCGGTGCAGGTGGAGAAATCGGTCGCCAATATCGTGCTGTATCTCGCCACCGTGCGGGCCGGCGCGGTCTATTTGCCGCTGAACACGGCCTATACGCTGAACGAGCTCGATTACTTCATCGGCGATGCCGAGCCGTCGCTGGTGGTCTGCGATCCCTCCAAGGCCGAGGGCCTCGCCCCGATCGCCGCCAAGGTGAAGGCCAAGGTCGAGACGCTCGGGCCCGACGGCAAGGGCTCGCTGACGGAAGCCGCCGACAAGGCCAGCAGCGAATTCGCGACCGTCTCACGGGCAAACGACGATCTCGCCGCGATCCTCTACACGTCAGGCACCACCGGCCGCTCCAAGGGCGCGATGCTGACGCACGACAATCTCGCGTCGAACTCGCTGAGCCTGGTCGGCTATTGGCGCTTCACCGACAAGGACGTGCTGATCCACGCGCTGCCGATCTACCATACGCACGGCCTGTTCGTGGCGACCAACGTCACGCTGTTTTCGCGGGCGTCGATGATCTTCCTGCCGAAGCTCGACCCCGATCTCATAATCAAGCTGATGGCGCGCGCCACGGTGCTGATGGGCGTGCCGACCTTCTACACGCGGCTGCTCCAGAACTCCGCGCTGTCGCGCGAGACCACAAAGCACATGCGGCTGTTCATCTCGGGCTCCGCACCGCTGCTCGCCGAAACCCATCGCGAATGGTCGGCGCGCACGGGCCATGCGGTGCTCGAGCGCTACGGCATGACCGAGACCAACATGAACACGTCGAACCCGTATGACGGCGAGCGCGTGCCCGGCGCGGTCGGCTTTCCCCTCCCCGGCGTCTCCGTGCGCGTGACCGAGCCCGAGACCGGCAAGGAGCTGCCGCGCGACGAGATCGGCATGATCGAGGTGAAGGGCCCGAACGTCTTCAAGGGCTATTGGCGCATGCCGGAGAAGACCAAGTCCGAATTCCGGCCCGACGGCTTCTTCATCACTGGCGACCTCGGCAAGATCGACGACAAGGGCTACGTCCACATTCTCGGCCGCGGCAAGGATCTCGTGATCTCCGGCGGCTTCAACGTCTACCCCAAGGAAATCGAGAGTGAGCTCGACGCCATGCCCGGCGTGGTCGAATCCGCCGTGATCGGCGTGCCGCATGCCGATTTCGGCGAAGGCGTCACGGCGGTTCTGGTCTGCAACAAGGGCGCCGACGTCACCGAGGCCGCGGTGCTGAAGGCGCTCGACGGAAGGCTGGCAAAGTTCAAGATGCCCAAGCGCGTGTTCGTCGTCGACGAATTGCCGCGGAATACGATGGGCAAGGTGCAGAAGAACGTGCTGCGGGATACGTACAAGGATATTTACGCGAAGAAATGAGTGGGGGAGCTCTGCTCTCTCGCCGTCATTGCGAGGAGCCTCTACCCGGTACGCTGTCATGCCCCGCGAAGGCGGGGCATCCAGTACGCCGCGGCCTCTCGGATCAATCACCGGCGCTGGTGGAATACTGGATCGCCCGCCTTCGCGGGCGATGACAGCGGAGGATGTGGCGCGGAGTTCAGCCGAAGCCGTTCACTGTCCGCCCACCAAGCTCATCACAAACCGGCTTCCGACGATGAACAGATAGCAGCCGAACGCCACCTCCAGCGTTCGCTTCGACATCGCATGCGCGGCTCTCACGCCGAGCGGCGCTGTCACGAGGCTCATCGGCATCACCAGCACGGCGCCGATCAGCGAGACGTAGCCAAGCGCGAACGGGACTTGCAGCGCTGCGACGGCCGGATAGGTCGCCGCCGCCGGCCAGCCGGCATAAATGTAGCCGAGCGCGCCGGGGATCGAGATCAGGACCGCGAGTGCCGACGAGGTCGCCACTGCCTGGTGGATGGGCCGGCCGTAGAACGTCATCAGCAGGTTCGAGAACAAGCCGCCGCCGATGCCCATCAGCGTCGAGAGGATACCGACGCAGAAGCCGTAGACGCGCATCAGCGGGCCTTTGGGCAGATCATCGCCGAACTTCCAGCCCTCGCGCGCGAAGATGAGACGCGCCGACGCGGAATAGGCGACGCAGACGAACACGATCTTGAACAGCTTCTCCGGCGCGTAACGCGCGATGACGCTGCCGGCGACGACGCCGATCACGATCGGCAGCCACCACACGCGCAGGATCGTCATATCGACGGCGCCGCGCTTGTAGTGCGCCTGGAACGAACGGATCGAGGTCGGAATGATCACCGCGAGCGAGGTGCCGATGCAGAGCGGCATGCGCACTTCGAGCGGCACGCCGGCGATCCGGAAGCATTCGTAAAACACCGGCACGAGAATCGCGCCCCCGCCAATGCCGAACACGCCGGCCAGGAATCCCGAGAGCGCGCCGGTTGCGATCAGCAACAGCGCGAGCTCGACGATCTCCTTGATATCAAGACCTGCAATCACCCCTGACCTGCCCCGGCGACTGGTCGCAACTTCTCCGAAACATGCCTTCGGAAAGCTGCGTGCGGAGCTTTAGGCGATCTGATTCTCGCGGTCGACACGCCACATCTTGCGGCTGGGGTGGAATGCAAGGTGCGCATATCCGGACAGGGGCCAAAACGGGCCGGGGCGGGAGCTGTTTGGTGCCGTCCGAAAGGCGTTAGCGGCTCAAAAGACCGGCCCCGGGCGGGTTTGGACGGCATGGTCCGTTTAGAGGCGTTCCAATAGCAATTTCAACGCGCATCGGTCCCTTCAGAACAAATGAATCTATATTCTGTTTTTCGTTGGCGGACAGAAGTGCTGGTATACCAAGCCACTGATTGGCCTTGCATCATCAACGCTCTAGAGCTGAACCGCGGTTCGATTTATGGCGATTTGGTGATTGCGCAGGCGAAATCGACTCCGTAAATAGAGCCGACCTTTCGCGATCCCCGCGTGCCCCCTGCTGGGCCGCAATAAACATCAAAAGCCCATGACCGCACGGATCGAACGACCGCTTTCCCCCCACATGCAAGTCTACCGCTGGACGCTGACGATGGCGCTGTCCATCGTCCATCGCGCCACCGGTATCGCGCTCTACGTCGGAACCCTGCTGCTGGCCTGGTGGCTGATCGCGGCGGCTTCCGGCCCCGCCGCCTATTCCCACGTCCAGGCCTTCACCGGCAGCATCATCGGCCGGCTGATCGTGTTCGGCTACACTTGGGCGCTGATGCACCATATGCTGAGCGGTATCCGGCACTTCGTGTGGGACCTCGGCTACGGCTTCAAGCCCAATGAGCGCGAGGCCCTGACCTGGGGCGCGCTGATCGGCGGCATCGTGCTCACGGTCCTGATCTGGATCATCGCCTATGCGATCGGAGGCGGACGATGAGCGCGACCGATACGCCCAAGCGCAGCATGCGCACCCCGCTCGGCCGCGTCCGCAATCTCGGTGCGGCGCATTCGGGTACGTCCGATTTCTGGCGCCAGCGCATCACCGCCGTCGCCATGACGCTGCTGATGATTCCGGTGCTCGTGATCATCATGATGCTGCTCGGCCGCAACCAGGCCGGTGCCGCACAGATCCTCGGCTCGCTGCCGATCGCGGTGATCCTGCTGCTCTTCATCGCCGCCAGCGCCTGGCACATGAAGATCGGCATGCAGGTGGTGATCGAGGACTACATCCATAACGAGAAGCTGAAGCTCATCTCGATCATGCTCAACAATTTCTTCTCGATCGCTGTGGCGCTCGCCTCGACCTACGCGATCCTCAAGCTTTCATCCGGAGTGTAACCCATGGCCACAGCGACGAATGGCAAGGGCAACGGCGCTCCCGCCACCAACGGCAAAGCCTATCCGATCGAAGACCACACCTATGACGTCGTCGTGGTCGGCGCCGGCGGCGCGGGCCTGCGCGCCGTGGTCGGCTGCAGCGAAGCCGGTCTGCGCACCGCCTGCATCACCAAGGTGTTTCCGACCCGCTCGCATACGGTCGCGGCCCAGGGCGGCATCTCGGCTTCCCTCGGCAACATGCACAAGGACGACTGGCGCTGGCACATGTACGACACCGTGAAGGGGTCGGACTGGCTCGGTGACCAGGACGCGATCGAATACATGGTGCGCAACGCGCCCGAGGCGGTCTACGAGCTCGAACATTGGGGCGTGCCGTTCTCGCGCACCGAGGACGGCAAGATCTACCAGCGCCCGTTCGGCGGCATGACCATGGACTACGGCAAGGGCCAGGCGCAGCGCACCTGCGCCGCCGCCGACCGCACCGGCCACGCCATGCTGCACACGATGTACGGCCAGTCGCTGCGTCACGCGGCCGAGTTCTTCATCGAGTTCTTCGCCATCGATTTGATCATGGACGACCAGGGCACCTGCCGCGGCGTCATCGCGCTCAAGCTGGACGACGGCACGCTGCACCGCTTCCGCGCCCAGACCGTGATCCTGGCAACGGGCGGCTACGGCCGCGCCTACGCCTCCTGCACCTCGGCACACACCTGCACCGGCGACGGCGGCGGCATGGTGCTGCGCGCCGGCCTGCCGATGCAGGACATGGAGTTCGTGCAGTTCCACCCGACCGGCATTTACGGCTCGGGCTGTCTCGTCACCGAAGGCGCGCGCGGCGAAGGCGGCTATCTCGTCAATTCCGAGGGCGAGCGCTTCATGGAGCGCTATGCGCCGTCCGCGAAGGACCTCGCCTCGCGCGACGTCGTCTCGCGCGCGATGACCATCGAGATCCGCGAAGGCCGCGGCGTCGGCAAGAAGAAGGACCACATCTTCCTGCATCTCGACCATCTCGATCCCGCGGTGCTGGCCGAGCGCCTGCCGGGCATCTCCGAATCCGCAAAAATCTTCGCCAATGTCGACGTGACGCGCGAGCCGATCCCGATCGTGCCGACCGTGCACTACAACATGGGCGGCATCCCCACGAACTATCATGGCGAAGTGCTGACCAAGCGGGACGGCGACGACAACGCCGTCATCCCAGGCCTGATGGCGATCGGCGAAGCGGCTTGCGTCTCCGTGCACGGCGCCAACCGCCTTGGCTCCAACTCGCTGATCGACCTCGTGGTGTTCGGCCGCGCCGCCGCTTTGCGTCTTGCCGAAAAGCTCACGCCCAACGCCAAGCAGCCGGAGCTGCCGGCGAACTCGTCCGAGCTCGCGCTCGGCCGCCTCGACCATTACCGCTACGCCTCCGGCGGCACGCCGACCGCGAAGCTGCGCGAAGGCATGCAGCACGTGATGCAGAACAATTGCGCGGTGTTCCGCACCGGCGACATCCTGAGCGAAGGCCAGAACCTGATCGAGAAGGTCCACAGCGGCATCACCGACATCGCCGTGTCCGACCGCTCGCTGGTGTGGAATTCCGACCTGATCGAGACGCTCGAGTTCGACAATCTGATCTCGCAGGCAGTGGTGACGATGGACTCCGCCGCCAACCGCACCGAGAGCCGTGGCGCCCACGCCCGCGAGGACTTCTCCGCGCGCGACGACAAGAACTGGATGAAGCACACGCTGGCCTGGCTGGACGATGCCGGCAAGGTCAAGATCGAGTACCGCCCCGTTCACGACTACACCATGACCAACGACGTGCAGTACATCCCGCCCAAGGCGCGCGTGTACTGAGCGAACAGCGAAGGCCTTAATCGAAATGGTTGAATTCGCACTTCCGAAGAACTCCAAGATCACCGGCGGCAAGACCTGGCCGAAGCCGGCGGGCGCGACAGACGTTCGCGAATTCCGCGTTTATCGCTGGAATCCGGACGACGGCAAGAATCCGAGCGTCGACACTTATTACGTCGACACCCATGATTGCGGTCCGATGGTGTTGGACGGCCTGATCTGGATCAAGAACAACATCGACCCGTCGCTGACCTTCCGCCGCTCCTGCCGTG
The DNA here is from genome assembly GCF_055811795.1 of Bradyrhizobium sp. MI1.7. Taxonomy (NCBI): domain Bacteria; kingdom Pseudomonadati; phylum Pseudomonadota; class Alphaproteobacteria; order Hyphomicrobiales; family Nitrobacteraceae; genus Bradyrhizobium; species Bradyrhizobium sp. MI1.7. The sequence goes on from NZ_JBVVPO010000021.1 coordinate 15,334, forward strand.
AAGGCGTCTGCGGCTCCTGCGCGATGAACATCGACGGCCAGAACACGCTCGCCTGTACGCGCTCGATGCATGACGTCAAGGACGGCGCGGTCAAGATCAACCCGCTGCCGCACCAGCCGGTCGTGAAGGACCTCGTTCCTGACCTCACCAATTTCTACGCGCAGTACGCCTCGGTCGAACCGTGGCTGAAGACGACCTCGCCGACGCCGCAGAAGGAATGGCGCCAGAGCCATGAGGACCGCGAGAAGCTCGACGGCCTCTACGAGTGCATCCTCTGCGCCTGCTGCTCGACCTCGTGCCCGAGCTATTGGTGGAACAGCGATCGCTATCTCGGCCCGGCCGCCCTGCTCCAGGCCAACCGCTGGGTCTCCGACTCCCGCGACGAGGCGACCGGCGAGCGGCTCGACAATCTCGAGGACCCGTTCCGCCTCTACCGCTGCCATACCATCATGAACTGCGCCAAGGCCTGCCCGAAGGGCCTGAATCCGGCGGAAGCCATCGCCGAGCTCAAGCTCAAGATGGTCGAGCGCCAGATCTAGGCCTCATTCATGCTACGGCTCCCCGGCCGCGACGGCCGGGGCATTCTACGCCATAGCCCGCACCACGCGCGAACGTCCGGATTACAACCTCCGGTTCCATCGACAGGCCACTTCCTTCCCAGCGGGAATTTCAAGTAAGCTCTCCGGTCAGGGACCGGAGCGACTGTGCAGGGTGCGCAACGCAACTCGCTGAGACTGTTGCAGTGGATGATGGCGGCATCCCTGGCGCTGCCGATTGCACTGTTCGTCTTCACCTCCACGATCTCCTACACATCGACGAAGGACATCGCCGACCGCGAGATCGAGCGCACGCTCGATGTCGCCCATGAGCACGCGCTCAAGGTGTTCGAGACCATCGACCGCAGCTTGGCCGAACTCAACGAAGTCGTGCGCGGCCTTCCCGACGAGGTCATCCGCTCGCGCGAACCGGCGCTGCATCGCCGCCTGAAACGGCTGACCGATGCGCTGCCGCAGCTCAAATCGGCCTGGATCTTCGACTCGAACGGGAAATCGCTGGTCAACAGCCTCGCCTCGCCACCGCAGGATCTGAGTTTTGCGGACCGCGATTACTTCTACGCCCATGTCGACCAGAACATTGGCACGTTCGTCGGCGCAGCCCTGACGCCGCGTCCGCCCTATCAGGGGGCACGCTTCTTCGGCATGAGCCGGCGCCGCGAAACCGACGATGGCAGCTTCATCGGCGTCATCCAGGCCTCCGTCCTGCCGGAATATTTCGAGAGCTTTTATGCCAGGATCGGCTCCGATCCCGGCAGCTTCTTCGCCATGGGACGCACGGACGGCGTGGTGCTCACCCATTTTCCCCGGCTCGACCGCGACTTCCGGCTCGATCCGACCGGGCCGGTCGGGCAGCAGATCGCCGCTCACCCCGAGCACGGCCTCATCACCATCGACTGGCCCTCGGACGGAATCGAGCGGCGCGTCGGCTACAGGCGCGTCGCCGAATATCCGATCTATGTCAGCGCCGGGCTCGAGACCGCGGCGATCCGCGCGCGCTGGCTCGCCACCATGGGCCAGCATCTGGTGTTCGGCATTCCCGCCACGGCGCTGCTGTTTCTGCTGCTTGCGCTCGCGTTCCGGCGCACCCAGCATCTCCACGCCGAGGCCGCAGCGCGACGCGAGGCCGAGGAGGCGCTCAAGCACAGCCAGCGGCTGGAAGCGCTCGGCCAGCTCACCGGCGGTGTCGCGCACGACTTCAACAATCTCCTCACCGTGATCCGCGCCTCGGTCGACCTGTTGAACCGGCCGCAGCGGAGCGAGGAGCGGCGGCAGCGCTACATCAATGCCATTGCGGACGCGGTCGCGCGCGCCGCCAAGCTGACCTCGCAGCTGCTGGCGTTCGCGCGGCGCCAGACCCTGAAACCGGAAGTGTTCGACGTCGGGGAACGGATGCAGTCGCTGCACGACATGCTCGCCACGTTGCTCGGGCCGGCGATCGAGATCGGAATCCGGCTGCCGACCGAGCCCTGCCTCGTCAAGGCTGATGCCGGCCAGTTCGAGACGGCTCTGATCAACATGGCGACCAATGCGCGCGACGCCATGCAGGGCAAAGGCAGGATCACCTTCGCCGTGCAGGCGGCGGCGACCATACCCGATACATTGGTGCACGTTTCGGGCAGCCATGATCTTGCAGGCGGCGATGGCTTCGTCAGTGTCGCCGTCAGCGACACCGGCATCGGCATTCCCGCCGCACGATTGGGCCGCATCTTCGAGCCGTTCTTCACCACCAAGCAGGTCGGCCAGGGCACCGGTCTCGGCCTGTCGCAGGTGTTCGGCTTCGCCCGGCAATCCGGCGGCGAGGTGACTGTCGAGAGCGAGGTCGGCCAGGGCAGCACCTTCTCCCTCTATCTGCCGCGCATGCCGGCAGACCTGCTGCCGCAGCGGCAGGCGCCCAACACCGCACCGGCAGTGGCCGGCAGCGGCATGTCGGTGCTGTTGGTCGAGGACAATATCGAGCTCGCCAATTTCGCGGCCGACGGCCTCACCGAGCTCGGTTACAGCATCACTTTGGTGGACAACGCCACCGACGCGCTTGCCGAGCTCACCGTGGACACAGATCGCTTCGACGTCGTGTTCTCCGACGTGGTGATGCCCGGGATGACCGGGCTCGATCTGGCGCAGGCGATCCGCGAGCGCGGCATCCGCGTGCCGATCGTGCTGACCACCGGCTACAGTCAGGCCCTGTCACAAGATGGCGCCGCCGGCTTCGATCTCGTGCAAAAGCCCTATTCGATCGAGGAATTGTCGCGCGTTCTTCATCGGGCCGCGAGGCTCCGGCCGGTCCGCGACGGCGCCGCCGAGTGAGGCTGGCATGGAACCAACGGGAACCGATTGATTTGGTTCGCGTTATCCGCTCATGCACAAGCCGGCCGCAAAGCGCGAACAGGGCAGGAAGCCCCCCATTGTCGAGATCAAGGGCGAGAACGGCGACGAGGTCGCGCCGCCGCCGCCGGAGGTTATTGAGCCCGATCCTGCACTCTCGCCCGAGGAGGCCGAGCAGGTTCGCAAGGACTATCTGCTGACGCGCTTCTGGATCAGCGCACGCGGCTTCTGGGGCCGCAACGGCGACCGGCTGGCGTGGCTCTACTCGATCGGCCTCGTCGTGCTGATCGTCCTCACCGTCGGCTTTCAATACGGCATCAATGTCTGGAATCGCGCGATCTTCGACGCCATCGAGAAGCGCGAGGCGAGCACCGTCTTCCATCTCACGGCGGCGTTCTTCCCGCTCGCGATCGGGAGCATCGTGCTCGGCGTCGCGCAGGTGTTCGCGCGGATGGGAATTCAGCGCCGCTGGCGCGCCTGGCTCACGGCAAGCGTGCTGACGCGCTGGCTGGCCAATGGGCGCTATTATCAGCTCAACCTGGTCGGCGGCGACCACAAGAACCCTGAATATCGCATCGCCGAGGATCTACGCGTGGCGACCGATTCCCCGGTCGATTTCCTCGCCGGCGTCACGTCGGCGCTGTTGTCGGCCGCGACCTTCATCATCGTGCTCTGGACCATCGGCGGCGCGCTCACGGTCACGCTTGCGGGATCGACCATCACCATCCCCGGCTTCCTCGTCATCGCCGCGATCCTTTACGCCGCGATCGCCTCGGGTTCGATCCTGGTGATCGGCCGGCGCTTCGTGCAGGTCTCCGAGGACAAGAACCAGGCCGAGGCGGATTTCCGCTACACGCTGACGCGCGTGCGCGAGAACGGCGAGAGCATCGCGCTGCTCGGCGGCGAGGAGGAGGAGCGCGGCGGCATCGACCGCAATTTCACCAACGTGCTGCGGCAGTGGGCGCGTTTGGCCGGCCAGCACATGCGCACAACGCTGGTCTCGCAGGGCTCGAGCCTCGTTGCTCCCGTGGTCCCTCTCCTGCTCTGCGCGCCAAAATTCCTCGACGGCAGCATGACGCTCGGACAGGTGATGCAGGCGGCCTCCGCCTTCACCATCGTGCAGAGCGCGTTCGGCTGGCTGGTCGATAATTATCCGCGGCTCGCCGACTGGAACGCCTGCGCCCGGCGCATCGCCTCGCTGATGATGTCGCTCGACGGCCTCGAGCGCGCCGAGCAGGGCGACGGCCTCAACCGCATCAAGCGCGGCGAGACCAGCAACGAGGCCATGCTGGAGATGAAGGATCTCTCCGTCACGCTCGACGACGGCACCGCCGTCGTCGGCGAGACCGAGGTGGTGATCGAGCCGGGCGAGCGGCTGCTCGTCGCCGGTGAATCCGGCACCGGCAAGAGCACGCTGGTGCGCGCCATCGCGGGGCTCTGGCCATGGGGCGGCGGCAGCGTCAATTTCCATCCCGACCGGCGCCTGTTCATGCTGCCGCAGCGGCCTTACGTGCCGTCCGGCAGCTTGCGCCGCGCGGTCGCGTATCCCGGTGCCGAGGACGACTGGACCGTCGAGGAGATCGGCGAAGCCCTGCACAAGGTCGGCCTCGACCACCTCAAGGAGAAGATCGAGGAAGAGGGACCGTGGGACCAGACGCTGTCCGGCGGCGAGAAGCAGCGCCTCGCCTTCGCGCGGCTGCTGCTGCACAACCCCGACATCGTCGTGCTCGATGAAGCGACCTCCGCGCTCGACGAGAAGAGCCAGGACAAGATGATGCAGGTGGTCACCGACGAGCTGCCGAAGGCGACCATCGTCAGCGTCGCCCATCGCGTCGAGCTGGAAGCCTTCCACAGCCGCAAGATCGTGCTGGAACGCCGCAAGGGCGGCGCCAAGCTCGTCAGCGACATCGACCTGATCCCGCGCAAGGGCAAGCGCAAGCTGCTCGGCCGCTTCCTGCGCCAGCGCAAGGCCGCGCCAAAAAAGGCGGCGTGAGGCCCTGTCGTCCCGGGGCGCGCGAAGCGCGAGCGCGGGACCCATAGCCACGGGATTGAGTTTGGCGAGGACCCGTAGTTGCCAGTCCCATGTCACAACTCTTCCCTGGGGTTATGGGTCCCGGGCTCGCTTCGCGCCCCGGGACGACAGCTGTGATGGAGCGTTGGAGTCCTCATCAAAACCGGCTATGCATGCGCCGCTTGCAACGAGGACCACCTGCTTGACGCCCGACAACGCCCCTTCATCCGCGCCGTTTGGCGCGTTTGCGCCGAACGCGGCGCAGGCTGCGATCATCCGCCTTGCGCAACAGTCGGGGCTGAAGCGCGGTGCGTTCCGCCCGTGGATGTCGCGGCTGGTCAATCTGATGCGCGGCGGGCCGATCGATGTGCAGTACCAGGGCGCCTCGTTCCGCTTCTATCATCAGGGCAGCGCGACCGAGCGCGGCGCGCTGTTCAATCCCGACTACAATCTCGACGAACTCGACTTCCTGCGCCGGCACACTCCGGCAGGCGGCGTGTTCGTCGACGTCGGCGCCAATGTCGGGACCTTTGCCCTGGTGATGGCGCAGCAGGTCGGCACCAATGGCAAGGTGGTCGCGATCGAACCGCATCCGATGACGTTTGGACGGCTTTCGTTCAATCACGCCGCGTCGAAGACGACGCAGGTGCGCCTGGTGCAGGCTGCCGCCGGTGACAGCGACGGTGAGCTCATGATCGAGAGCGGCGGCGGCAATCTCGGCGCCACGCACGTCGTCACCGGCACGGCCAGCGCTGAGGCCATCAAGGTGCCGTCGCTGCGGCTGACACGCATTCTGGACGAGGCCGGCGTCGGCCAAGTCGATTCGCTCAAGATCGACGTCGAGGGGTTTGAGGACCGCGTGCTGATCGGCTTCTTCCGCGACGCGCCGCAATCGCTGTGGCCGCGCGCGGTGGTGATCGAGCATCTGTCACAAAACGAATGGCAGCAGGATTGTATCGCTGACATGGTTGCGCGCGGCTTTGCGATCGCGCGCAAGACGCGGAGCAATACGTTCCTGTCGCGCTAACCGTGAGCAAGGGAGATTTGCGATGATCGACCATTTGGGTTTTTCGGTCTCCGACTACGAGCGCGCGAAAGCGTTCTACGCCAAGGCGCTGGCACCGCTCGATTACAGCCTGATCATGGAGGTAACGGCGGAGCAGACCGGCCACGCTGCGGCGGCAGGCTTTGGCGCCAACGGCAAGCCGGACCTCTGGTTCGGTGCGGAAGGCGCGATGAACAAGCCGGTGCACATCGCGATTCTCGCCAAGGACCGCGCCACGGTCGATGCCTTCTACAAGGCAGCGATTGCCGCCGGCGGCCGCGACAACGGCGCGCCCGGCATCCGCCCGCATTATCATGCGAACTATTACGGCGCGTTCGTGCTCGACCCTGACGGACACAACATCGAGGCCGTCTGCCACGCACCGGAATAGCGCGCGTTCAGGCACGACACGACAAGGAACATCGGCGCGGCATCATCGTTGTCATTCTCCAGACAACTGACCTCGATGATGTGATGCCGATCGAACCGCCCGAGATTCCACCGTCGACGCCCGGCACGCCCACCGAGCCGCCGCCGGGAATCCCGCCGGGCAATCCGCAGCCTGAAATCGCGCCGCCGGTGCGCGAGCCCGGCGAATCACCGCGGCCCGACGAATTGCCGGGCCACGTGCCGGAAGAGATTCCATCGCGCGGACAGAACGGACCACTCACGCCGAATCCCGCAACAGATGCAAGTTCGCTGCGCGATCACATGTGAGGCGAAGCATCACATGTGAGGCAATTGCAACCTGCGTCTGAATGCGCAATGAACGTCACCATAGTGAGGTGATTTGCGTGCAGAAATAAATCGGCCCGCGACCTCTTCGCCCGCCACATTCCGGCCTAACGCGTAGCTGTTCATCCCGACACTTCGTCAAAGAACCTTCCGGGGAAGTTCACCATCATGACCAACCTTCGTTTCGTGCTGCTTGCAACGACGGCTCTGACCGCGATGCAATTCGCAAGCTCCGCATCGCATGCGCAAAGCGCGCCACCGCTCGTGGTCGCGCAGGCGCAGACACCACCACCAGAGACCGACAAATCGAAGCAGCCTCCGAAGGAAGCACCGAAGGGACCGCCGCCTGGCGCACGTCCTGCAGCACCACCTCCTCCGGCCGCGGCACCGCCCGCAGCTCCTGCGCGCCCCACGGCGCCGCCGCCCGCGGCTGCACCTCCGCATCCTCCCGCTCCGCCGCCGCCGGCCGCCGCGCCGTCGCGCCCGACTCCACCACCGCCTCCTCCGCCTGCGGCACGTCCGGCACCTCCGCCTCCGCCGCCACCCCCACCGCCGGCAGCTCCCAAGCAGCCGTCGCCGCCTCCGGCTGCGGCACCCCAGCAGCATGCGCCTGCGCCAACTCCGCCCCCGGCCGCGCAACCGCACACGCCGACGCCGCCTCCCGCCGCAGCTCCGCCTGCCGCGCGTCCCGCTCCGACTCCGCCGGCAGCAGCAACGCCGCCCGCAGCAGCACCCGCACGTCCGGCGCCGGCACCTGCGGCGACGCCGTCGCCTTCACCGGCCGCGCCTGCGGCCCGCCCTGGTGCGGCTGCACCGACCGCCACGCCTGCTCCGACGGCAACACCTGCGCCGACGGCAACGCCGGCACCGGGCGCCACGCCCGGCGCACCGCCGACTGGACGCCCGGGCACCCCGCCGCCCGGCGGACGTCCCGGCACGCCTCCGGCTGCAGGATCACCGACACCGGCCCCCGGCGCCGCGCCCGCTCCAACGGCCACGCCGGCCCCCGGTGGCGCTCCGACGCCGCTGCCCGGCCGTCCCGGTGCAGGACCGACGCCCGCCCCCGGCACAGCTCCGGCGGCGACGCCGACCCCTGGTCAACAGGGCGGAACGCCTCCTGCTGGCGCGCCCGCAGCCGGAACTCCGGCTGCGCCGCCCCAGGCCGGCGGCCTCCCGCCGCGGCCCGCGGCGCCCACCGGTGCCGCAGCGCCGAGCACAGTCCCGGGCTCGGCGGCCGCAACGCCGCCGCCCAACCGGGCGCAATTCGCTCCGCCGACGGTTACGCCTGCCTTCCAGGCCAGGCCGACAGTCGTCGCACCGCTGCCACCTCCGCCGCGCCCGCCGCAGCGTGACCTGACACCGCTCGCGATCGGTGCGGGCGTGGTGGCCGGCGCCGTGATCGGAGCCACCATTGCCGACCTGCACAACCAGCGACGCGAGGCCATCGAAGGCGGCCGCACCGTCTACACCGAACCGGATCGCATCATCATCCGCGATCCAGGCGGGCAGGCCTACGTCCGCGGCAACGACCTCTATCGCTTCCGCTATGGCGCCCGCGACATCCGCACCGACACCGTCGGCGGCGAGACCCGCACGGTCGTGATCCGTCCTGATGGCAGCGAGGTCATCACCGTGGTTGGTCCCGACGGTTCGTTGCTGCGGCGAATCCGCAGGGACCCCGGCGGGCGCGAGATCATCATCATCGACAACAGCTACCGCGATCCGCGGTCCGTCGGCGGCTTCTATGTCGATGCGCCGCCGCCGGTTGTGAACATTCCCTACGATCGCTACATCGTCGACGCCGAGGAAGCGTCGCCGGACGTGATCTACCAGACCATGGAGGCACCGCCGGTACAACGGATCGATCGGCGTTACACGCTCGACGAGATCCGCTACAGCCCCAATGTTCGCATGCAGATGCCGAGCATCGACGTCAACACGATCACCTTCGAGACGGGCTCGTGGACCATCCCGCCGGACCAGGCGGCCCGGCTGCAGGGGATCGCCGACGGTCTCAACCGTGCGATCCAGCGCAACCCGCGTGCGGTGTTCCTGATCGAGGGACACACCGACGCGGTCGGCAACGAGGTCGACAATCTGTCATTGTCGGATCGCCGTGCGCAGTCCGCGGCCGAATTGCTGACCCAGCAGTTCGGGGTGCCCGCCGAGAACCTGACCTCGCAGGGCTATGGCGAGCAGTATCTGAAGGAGCAGACGCAAGGACCGAGCCTGATCAACCGGCGCGTCACCGTCCGCAACATCACGCCGCTGCTCAACGGCGGCCAGGCCTCGCTGCCGCCGCCCCCGCCCGGCACCGCGCCGCCGCGCTGAGGCGAAGCACAAATGCAAAATGGCCGGGAGCAATCCCGGCCATTTTTGTTTGGATCAGGCGCCCGCTGCCTGAAGCGGCACGCAGGCAGCGCAGATGGCTGCGGCATGCCTGTGATCGGTGCCGCAGCAGCCGCCGAGCAGTTGCATGCGCGGGAATGCCCGCCTGAGCGCCACATAACGGCGGCCAAGATCGGCGGGATCGCCGCTGTCGAGCACCTCGGACTCATCGAGCTCGGCATGACTCTTGGCCGACGCATTGGCCCTCACGCCATGAATGCGTTCGACCCATGGCTCGCCGGCTTCGAGGGCACTCTCGAAATGGGTCGGATGAGCGCAGTTGATCAGGAAATATTCGCAAGCACGTTCCGTTGCACGATCGACGATTTCGATCGCTTCCCGCAGGGTCTCTCCCCTGACCAGGCAACCGTCAGTTTCGACCGTGAAGGAGATGGCAACCGGGATCGCGTGCATCTTTGCAGCACGCACCACGCCGATGGCTTCATTGACGCTGTTCAGCGTGAACGCGGTGACCATGTCGGCGCCGGCCTCGGCGAAGGAGGCGATCTGGGACGAATGATAGTCCATCGCCTCCGTCGCATCCATGTTGCCGGCCTTGTAGCCGTCGCCCCGCGGACCGATCGCACCGTTGATCACACAGGGCAGGCCGGAGGTCTCCCATGTGCCGCGCAATTCCTCAAGAAAACGAATTGCCCGCATGTTGATCGCCGTGAGCGCGTCCATATCGTAGCCGAGCTTGACACCCCAATCAGGATTGGCGCGCCAGGTCGGACTATCGAGCAGGAAGCCGAGCCCATGCTGACGCGCGATCGCAAGATAGGCCTCGTAATACTGCCTCAGATGCGAGCGGCCGGCCTCGCTCTCGAGCAACACGAAGGCAGCGAAGTGAGGAAGCTCCAGACCTTTGTGAAAGATCAGGGTGGTCTCCATGCCGCCGTCGGTCAGGAAGATGCCGCCGCGGCGCTGAGGCAGATTGTCTCTGTACTTCGCCATTGGTCGCTCCGTCGCTGCGAGGCCCCACTCATTCGGTCGTTTCAACCTCCTTCCGGTCTCATGCGAGATGGTGCCGCATAATGTCGCGCGGTACGCGACTGCTCCTACTGCGCTGCGGCGAGTCCAAGCGCATCGACCATCACGCGAAACACCTCGGTGTTGTCCATCGAGCCATGCACGCGCTCGCTGCCCGGCCCGGTCGCCGTCAGGATGACGTCTTCGCCCGAATGCACGCTGGCGCCGATCATCGCCGACAGATTGCCCGGGCGCAGCACCGCGCCGGGGACGTCCTTGTATTTGTCGTTGGCCTTGAAGGTCCCGTCGTCACCGGCCTTGACCGTCGGCTCGTTGGGATTGTCGAGCTTCGGCCGGAACGTCTCGTAGTGGTCGGGCAGGCTGGCCGAGAAGATGGCGAGCCGGCGGCTCACATCGACGCGTGACGGATAACCCTCCGCATCCGGCGCCGGATAATTGGGAAATCCGGCCTGCTCGTAGACACCGACGCGCTCGCGCAAGGGAACGTTGGGCGTGGTGCCCATGTCGTCGTTCACCGTGCCGACAAGGCTGTTGGGATGATTGTGGTCCGCCAGGACCAGGATGAGCGTGTCGTCGCCGCGCGCCCGTGCCCATTCGCGCGTCTGGCGGACTGCGTTGTCGAGCATGATCGTATCGTAGATGGCGCGCTCCATGTCGAGCAGGTGCGCATATTTGTCGATCAGTCCGGATTCGACCATCAGGAAGAAGCCGGTCTCGTTCTTGGAGAGTATGTTCAGCGCTGCCTGCACCTGATCGGTCAGATCAGGCTGTTCAGGGAATTTCTTCACGCCGCCGCCCTTGAGGAATTTGCGGTCGAGCACGCCATCCATGTTGCCGGTCGCAAACAGGCCGAGCAGCTTGCTTGTCTCCGGCTTTGCGGCCGAGGCTCCGAGCTCGCTCGCGGTCGTCGCGACCTGATAGCCTGCGTCGCGGAACTTCGCGATGTAGTCGGCTTCGTCCTTGCGTTTTGAGCCGGCCGCGGACTTCGGCAGAAAATTCGCGCTTCCGCCGCCCATCAGCACGTCCGGCTTCGCCGCGAAGAACTGCTCGACGATCTCGTCATAGGCGGCGCGCCGGCGGGTGTGCGCAACCATCGCGGCCGGTGTTGCGTCTTCGATCTCGGTGTTGGTGACGACACCGATCGCCATGCCGTGCCGCCGCCTGGCAAGACTCGTGATGGTTTCGACGCGGGGATCGTCGAACGGGCTTGCGGTGCGGTCCGCGTAAACACCCAGGGCGTTGACGGCGCTCTTGTGGCCGGTCGCATAGGCGCTGGCCGAGTTCGCGGAGTCCGTAATGATCGAGTCCGAGCCCGCGGTCGCCACCAGCGCCATGTGGGGCATGTCATCAATCGCGAGCTTGCCGCGGCTCTTGCCTTCCGCAATCCCCTTCGACAGGATTCGCGCCGCGACCCGATGCGCCGGCGACATGCCGTCGCCGATGAACAGGATGACGTTCTTCGCCTTGCGCGGACCCGTGTCGTAAACCGTCCATGCGACGCTGCGCTGCTGCGTGCCGTCGCTGACATCCACCGTGACGGTGCCGGGCTTGGCCAGCGTGACGTCGCGCAAGATCAGCGCCGACTGGTCCTTGCCGTCCTCGCGATCGATGAAGGTCCCGCTACGTCCGAACGCGGCAGCATAGTCCGCGCCGTTCACGGTCACCTTCAGCCTGGCCGGATCGACCGGCCCGGGAAACTCGACCTTGAAGTCGAACCGGGCGCCGGCCAGGATCTCGGCACGATCGATCGGATAGATCGTCTGCGCCGACAGCGACGTTGTCCAACAGAGGACGATGAGTGAGGCGAGTGCCGACCCCTTGACCATGCGCGATGCTCCGCAATCCCGTTTCCGACAGAAACGGGTAGCGTAGCGATCGAGAATGACACCGTCATTAAATCGCGCGTCGCCCGGTCGGGCGGCAAAAGGCCTCAGCCCTTGTCGCTCTCGAGCCGGAAGATCTGCGAGCCTTCGCTGCCCGACAACAGGCCGGTGTCGGTGTAGAGCTTCAGCTTGGTGCGCGTGTCGGCGATGTCGAGGTTGCGCATGGTGAGCTGGCCGATGCGGTCGGCCGGCGTGAATGCTGCGTCTTCCACCTTCTCCATGCTGAGCCGTTCCGGCGCATAGGTCAGGTTCGGGCTCTCAGTGTTGAGGATCGAATAGTCGTTGCCGCGGCGCAGCTCCAGCGTCACCTCGCCGGTGACGGCGCGTGCGACCCAGCGCTGCGCGGTCTCGCGCAGCATCAGGGCCTGCGAATCGAACCAGCGCCCCTGATAGAGCAGGCGGCCGAGGCGCATGCCGCTGATGCGGTACTGCTCGATGGTGTCCTCGTTGTGGATGCCGGTGACGAGGCGCTCATAGGCGATGTGCAGCAGCGCCATGCCGGGCGCCTCGTAGATGCCGCGGCTCTTCGCCTCGATGATGCGGTTCTCGATCTGGTCGCTCATGCCGAGTCCGTGGCGACCGCCGATCGCGTTGGCTTCGAGGAACAACGCGACGGGGTCGCTGAAGGTCTGGCCGTTCAGCGCCGTGGGCTGGCCTTCCTCGAAACGCACCACGACCTTCTCGGCCTTGACGTTGCAGTCGTCACGCCAGAACGGCACGCCCATGATGGGGTTGACGATCTTGATGCCGCTGTCGAGGCTTTCGAGATCCTTCGCTTCGTGCGTGGCGCCGAGCAGGTTGCTGTCGGTCGAGTACGCCTTCTCCGCGCTCATCTTGTAGGCAAAGCCCTGCGCGCTCATGAACGCCGACATTTCGGCGCGGCCGCCGAGCTCGTCGATGAACTGCTGGTCGAGCCAGGGCTTATAGATGCGCAAGGATGGATTGGTCAGCAGGCCGTAGCGATAGAAACGCTCGATGTCGTTGCCCTTGAAGGTCGAGCCGTCGCCCCAGATGTTGACGCCGTCTCCCTTCATCGCCGCGACCAGCATCGTGCCGGTGACGGCGCGCCCGAGCGGCGTGGTGTTGAAATAGGTGATGCCGCCGGTCGAGATGTGGAAGGCGCCCGACTGGATCGCGGCGATGCCTTCGTGGACGAGCTGCGTGCGGCAGTCAACGAGCACCGCCTTCTCGGCACCGAACGCCTCGGCCTTGCGCGGGATCTCGTTGTAGTCGGCTTCATCGGGCTGGCCGAGATTGGCCGTGTAGGCGTAGCAGCGCGCGCCCTTCTGCTTCATCCAGAGCAGCGCCGCTGACGTGTCGAGGCCGCCCGAAAAAGCGATGCCGACTTTCTCACCCTTGGGCAGGCTTTTCAGGATCGTGGTCATGGGGCTTCCAATCGGGTCTCAAGGGGCTGATGGCGTTTGTGGGTTGACCGCGCGAATATCAAATTTCGCACGCCTCGGCACGCTTTTAATGGCTCAAATCGACGGCTCGGGGCCTGTCTTGCGGCCGAACAGGCGCTGGCGGAGCCGGTAGGCGGGCATGTTCAGCCGGGTCAGGGCGGCATCGACCGCCTCGTCCGAGAACCGGGTCCGCGGCCAGCGGTAAATCAGCGCGTAGGCGAACCAGATCACGACGAAGGTGACGAGCCCGGCGATCGAGACATCGGTGAAGAAGTGGCCGCCGAAGGCCATCCGCAGCCCGCTGGTGACCATGCCGAACACAACCGCACCGGCATAGGCGAGCGGCCGCCATGCCGGCGGCGCCAGCGCAGCCGGCGCCAGCGTCCAGAACGCGGTCGCGCCCTCGCCCGAGAAGAACGAGCAGTTGCGCGCGCAGTCGCCGCGCGGATCCCACCACGGCACGAATTGCTGGTCGCCGGCGAACTGCGTCACCACCACCGGGCGCGGACGGCCCCAATAGGTCTTGAAGGTGAGGTTGGTGAGGATGCCTGCCGACATGATGATGGTGACCAGCAGGAATACGATCGCGCGCCCCGATACCATCAGCGGCCGGTCGGGTCGGATCATCTTGACCACAAGCGCGACCAGCGGCGGCAGCACGAATGCCCAGGCGACCCACATGGCGGCGTCGCGCGCGACGCCCGCCCACTCATTCAGCTTGAGCGGAAACGTCTTCGTCTCGGGGTCGAAGAACAGTGCGGCGAGCTTGAGATCGAGCTCGGGATAGAGGCCGAAAACGACGCCGATCACAAGCCACAGCGCCAGGGCGATGAAGAGTCCAGTCCGGTTCATGGCGCGCGGTTTAGCGGAGTGGGGAGGAGATGAAAACCCCGGAAGCGGCGCGACTCATCGCGCATCCGGCCGCGAATTCGACGGCAGCGGCGGAGGCGGCTTGTGCGGGGGCGGCGGATTGCGCCAGGCGCCGGCATTGCGGCCGGCAATCAGCCAGTAAACCACGCCGGAGACGATGCCCGCGCCTGTCATGATCTCCAGATGCCGCCGCACGATGCCTTCGAACTGGAGTGTATCGGAGTGGAAGGGGATGAGGCCGAGATAGCAGGCTAGGCCAACTACGCCGCCACCCACGGCATAAGCGAGCGCGCTGCGGATATAGAGCGCTTCGGTGATCGCGACGATCACCGCCGCCGGAACCAGCGCAAAGCCGGAGACGAAGATGAAGCCGAAGCCGAGCAGAATGTCGATCGCGCCCTGGTCGACCGGACCGGCGCCGAGATCGGCAAACTCCGGAAACAACAGCGCGACGACGACGATCATGCCGCCGACGAAGCAGGCGGCGAGGAAGCCGATGAAGATGACGATGAGGCGGCCGATCAGGGACATGACGGGAAAGCTCACCTCGCCGTCATTGCGAGGAGCCACCCGGTCCCGCCTTCGGCGGGCCGGATGACAGGCTCCACGACGAAACAATCCAGACTGTCTCCGCGGAGGGAATCTGGATTGCTTCGCTGCGCTCGCAATGACGGGGATGCGAGAACGCGGGCACGCATCCTCAATCCGTCATCGCCATGGCGCGCAGCGCCTGACGTTCGCGGGCCGAGAGCTTCTCGGTCTCCGACTTGAGCTGGCCGCAGGCGGCGAGGATGTCGCGGCCGCGCGGGGTGCGCACCGGCGAAGAATAGCCGGCATTAAAAATGTATTCGGAGAATTTCTCGATCTGGTCCCAGTCCGAGCATTCATAGGCCGTGCCGGGCCAGGGATTGAACGGGATCAGGTTGATCTTGGCGTGAATGCCCTTGAGCAGCTTCACCAGCAGCTTCGCATCGTCGAGCGAATCGTTGACGCCCTTGAGCATCACATATTCGAAGGTGATGCGGCGCGCGTTGGAGGCGCCGGGATAGTCGCGGCAGGCCTGCAGCAGCTCCTTGATCGGATATTTGCGGTTGAGCGGCACCAGCTCGTTGCGCAGCTCGTCGCGCACCGCATGCAGCGAGATCGCGAGCATCACGCCGATCTCGTCGCCCGCGCGCACGATGTTCGGCACCACGCCCGAGGTCGACAGCGTGATGCGGCGACGGGAGATGCCGATGCCTTCATTGTCGCCGACGATGAGCAGCGCGTCGCGCACCGCGTCGAAATTGTAGAGCGGCTCGCCCATGCCCATCATCACGATGTTGGTGACGCGACGCGTGCCGTCCTCGCGATCGGCCCAGTCATTGAGGCGGTCGCGCGCGACCATCACCTGTCCGACGATCTCGCCGGCGGTAAGATTGCGCACCAGCCGTTGCGTGCCGGTGTGACAGAAGGAGCAGTTCAGCGTGCAGCCGACCTGGGAGGAGACGCAAAGCGTGCCGCGATCGGTCTCGGGGATGTAGACGCACTCGACTTCATGGGCACGCTCGACATTGTCGCCGCTCGGCAGCCGCAGCAGCCATTTGCGGGTGCCGTCGTTGGAGATCTGCTCGGCCACGACTTCGGGACGATCGACCGTAAAATGCTGCGCGAGCTCGGCGCGAATGCCCTTCGAGATCGACGTCATATCGTCGAAGCTTTGGGCGCCGCGGAAATAGAGCCAGTGCCACAGCTGCTGGACGCGCATCTTGCGCTGCGCGGGCGCGACGCCGATCTCGCCGAGGCGGTCGGCAAGCTCGCTGCGCGACAGGCCGATCAGCGAGGGCCTGGCCGGCGGCACATAGGTTTCGAGCGGAGTCTTCTCCACCAGTATTGCGTTGTGCGGCTCGGTCGTCGGTTGCATTGGTTGCCTGATATCTCTCGTCATGCCCGGGCTTGTCCCGGGCATCCACGTTCTATTCCGCCCGTTGCTAGCGCGTGGATGGCCGGGACATCTGGTGCGAAGACGCGCTTCGCGCTTTAGCCCGGCCATGTCGGCTGCACCTTTGGGATACCCCAATATAGCAACCGGAACCGCCGATTGCGACCGTGATACCGACCGCAGCCTTAACGTGGCTGGTTTACCGCCTGCAATCCTGGGAAATCCGGTCCAGCGCCTGGGCGAGGCCCTTCAACGAGAAGGTATCGGTTGTCTCCGTTCCCTTGGCCGAGACGCCCTTGACCACAAGATCGGCGGATTTGCGCATGGCCTCGACCATCCGCTCTTCCTCGGCCGCGTTCTTGATCCAGAGGCCGTCGCCCTGCGTGTACATCGCGAAAGCGGCGCCGCCGACCTCGACCGAGGATTCCGAGCCCGGCTTCAGCGCATAGCCGATCATGACCGAGACTTCGTTGTTCACCTTTTCCGCCGGCCGGGTCGAAACGAAGGCATAGGCGGGATCGCGCGGGCGGTTCGGCGGGTTGGTCTTCGACGACGACGGCTTGGCCAGCGCGAAGCAGACCTTCTTGCCGTTCGGTGTGGCCGAATAGGCGCCCCAGGTGCCGAACTGGCCGATCAGGGTCGGCTCCGCGCCGCCCGCAACTGCGGTGGCTGGAGCCACCGGCTTGCTCTCGGGCTTTGCTACTGTCTTTGCAGCCGGATTGGCCGCCGGTGCAGCCGCCTTTGGCGCGGCTTTGGGCGCCGGTTGCGCCGTCTGCGCCCGCGCGGAATCGGTGATTCCCACGGCCATAACGCCCGTCATCAAGGCTAAAATCAGCACCCGCCACATGCTGGAGTGGTTCCCTCAATATTGTGACTGGAAGATGGCCCGGCCGCGCTTTGTCCCCCGGCAGGGATAACCGGGAAAGTCCAATTTGGGAAGGCAGTTAGCGGCTTAGCCTTTGGATCGCGCAGCCCGCTGCTCGGCCCATTGCGCGTCGGTCCAGCGCAACAAATCCTCGGCGCCCGAGCTGCGCAAATGCGCGCCACCGTCGATCACGACCATCTCGCCATTGATGTAACCGGCACGGTCCGAGACCAGGAAGCTGGCGAGGTCGGCGAGCTCACTGTGCTCGCCGGTACGCCCCATCGGGTTCCGGGCGGTCCAGCCTTCGTCGCGGCCCTCAGGACGGAGCTGCCCCGAGGCGCCAGCGGTCGGGAACGGGCCCGGGGCGATCGCGACGGTACGGATGCCCTTCGGGCCCCACTCGACCGCGAGACTCCTGGTCATCGCCAGCACCGCCGACTTCGCCATCGCCGAGGGAACCGTGAAGGCGCGGCCGGTGATGGTCGAGGTCGAGAGGATCGAGAGCACGACACCGCCATGCTTGCCGTCGATCCAGCGCTTGCCGGCGGCGAGCGTGCAATACATCGCGCCATGCAGCGTCGGCGCGAGGATCGCGTCCGCGGCGCGAAACGACAGATGCTCGCTCTGCGCGATGAAGGTTGCGGCAGCGTTGTTGACGAGAATATCGAGTGGCGCCTCGCGCCAGATCGCGTCCATCATGCTCTCGACGGCGCCACCGTCACGGACATCGCAGGCGATCGTGGTGACCTTGCCGCCGGTCTGCGCGCGCATCTCGCTCGCCGTCGCTTCCAGCCGGTCGAGCTTGCGGCCGCAGATCACGAGCTCGGCGCCAAGCGCGAGAAAGCGACGTCCCATCGCGGCGCCAAGGCCGGAGCCGCCGCCGGTGACGAGGATGCGCTTATCCCTGAGCAGACCCGTTTCAAACATCGTTTGAATCCTTCTTTTTCTTCTTACTTCGTCATTGCGAGCGCAGCGAAGCAATCCAGACTATTTCCGCAGGACGGATTCTGGATTGCGTCGCTGCGCTCGCAATGACGCGAGGATAGGCCTTCACGCTGCGCTAGACAAAGAAACCGGATTGTCGGACCGCACTAAATCCGGCAGAAACGGACCAACTATAATTCCGCCTCGAAACGCCCAGTATTCTCAAGAAGGTGCCGCCATGAAAGCCATCCTCTGCTCGCAATATTGCCAGCCCGATGATCTCGTGCTTGCCGACGTGCCGGATCCGGTGGCAGGTCCCGGCGAAGCGGTGATCGCGATCAAGGCGGCGGCGCTGAACTTCTTCGACATCCTGATGATTCAGGGCAAGTACCAGATCAAGCCGCCGTTCCCGTTCTCGCCCGCCGCCGAAGTCGCCGGCGTGATCGAGAGCATCGGTCCCGGCGTGACTGATCTGAAGGTCGGCGATCGCGTCGTTGCGTCCTGCGGCCACAACGGCGCGCGCGAAAAGATCGCGCTGCCGGCGGCATCGATCGTGAAGATTCCCGACAATCTCGACTATGACCGCGCGGCCGGCATCATCATCATCTACGGCACCGCGCTGCATGCGCTGGAAGACCGCGCGAGCCCGAAGCCGGGCGAGACGCTCGCGGTGCTGGGAGCAGCCGGCGGCACCGGCTTGGCTGCCTGCGAGCTCGGCAAGCTGATGGGCCTGAAGGTGATCGCCTGTGCCTCGTCGGACGAGAAGCTCGAATTCGCGAAAGCGCATGGCGCCGAGCTGACGCTCAACTACGGCAAGGAAGATTTGAAAGAGGGCCTGCGCAAGCTCACCGGCGGCAAGGGCGTCGACATCATCTTCGATCCGGTTGGTGGCGCCTATGCCGAGCAGGCACTGCGCTCGATCGCCTGGGAAGGCCGCTTCCTGGTGATCGGTTTTGCCGCCGGCGACATTCCGAAGATGCCGCTGAACCTCGCGCTACTGAAGGGCTGCGACATCCGCGGCGTGTTCTGGGGTGCATGGACCCGGCTCAACCCGGCCAAGAACCGCGCCAATCTCGAGAAGCTCGTGAAGTGGACCGCGGAAGGAAAGATTTCCTCGCATGTCGACCGCACCTTCCCGCTGGCACAAACCGCCGACGCACTGAAGGTTCTGGCGGGACGCCAGGCCATGGGCAAGGTGATCCTGCATCCGTGATGGTGTGAGCCGCAGCGCTTGCCTGCCACACGCACTCGCCACATATGCGACCGTCGTCGCCCGCCTTCTGCGCAATTGCGTACTGAGGCGGGCGGTCCAGATTTCAGAGACGCCAGAGATTTCAGCCGAGACGCCGCGGCCCACTGGATGCCCCGGGGTCAAAGTCAGCGGAGTCTAGGAAAACCTTCCTCAACCATCACCGCCAAAATCGTGGTGCATTCCTCCGCTCCGCCTCAATCAAACCCAAATATTTCCTAATTCGCGCAAACCGTCGTCGTTTTTTGGGCTGATTCCAACTGCGTTTTACCGGTTCCATTTGCGGGACACTTTGGACAAAAGCAAGAAGACTTAAGCCGAATTGCCCCTGCGTTGCGTTGGTAATGGGGAGCATGACCATGGAGACGACGGCACATCGCCCGTCGAAGGAGTCGAAGGCGTTCGACTCCGATCGAGCCACATCACATCCGCCGACCGCGTCCTTTATCCGTGCGCGCGCCGCGCGGGCCGATCTTTCGCAGGACGATCCAATTCCACTCTTCCTGTCCGATCCGCTCGGTGCGCCGGACCCAGGCGAATATGCGCCCATTGAGGTGCGCTCCAGAATTGTCCCGCGCGTTCTCGCGGCCGTTCTGACGGCATCCACCCTGGCAATTCTGGTCACACTGTATCAGTCCGACTTTCGCGGCCTCTTCCCCGCCAATGCCGTTAGCTGGATGGGCATCGCGCCGGAGCAAGCCATGGCGTCGGCCAACACGCCGGCCATGACGCAGAGCTCGCTGAAGGATTCGGACCGCGCGACCAACACGACGCTGGCGAGCGCCGACACGCAGGTTCCCCCTGCACCGTCAACGCCGAGCCGCGAAGCGATCGCGACCGCCTATCAGACGGCGCTGCAAGCCCAGGCACCCATACCTGCGCCCGCACCCGTCGCGGCGCCGCCGGCGCCCACTCCGCCCGCCAAGACGCTAGCCAAGACGCTCGATGCCGACACGCTGGCCGGGCTGATGACACGCGCGAAGAGCCTGTTGAGGATCGGCGATATTGTTGCAGCCCGCCTGCTGCTCGAGCGCGCGGCCAATGCACAGGATGCAACGGCCGCGTTTCTGCTGGCGCAGACCTATGACCCGGCCGTGCTGGGCACCAGCGACGCGCGGAGCATCGCCGGCGACGCGACCGTCGCGCGTGACTGGTACCAGAAGGCCGCGGCACTCGGATCGGCGGAGGCGCGGCAGCGCCTCGCTCAGCTTCAGAACTAGAACTTTTCAGAGGGTATTATGCGTAACGCTTTGGGAATGGCGGTTGCCGCCATCATGACGATTTGCGCCTTCGCGGCACGCGCCGAGCAGACCGAGTACGATCCGGCCAAGGTCTCGGACGGCCTGAAGGCCATCTTCCAGTTCGGCTCGACCTCGACCAAGCAGTCGCTGAACGCCAATACGGTCACGCTGATCACCGGCACGATCGGCGGCACCTACGTGCAGTTCGGCGCCGACCTCGCCTCCGTGCTCGACGACGGCAACAAGATCCGCGTGCTACCGATCGTCGGCCGCGGCTCGGTGCAGAGCGTCGCCGACATTCTGTTCCTGCAAGGCGTCGATCTCGGCATCGTGCGGGCGGACACGCTCGACTATCTCGAGCGCAAGGGCTTTGCCAAGGACATCAAGAAGCAGTTCACCTATGTGACCAAGCTCTACAATGAAGAGATGCAGGTGATCGCGCCGAAATCGGTCGCGACGCTGAAGGATCTCGAGGGCAAGAAGGTCAGCGTCGATCTGCCCAATGGCGGGACCTTCGTCACCGCGCTGACGGTGTTCGAACGGCTCGGGATCAAGGCGAACTTTGTCTATGTCGAGCAGCGCATCGCGATGGAGAAGCTGAAAGCCGGCGAGATCGACGCCGTCATCGTGGTCGGCGGCAAGCCGTACAAGTCAGTGTCGACCTTCAGCAATGACGGCCGCTTCCACCTCGCGGGGGTCGACTATGCAAAGCCGCTCCAGAGCGACTATCTGCCGGCGACGCTGACCGCCAAAGACTATCCGAACCTGATCAAGGAAGGCGAGAACGTGGACACCATCGCGGTGCCGGCGGTGCTCGCGGCCTACAACTGGGCGCCCAACACCGACCGTTACCGTAAGCTTGCGCTGTTCGTGGATGCGTTCTTCACGAAATTCCCGACCCTGCAGAACCCGCCTTTCCATCCCAAGTGGAAGGAAGTCTCGCTCCCGGCACCTCTGACGGGCTGGAACAGATTGCCGGTGGCGCAGCAATGGCTCGACAAGCACGGCGTCGAACCGGTGACCCGGGAGCGCTTCGAGGCGTTCCTCAAGCAGAACCCCGCGGCCCAGAAGGTGTCCGACGCAGACAGGGAAGCGCTGTTCAAGCAATTCCAGGCGTGGGACGCGGGGAACGCGCGGGCGGAGAAGAAGTAACGAGCGGCATTGCGGCCGATGGTGTCGCAAGCGGCACCCACACACTCGCTGTCATCGCCCGGCTTGACCGGACGATCCAGTACTCCGTGACGTCAGTGATTGAATCGAGAGGCCGCGGCCTACCGGATTCCCCGCCTGCCACCTACGCTAAAGCTTCGGCTGCCCTGGACCGCAACCCCGGCGAAGCCTTGGCGTGGCCGGGTCGCGGGGAATGACAGCGGTGGGCGTGGCTACGGCGTGTAGCCAACAACGCCTACTGCGCCGCCTCCGCACCATCCACCCCACGCTTCAGCACGGCGCGGGCGGCTTCGCGGTGCTCCGTCGTGATGTGGCTGGCGACCATGCGGATGGCGGTGGCGAGCACGGCGGCGTCATCGGTGAAGCCGAGGATCGGCATCACGTCGGGGACGAAATCGAACGGCAGGATGAAATAGGCGATCGCTCCGAGCAGCGACGCCTGGACATGGCGCGGCGTCTGCCGGTCGAACGCACAGTAATAGGCCGCAAGCAGGTCTTCCGCGAACGGCAATTGCGCGGCGACACGCTTCAGCTTGCGCCAGAAACCGCGGCGCACGCTCTCATGATCCTCCGCGAGCCGATCGGCCGGCTCGAAGCCGACGCTGTGTTCGGCAGCCATGTTCGACAAACTCCCCATTCAGCCAGGGGCGGCAGATGGCCGCATCTCCTGCTGATCACAACATGGGGATGCAGCCGATCCTCGCAAGGTGTCAGGTAGCTGTCAGCTTGGCGATCGTGTTCATCGTCCTGGCCAGCTCGATGTCGAGCTTGGTGACGCCGCCGGCGTCATGGGTCGACAGCACCACCTCCACCGTCTTGTAGACGTTGCGCCATTCGGGGTGGTGATCCATTTTCTCGGCAACCAGCGCCGCGCGGGTCATGAACCCGAACGCCTCGTTGAAATCCTTGAAGACAAAGGTCTTCCCGATGGCGTCGCGGCCCTGAACCTCGGTCCAGCCCGGTATGGCGCCCAGTGCCTGCTTGCGTGCTTCCGGCGTCAGCCGCTCTGCCATGATCGCCTCCATTTTCAGGGGAACTTTACCCTAACACCGTGCGTATGGCCCTGGTTCAGACCGGATTTCGTCCATCCGCTAACCATGACGGAGATGTAACCCCGCGGGACAAGAAATTTGCTATGATTGCAGGTGTAAATCGCCGGCCAAGATGAAACTGAGCCTCAAGCGCCTGTTTGGGAGATCGATGACCGGGGGATTGGACCTGGCCGAAGCGCCCACCCCGCCTTCGCCGCGATCAGCGGCGCGGAAGACGGCGCTTGTGTCTCTGGCGCTGGTGCTTGCGATCATCGGCGCGCTCGTCGGCGGATACTATTTCGCGATGCGACCGGTGACGTTGAAGATCGCGGTCGGTCCGGCCAATAGCGACGACCTCAAGGTGGTGCAGGCGCTGACGCAGGCTTTCGCGCAGCACAAGAGCTTTGTGCGGCTACGCCCGATCCAGACCGACGGTGCCACCGCCAGCGCCGATGCGCTCGCGGAAAACAAGGTCGATCTCGCCATCGTGCGCGGCGACGTCGACGTGCCGAAGAACGCGCAAGCCGTCGCGACCCTGCGCAAGAACGTCGTGGTGCTGTGGACCGTGCCCGGCAAGGGCAAGAAGAAGGGCGCGAAGATCACCAAGATCGCGCAGCTCGCCGGCCATCGCGTCGGGGTGATCGGCAGAACCCAGGCCAACGTCAATTTGCTCAAGGTGATCCTCCAGCAATACGGCGTCGATCCCGCCAAGGTCGAGGTCATACAGTTCCCGGCCAATGAAGCCGCCGAGGCGATCAAGGCCCAGAAGGCCGATGCCTATCTCGCAGCCGGCCCCGTCAACAGCAAGATCACGTCGGATGCGATCGCGGCTTCCGCCAAGGACAGCGGCACGCCGACCTTCCTCGCGATCGATTCCGCGGACGCGATCGCGCAAAACCATCCCGTCTACGAAGCATCGGAGATTCCCGCCGGCACCTATGGCGGCTCGCCCGATCGCCCCGATGACGAGGTCAAGACCATCAGCTTCTCGCACCACATCGTGGCGCGCAAAGGGGTGTCCGATACCACCATCGCGGCATTCACGCGCCAGCTCTTCGCCGTGCGCCAGCAACTGGTGGCGGAATTCCCGATGGCGGCGAAGATCGAGACGCCCGACACCGACAAGGATGCGGTGATCCCCGTGCATCCGGGCGCCGCCGCCTTCGTCGACGGCGAGGAAAAGACCTTCCTCGACAAATACAGCGATTACATCTGGTGGACCCTGATGGCGCTCTCGGCGATGGGCTCGATCGGCGCCTGGTTCGCGGGCTACCTGAAGAAGGACGAGCGCGACAACAACAGCCATTTGCGCGACCGCCTGTTCGACCTGATCGCGGCGGCGCGCAAGAGCGAGACGACCGACGAGCTCGACCAGATGCAAACCGAGGCTGACGAAATCCTGCGCGACACGCTGCGCTGCTTCGATCACGGCGCGATCGGAGAGGGCGGGCTCACCGCCATCAACATCGTGCTCGACCAGTTCCACGCCGCCGTCGCCGACCGCAAGGCCGTGCTGTTTGCCATGCCGCAAAGCCTGCAGCGCGCAGGCGCGCAATTCAGGGCCGCCGGCAACGCGTAAACGCTTGCCGCGTTATTGCTGCGTCATACTGTCTCAGTATAGCTTTCGCTGTCATTCCGGAGCGCGCGCAGCGCGAGTCCGGAATCTCGAGATTCCGGGTCCGGTCGTTCGGACCGTCCCGGAATGACGACGCGAGATGCGCACGAGACAAAAAGCGAAGCCGCCATGAACATCAAATTCTCCCGCCGCCGCTTCCTCACCACCAGCGCCGGCGCACTCGGCGCGATCGCGATGCCCCATCTCTCGCGCGCGGCCGACCGGCCGGCGGTTACGCATGGCGTGCAGTCCGGCGACGTCACGGTCGACGGTGGCGTGGTCTGGGCGCGCACTGACCGGCCATCGCAGATGCTGGTCGAGGTGGCCACGACCGAGTCCTTCAAGGATGTCCGCGCACTGCCGCCGATCGCGGCACTGCCGGAGAGCGACTTCACCGCGAAGATGCTGATCGAGAACCTGCCGGGCGGACAGGACATCTTCTATCGCGTCCGCTTTCGCGATCTCTCGCATACCGCGATCGAGGGCGAGCCGGTGGTCGGCCGCTTCCGCACCGCTCCGGCCGACCGTCGCGACGTCAGCTTCGTCTGGGGCGGCGACGTCGCAGGGCAAGGCTGGGGCATCAATCCCGATGATGGCGGCATGTTCACTTTCTCCGCGATGCGCAAGCATCGCCCGGATTTCTTCCTGCATTCCGGCGACACGATCTATGCCGACGGTCCGATCGAATCCGAGGTGAAGCTCACCGACGGCAAGACCTGGAAGAACGTCACCATCCCCGAAAAGGCCAAGGTCGCGGAGACGCTGGACGAGTACCGCGCCGCACACAAATACAATCTCACCGACGACAACGTCCGCGCCTTCAATGCCGAAGTGCCGATCTTCGTGCAGTGGGACGACCATGAAGTGACCAACAACTGGTCGCTGTCGAAGGAGTTGCCGGCGTCCTACAAGGTGCGCGACATCTCCCTGCTGGCAGCCCGCGCCGGCCGCGCCTTTCACGAGATGTATCCGATGCGGGAGAGCATCGTTGAGCCGGGCCGCGTCTATCGCCAGATCTCCTACGGCCCGCATCTCGACGTGTTCGTGCTCGACGAGCGCAGCTATCGCGGCCCGAACGGCGCCAATCTCGAAACCGCTTACGGGCCCGCGAGCTATTTTCTCGGCCCGGACCAGGTCGCCTGGCTCAAGCGCGGCCTTCTGAATTCGCGTGCGACCTGGAAAGTGATCGCCTCCGACATGCCTATCAGTCTCGTCGTGTCGGACACGCCGAAGGGCGGATCGGAAGCCATTGCGCAGGGCGACGGCCCGGTGCGCGGCCGCGAGTTCGAGATCGCCGACATCCTGCGCTTCATCAAGATGGCGCCGATCAACAACACGGTGTGGCTGACCGCGGACGTGCACTACGCCGCCGCGCATTATTACGATCCGAACAAGGCGCAATTCCAGGAGTTCGAGCCGTTCTGGGAATTCGTCTCGGGCCCGCTGCATGCGGGCACCTTCGGTCCGAACGCGCTCGACAACACCTTTGGGCCAGAGGTGCGCTTCGTCAAAGCGCCGGGCAAGGACAACCAGAACCTGCCGCCGTCCGCAGGCATGCAGTTCTTCGGTCACGTCAAGATCGACGGCGCATCCGGCCAGATGACGGTGACCTTGCGCGACCGCGCCGACGTCGCGCTGTGGTCGACCACGCTCGATCCGAAATTGGCCTGAAGCCGGGAGAACGCCGACGGGCGATCAGGAGCCGCCCGAGCGCAGCGCGGCCTCCAGCGCTTCGCTCGAACACGGCTTTTGCAGCCGCGGCCGCGTCTTGAATTCGGGAGCGATCCGATCCTCGGCGCCGTAGCCCGTCACGAAGACGAAGGGAATTTGCGCAGCCGCCAGCCGGTCGGCGACGGCAAAGCTTTTCTCGCGGCCGAGCTCGACGTCGAGCAGCGCGAAATCCGGCGCGCGCGCTGCGATCGCCGCCAGCGCCTGCGCCACCGACCCCACGGTGCGCACGCTCCTCACGCCAAATCCGAGCAGGCGATCCTCGAAATCGATCGCAATGATCGGATCGTCCTCAACGATCAGAACATCGGCGGGCATGCCGGTCGAGCCGTCCGGGGGAGCAGGTATCATGATGGTGGATATCGAGGGCTGCATGTTCTTACCGATCGAGGACAGCCTCATCCCGACGCCTGCGCCCAGCGCATCGGAGGGTTCCCGGAACGAAACTCACCACAGAACAGTTTTCACGTCTGTCCACTTGTGCACATAGCCCATGATCGGACCTCGCTAGTGTTGAAAGGAGAGCAGGGGATTTACGATGGACGCGCGTATCAGCAAGACAACCGAAGTCGGCAGCCGGCCGGCCAACAATCTGCTGCGGCGCTTGAGTCCGGCTGACTACGCGCTGCTGGCACCGCACGTCACCCTGGACACCGCCGGGGCCAACGAGCTGCTCTACAGTCCCGGCGACGATGTCCAGGTCGTGCACTTCCCCTGTGGGCCGTCGCTCGCGACATTTCTCGTTCCCAATGAGGACGGCCGCGACGTCGAGACCATCCTGGTCGGCCGCGAAGGCGCAGTGGGCGGCATCGTCAGCGAGGGATTTTTGCCGGCCTATACCCGCATCTGCGTGAAATTCGGCGGACCATTCGCGCGCATTCACGTCGCCAAGCTGGACGCTGCCAAGATGCGCTCGGCCTCGCTGCGCAACATCTTCGCCCGCTATGCCGACTGCATGCTGGCGCAGATGTTCCAGTCCACCGCCTGTAACGCCATCCACTCCATCGAGCAGCGTACGGCCAAGTGGATCATTGCGGCGATGGAGCGGACCGGCGACGAGAGCAGCGTGCCGCTGACGCATGAGCAACTCGCGACGCTGCTCGGGGTCGGCCGCAGCTATGCGAGCCGCGTGCTCCAGTCGTTCAAGGCCGAGGGCGTGCTCGATACAAGACGCGGCGCGATCCTGGTCCGCAATCTCGACGGCTTGCGCCTGCGCGCCTGCCTGTGCAACGACGCGGTGAAGATGCACTTCGAGGAAGTGCTGCGCGGGGTCTATCCGACCGAGGAGACCAGCCCCGGCTCGGCGCAGGGCTGATCGAGGCCCCGTCCCCGAGCAAAGGCCGGTTTGGTGCTGAATTTACCCTAACCCCCGGAGATTCCCTGACAAAATTCAGTCAACCAACTAGCAAAGAACACATTGTTTTTTGGCGGTTTTTGCATATATTGCGCCGCAACGCGTAGGGTGCCTGGTCGAGATGACCGGGCGGCCCTTTTTGGGCGGAAAGCGCCCGTTTCCAGTCTTCCAGCGTTGTTTCGAGAAGAGGTCCCGGTCCGACCGGCGAGATCGCGCTTAACCCATTGTCCGACCGCAAAGAAGCTCACTCATGAACCTTCGTAACGTCGCCATCATCGCCCACGTCGACCACGGCAAGACGACCCTGGTCGACAAACTCCTCCAGCAATCCGGTACGTTCCGCGAGAACCAGAAGGTGACGGATCGCGCCATGGACTCCAACGATCTGGAGCGTGAGCGCGGCATCACCATCCTGGCCAAGGCGGCCTCGGTGCAGTGGAAGGACACCCGCGTCAACATCGTCGACACCCCCGGCCACGCCGATTTCGGTGGTGAGGTCGAGCGCATCCTAAACATGGTGGACGGCGCCCTGGTGCTGGTCGACGCCGCCGAAGGCCCGCTGCCGCAGACCAAATTCGTGGTCTCCAAGGCGCTCAAGGTCGGCCTGAAGCCGATCGTCGTCATCAACAAGGTCGACCGCCCCGACGCGCGCCCGACCGAAGTCATCAACGAGGTGTTCGACCTATTCGCGGCGCTCGACGCCAGCGAGGAGCAGCTCGACTTCCCGATCCTGTACGGGTCGGCCAAGCAGGGCTGGATGGCTGAAAGCCCCGAGGGTCCGCAGGACAAGGGTATGGAGCCGCTGTTCGACCTGATCCTGCGCCACGTCGCGCCGCCGACGGTCGAGGAAGGTCCGTTCAGGATGATCGGCACCATCCTGGAAGCCAACCCCTATCTCGGCCGCATCATCACCGGCCGCATCTCGTCCGGCGTGCTCAAGCCGAACCAGCAGGTCAAGGTGCTGCATGCCGACGGCAAGCTGGTCGAGTCCGGGCGCATCACCAAGATCCTGGCATTCCGCGGTCTCGAGCGCACGCCGCTCGATGAAGCCGAAGCCGGCGACATCGTCGCCATTGCCGGCCTGACCAAGGGCACCGTCGCCGACACCTTCTGCGATCCGACCGTCGAGGTGCCGCTGCCGGCGCAGCCGATCGATCCGCCGACCGTGTCGATGTCGTTCATCGTCAACAACTCCCCGCTCGCCGGCACTGAAGGCGACAAGGTGACGAGCCGCATGATCCGCGACCGTCTGCTGCGTGAAGCCGAAGGCAACGTCGCGCTGCGCGTCGTCGAAGCCTCCGACAAGGACGCGATGGAAGTCTCGGGCCGCGGCGAATTGCAGCTCGCGATCCTGATCGAGACCATGCGCCGCGAAGGTTTTGAGCTCTCGGTGTCGCGCCCGCGCGTCGTGTACCAGAAGGACGAAGCGACCGGCGCCACCATGGAGCCGATCGAGGAAGTCGTGATCGACGTCGACGAGGAGCATTCCGGCGTCGTCGTGCAGAAGATGAGCGAGCGCAAGTCCGAGTTGGTCGAGATGAAGCCGTCCGGCGGCAACCGCCTGCGCCTGGTGTTCTACGCGCCGACCCGCGGCCTGATCGGTTATCAGGGCGAACTGCTCACCGACACCCGCGGCACGGCGATCATGAACCGCCTGTTCCACGGCTACGCCCCGTACAAGGGCGAGATCCAGGGCCGCCGCAACGGCGTCTTGATCTCCAACGACCAGGGCGAAGCGGTGGCCTACGCCATGTTCAAGCTGGAAGACCGCGGCCCGATGATGATCGAGCCGGGCTGGAAGGTCTACAAGGGCATGATCGTCGGCGAGCACACCCGCGACAACGATCTCGAGATCAACGTGCTCAAGGGCAAGCAGCTCACCAACATCCGCACCACGTCCAAGGACGAAGCGGTGCGCCTGACCCCGCCGATCCGCATGACGCTGGAAAAGGCGCTCGCCTATATCGAGGACGACGAGCTCGTCGAGGTCACGCCGAAGTCGATCCGCCTGCGCAAGAAGCACCTCGACCCGAACGAGCGCAAGCGCGCGGAAAAGTCCAAGGAAGCGGTGGCGTAAGCCGCTCCATACCGTAGTGCCGTAGGGTGGGCCAAGCGTAGCGGGCCCACCACTTGAAATCCCGGTCGACAATGGTGGGCACGGCGCAAGAGCGCCTTTGCCCACCCTACGAAGATGGATCACTCGCCCCAGTGCACAACGTGCGCACAAGGCGGGTGATGACACCTCACTTTGTGGTGGCTTCAGCGCTCTTCGCGAACGTGCTAGAGCCCGCTGATGACCTCCCTGCCCTCCTCCGTCAACGTCGCGATCATCGGCGCCGGCGCAGCCGGCCTCGGCGCGGCGCATGCGCTGCATGGCTCCGGCCTCTCCATGATCGTGCTGGAGGCGCGCGACCGGATTGGCGGACGTGCCTGGACCGTGCAGGCCTCGCCTGAGGTGACCTTCGACGTCGGCTGCGGCTGGCTGCACTCGGCCGACAAGAATTCCTTCGTCGACATCGCCAAGCAGCTCGGCTTCGAGGTCAACAAGGACCTGCCGCCCTGGCGCGAGCGCGCCTTCGGCAACGCGTTTCCGCAGACCGAGCGCGACGATTTCATGCGCGCGATGGACGCATTCTACGAGCGGCTGTGGCAGGCCGCGCAAAAGGGCAAGGACGAGCCCGCAAGCCTGAGCCTCGATCCGGGCAATCGCTGGAATCCCATGATCGACGCCGTCTCGACCTACATCAACGGCTGCGAACTGAAGGACATGTCGACACTGGATTGGGACGCCTACGAGGACAGCGATCTCAACTGGCGCGTCCGCCGTGGCTATGGCGCACTGATCGCGGCCTATGGCGCCCCCTGCCCGGTGGCCCTGGGCTGCAATGTCACGCTGATCGATCATTCCGGCCAGCGCCTCCGCATCGAGACATCGCAGGGTACGCTGACCGCCGACAAGGTGATCGTCACCGTTCCGACCAATCTGATCGCCGATGAGGCGATCCGCTTCTCACCGCCGCTGCCCGCCAAGGTCGATGCGGCAGCCGGCCTGCCGCTCGGCGTCGACGACAAGGTGACGCTGGCGCTCGACGATGCAGAAGCCTTTCCGAAAGAGGGCAATCTGCGCGGCGCCACCATGCGCACCGAGATGGGCACCTATCACATCCGCCCGTTCGGACAGCCCTGCATCGAAGGCTTTTTCGGCGGCAGCTTTGCCCGCGGGCTGGAAGACGCCGGCGACGGCGCCATTGCCGCGCACAGCATCGACGAGATCGCAGGCTTCCTCGGCAACGACATCAGGCGAAAGCTCAAGCCGCTCTACGAGTCGCGCTGGGCCCACGACCCCTTCGCGAGAGGATCGTATTCACACGCACTGCCAGGGCACGCTGGAGACCGCGCGGTGCTGGCCGCGCCGGTGGATGGGCGGCTGTTCTTCGCGGGAGAAGCGACGTCGCCAAGCTTCTTCACGACGGCGCATGGCGCCAGGGACAGCGGGGAGCGCGCGGCGAAGGAAGTGCTGGCGGCTTCAGGCAAGCCGTAAGCGCCGGCTACGTCACTCAATCACCCGCGCCCGCAAATCCGCATCGGGAACGAAGCAGGCGTCGTACTTGCCGAAGATGCGGTAGCGATTGCGCGCGATGAGGCTGTACACGGGGTCTCGCAGCAGTTTTGGCACGGCGAACAACGCGCGCACCCAACGCCATCCCGGCAGATGCGACAGCACGATCAGCGCGGCGTCGGACTTCATAAAGACCTCTCCGTCATGAACCACGGCATTGGTGTCGGGATCGTCAGGATCGATGCCAAACGTACGGGCAAGCCGCGCCCCATAATCCGACTGGATCGGCGTGAAGCGAAACCGCTTCGACGTGTCGCGCTTGGCGACGAAGCGGACCCAGCGCGAGCAGAAGATGCAGACGCCGTCGAACAGAATTACGTCATCATCGGGCCATTTGCTCATCAGTCTCTCTATCTTACGCGTTTTCTGGGCGCGAACCGGGATCCACTTCGCGTGAAAACGCTATCGATTATCCAGCATCATAAGCGCGGCCAGCATCAGCACGATCGCGGGGCCTGTCTTCACCAGCGCGCCGAGCGGCTCGATCCAGAGGTCGGGCGTGAGGATTGCCGCGCCGAACATATAGCCGAGCGAGGCGACGATGCCTGCGAGCAGGCCGATCGCCGCGGTGCGGCGGAAGGCGATCAGCGCGCCGATGCTCATGTCCATCAGGCTGGTGCCGATGGTGATGGGATCGACCAGCGCGGGCGAAAAATTGTGCGCGGTCAGGATGCCGGCGGCGGCGCGGTAGGAGACGAACAGCGCGATGAAGCCGGAGACAAGCCAGAACGCAACGAGGCTGGCGAAGATCAGCGCCTTGATCAGGAACAGCCGCGCGAACCATTTGTCCTGGATGGTGGCGGGATGGCGCCCGATCGCATCAGTCAACGTCTTCGGCGCGATGCCCGTGGCGGCGATCCAGGCGGAGGGATCGCCAGTCACGCCGCGGCGCAGCTCGGCGATGGCGGTGGAGCGCATCGGCGGCACCCAGCCGAGATAATTGGCTAGATCGCCGATCTTCGCGCCGAGATCGAGCATGAAGGATGGCATCACGAGGCGCGGCCAGCCGGCTGTGCCGAAGGCGTGGCGGAACTGTTTGATGACGCCCACCATGGTGACCGGCTCGGCCTGCATCAGGTCCCACGTCACGGCTTTGACTGAGGCGTCGTCGATATCGCGCGCGGCGAGCCAGGCGATGGTGGCCGAAATGTCCTCGACTGCGACGGACTGGAATGGCGTCGACATCTCCTTCTGCGGCAGGTCGAGCGGGAAGGCGGCGAGCGCACGCAGCATGGCGCTGCCGCCATAGGCTGACGGTGCGACGACGAAGCCGGGCCGCAGGACAGCGTGGGGAATGCCGGAGGTTGCAATCAGGCGTTCGGCCTCGCGCTTGGTCGTCGCGAAGGCGGTGCGATCCGCCTCCGCGGTCCCGGGGATCGAGATGTGCACCAGCCGGATCGCGCGGCCGCTGTCGGCGATCGCCTCAAGCAGGCGCGCGACGAAATCGCGATGCACCGCGCCGGTGTCGCTGCCGGGACCATCCTGGAGCACGCCAAGACAGTTCACGACGACGTCGACGGCATGCTCGCGGAAGAGGCGCATCAGCGCGGCTGCGTCGAGCGACAAGATCGGCTGCTCGATGTCCCGTGCGCTCATCTTCTGCGCGGGCGACAGGCTGCGTGCGACGCCGACCACGCGAAATCCCCGCACGCGCAGATCGTCGGTGACGAAGCGCCCGATCAGGCCGGAGGCGCCGAGCACCAAAACGGTTGGCTGGGTCATCGCATCTCTCAAAACGGTTTCGCGATCATCAGCCACAGGATCAACATCGTCGCGCCGAAGCCGGGGAAACCGAACGCGAACCAGCGGCGGTAGAGCACGAAGTAGCGTTCAGGCAGAGCGCCGCGCTGCTCGGCCGCCTTGCGCGCGAGATCGCGCATCTCGATCTGCATGAAGACGACGGGGACCCAGAACAGGCCCGCAAAGACGTAGAGCCCAAGCGAGGCCAGCAGCCAGCGTTCCGTGATCGGCATGGCCGAAAGCATCATCAGCAGGCCGCCCGTCACCGGCTGGAGGATCACGGCCGACAGCGTGAAGATCGCGTCCGCAATCACCACCACCGAAGCGGTACGCGCGATGAATTCGGCGTCGCTCGTGCGGTGCGCCATCAGCATGAAGAAGGCGATGCCGGTGCCAGTGCCGAGAATGACGATGGCGCCCAGCACATGGAGGTATTTGACCAGGAGATACAGCGTCATGGCTTCTTGGCCGCCGCAGGTTTGGACTGGTTCAGCGCAAGCCCGAGCTCGCGGCTGGCGGCTTTGACGCCGGCTTCGCTCTCGATCATCCAATGCCCCTCGCTGCCGACGGCCGGCAATGTGCGGAAGTCCACCTTGCCGCCTCCACCGCGAAACGCATCGGCCAATTGGCGCGAGAACGCCGGCGCAAAATAGCTGTCATTGGTCGCCACGAGCCATGTGACCGGAATGCGCGCCGCCTTGCCGAACTCGGCCACCGCGGCGAGAAGCGTCTGCGGCGCGCAGATCCGGTTCGGTTCGTCGTTGGCGTGGCCACCGCGCCCCGGCGCAAGCGCGATGATCGCGGAGATCGCGTTCGGATCGGCGTTCGCGAGCGCCAACGCCCCCCAACCGCCGGCGGAATGGCCGAGCACGACGGCCGAGTCTTGACGAACGAAATCCTGCTTTCGCAAAAAATCCAGCGCGAGCGAAATTTCGGTGGCCGTCGCGCGACCCGAGCGCGCGTAATCCGCCTCGTCGCAGCCGCCCTGGTCCTCGACATAGCGGCCGCCGGTCGCACCATGGCCGAGCCGCTCCGGCACCAGCACGGCGAAGCCGTGTGCGACGAGAAACGCGACCAGCGCGCGGTATTCAGGCTGCGGCATTTGCGCCCGACGCAGCACATTCTGCGTCGAGGCATGCGCGATCACCGCAAGCCGGAACGGACCGGCGCCAACGGGACGAAACAGCAGCGCATGCGCGGCAACGTCGGTATCCGGCGATGGCACGCGCCATTGTTGCCGGCGAAGCGGCTCGCCCTCCTCACCCGATGACCCAAACGTGACCTGCGCGCACAGAGGGGACGCCATCAACAAGGCCAGCACAGGCAGGAGGGCGAAGATGTTGAAGAGGCGCATGAATCGCCGCAGGCGAACACGGACAGCGACGGATCTGCAGGAACGAATCATTTTCGGCGGACTTTTTGCGTTGCCATCGCGGTTCATTGGTTGCCGCAGGGCAGTTTTGCACCGGCAATGGCAGGCCGGTGCCGTTCGAAATGGCGTCTTGTCTTCTTTCGGTACAACATGGTTAAAATACTGATGCACAAAATCCACACGTTAACCGATAATTAACGATAGGTCTTGCCGCCGGCGCGGCGACTTGGTTTGATCGTATCCATGAGCACAACCCTGATCGAGGTCCGGCCGGCCAAAGCTGCAGATGCAACTGCGGTGGCGTCCACCCATGACGAAGCCTGGCGCTCCGCCTATCAGGGCATCATTCCCGGCGGCGAACTGGAAAAGCTGATCAACCGCCGCGGTCCGCAGTGGTGGGACAGTGCGATTCGCAAAGGCAGCCGCGTCAGCGTGCTCGTGTTCGGCGACAAGATCGCCGGCTATGCCAATTACGGCCGCAACCGCGCCCGCAGCCTGCACTTCGACGGCGAGATCTACGAGCTCTATCTGCGTCCGGAATTCCAGGGTCTCGGCTTCGGCCGCCGCCTGTTCACCGCAGCCCGCCGCGACCTGATGCAGAGCGGCCTGAAGAGCATGGTGGTGTGGGCGCTCTCGGACAACGATCCAGCGACCGAGTTCTACCGCGCCTTGGGCGGCCGCATGGTGGCGCGCTCCTCCGAGCGTTTCGGGCCGAAGTCGCTCGACAAGGTTGCCTTCGCTTGGACCAATTGAGCTGCTGAAAGTCTAGCCGGCAGCGCTTCCCATCCGTCGATACCGTTGCCTTTTGAGCCGGTAGTCGCTGGATTCATTATTTCACAAAAACACGATGGATTGGCGCGCCAAGCCCGCGTATGACAGCGCCAAAATCGCTGCCGGGCGCGATTTAACCTCGGCAACAACGGAGCCTTGAATGCGTATCGATGCGGTCTCGATCGGAAAAAACGTACCCCACGACGTCAACGTCATCATCGAAGTCCCCGTGGGCGGCGAACCGATCAAATACGAGATGGACAAGGAAGCCGGCACGCTCGTTGTCGACCGCTTCCTCTACACGCCGATGCGTTACCCCGGTAACTACGGCTTCATCCCGCACACGCTGTCCGATGATGGCGATCCCTGCGACGTGCTGATCATCAACACCCGCGCCATCATCCCCGGCGCCGTCATGAGCGTGCGCCCGGTCGGCGTGCTGTTCATGGAAGACGAAGCCGGCGGCGACGAGAAGATTCTCGCGGTGCCGTCGTCGAAGCTGACGCAGCGCTACGACAAGGTGAAGTCGTACTCCGACCTGCCCGACATCACGCTGCAGCAGATCCAGCACTTCTTCGAGCACTACAAGGATCTCGAGAAGGGCAAGTGGGTGAAGATTCTGCGCTGGGGCGGCCCGGAAGACGCGCAGAAGCTGATCCTCGAAGGCATCGAGCGCGAGAAGAAAAAGAAGGCGTGAGCTCTGCTCCCTCGCCCCGCTTGCGGGGCCGCGACGAGCTTCGCTCGCGCTGAGAGGGTCGGGGTGAGGGGGGAGTCTCCGCAAGGACGGTGAGACTTAGATTCGCGGACAGTCCCCCTCACCCGGAATTCAGGCTACGCTTGAATTCCGACCTCTCCCCGCAAGCGGGGAGAGGTGAAGAAAACCTAACCCGCCGGCTTCGGCAGCCCTGCGATCGCGCACGCCGCGCGCAGCGTATTCACCAGCAGGCAGGCGACCGTCATCTGGCCAACGCCACCCGGCACCGGCGTGATCGCGCCGGCAACGGCGAGTGCTTCCTGATACGCGACATCGCCGACGAGACGGGTCTTGCCGTCGTCCTTGGGGATACGGTTGATGCCGATATCGATCACGGTCGCGCCCGGCTTCAACCAGTCGCCGCGCACCATCTCCGGCTTGCCGACCGCGGCATAAACAAGGTCGGCGCGCTTCACGAGCCCGGGCAGATCGCGCGAGCGCGAATGCGCGATGGTCACCGTGGCATTCTCGTTGAGCAGCAATTGCACCAGCGGACGGCCGACCAGATTGGAGCGGCCGATCACGATGGCATTCATGCCTTCAAGCGAGGCGTGGACGCTCTTGGTCAGGATGATCGAGCCGAGCGGCGTGCAAGGCGACAGCGCTTCAAAGCCGCCGGCGAGCCGGCCGGCATTGTTCGGATGCAGGCCGTCGACATCCTTGGCGGGATCGATGGCGTTGATGACGGCCTCGGTGTTCAGGCCCTTCGGCAGCGGCAGTTGCACCAGAATGCCGTGCACGGCGGGATCGCGGTTGAGTTTTGCGACGACGGCCAGCAGATCGGCCTGCGACACGTCGGCCGGCAGCTTGTGCTCGAACGAGGCCATGCCGGCCGCCTGCGTCTGGGTGTGCTTGGAGCGGACATAGACCTCGCTGGCGGGGTCGTTGCCGACCAGAACCACCGCGAGGCCCGGCACCAGATTGTGTTCGCGCTTGACGCGGGCAACCTCGTCAGCGACGCGCGCGCGGAGTTCCGCAGCGATGACTTTTCCATCGATGATCTTGGCCGTCATGTCAGTTCCCTTGGTCTGTCGGTTTGGCGTCTGCCGATCTGGCTTGGGCGAGCTTGCGCAGGGCTTCGCCGAGTCGCGCCGGATCGCCGTCGACCGCGATCTGCTTCAGCCGCGAGGTGGCACCGGATAGCAGCTTTACACTGGCCTTGGGGACGCCGAGCGATTTCGCCAATAGCACCAGAACGGCCTTGTTGGCCTCGCCGCCATCGGCGATCGCGCGCACCCGCACCTTGAGCACGCTGCGGCCGTC
Organism: Bradyrhizobium sp. MI1.7; assembly: GCF_055811795.1. Taxonomy (NCBI): domain Bacteria; kingdom Pseudomonadati; phylum Pseudomonadota; class Alphaproteobacteria; order Hyphomicrobiales; family Nitrobacteraceae; genus Bradyrhizobium; species Bradyrhizobium sp. MI1.7. Next base: position 52,155 of record NZ_JBVVPO010000021.1, read on the forward strand.
GGCCAATTGCTCGATCCCGTCGATGTCGTCGCGGCCGCCGCGCGGCGTCACCCGCAGCGCGATGCTGATTCCTGCGACCGAATAGCGCCAGGGTTCCTTGAAGGCCTCTTTCGCAACCAAGGCGCTCCCGCCTGCTTAGATCACGTTCGGGTAGATGTAATACAGGATCACCCGCTCGATGAACATGATGAGCAGGATCAGGATGATCGGCGAGATATCGAGGCCGCCGAGGCTGGGCAGGAAATTGCGAATCGGCGCCAGCACCGGCTCGGTGATCCGGTACAGGAACTCCGCCACCGCCGAAACGAACTGGTTGCGGGTGTTCACGACGTTGAAAGCGATCAGCCAGGACAGGATCGCGGAGGCGATCAGCAGCCAGACGTAGAGGTCGAGCACGATGATGACGATGTCGAGAACGGCACGCATTGAAGACTCTGGCTTTCGGTCGGGATTGACGCTTTTTGCTAGATATCGGTTCCCCCCGGCCCAAACAAGGGAAGTCAGTGCCGGGGATGGTTAAAACCGGGTCACACCCGTCCTTGACTTGACCTTGGCGGGGACTTAAATGGCGCCCGGTTGTCGGCCGCATTCACCAGAGCGGCCGCCAAACGGGGCCATAGCTCAGCTGGGAGAGCGCGTCGTTCGCAATGACGAGGTCGGCGGTTCGATCCCGCCTGGCTCCACCAGCCTTCGCTCGCTTCGCGAGCTACGGCTAGGCAAGCCAGCCGAGCTCCCTCGTAGCGAAGCGAGCGAAGGCTGTCCCGCCATAGCCCGAAGGGCGACGGCGGACCCCATCCACCATCACTGACATTCGCGAGCTACCGCTAGGCAAGCCAGCCAAGCTCCCTCGTAGCGAAGTGAGCGAAGGCTGTCCCGCCATAGCCCGAAGGGCGACGGCGGACCTTTTCCCCGAGTTCAGCCAGCCCCCCTACTTCCCCGTGAACCTCGGCGGCCGCTTCTCCATGAAGCTCGCGACCCCCTCCCGGAAATCGCTGCCGTTCAACGCGACCATCATCTCGCGGTTGGCCTCGATCGTGGCCTCCGCCAGGGTCTGGAACGGCACCTCGTAGAGCTGGCGCTTGATCACGGCCATCGCGCTCGGGGAAACCATGTCGGCGAGGTCGCGCGCATAGGCGTAGGTCTCCTCGCGCAGCTTCTCCGGCGAGCAGAGCCGGTTCACCAGGCCGATCCGCAGCGCCTCCTCGCTCGACACGCGGCGGGCCGAGAGCAGCAGATCCATCGCATTGGCGTGGCCGACGATGCGCGGCAGCATCCAGGACATGCCATGCTCGGCGATCAGTCCGCGCCGCGCGAAGGCTGTCGTGAAGACGGTATTGTCGGCGGCAAAGCGCAGGTCGCAATAAAGCGCGTGCACGAGGCCGATGCCGGCGGTCGCGCCGTTGAGCATGGCGATGACGGGTTTTCCGATCGATGGATAGAAGCCGTAACGCGTCTGCCAGTCCGGCCGGCGATTCATGTCGAAGGGCGGCAGGTTCGAGGCACGCCTGACGTCGTTGGGGTCGAGCCCCTTCAGCGCATCCATGTCGGCGCCGGCGCAGAAGGCGCGGCCCGCGCCGGTGAGCACGATGACGCGGACATCGTCATCGGCGCTCGATGCTTCCATCGCATGGCGCACGTCGCGCTCCATCGTCGGCGTCCACGCATTCATGCGATCAGGGCGATTGAGCGTGATGGTCGCGACCTTGTCGCTCACCTCATACAAAATGTGTTCATAGGCCATGACGCTCTCCCTGTGTCTGCCGGCACGCGTTCGCGCGCGCTCGTTAGGAACGAGCCTAGCATATCCAGGGATCAGGCAAGGCCTTGCGCGAAGGCCTTGCGCAGAGGCGCGATCACTCGGCGGCTTGCGCCAGCACCTGCCGGCGCGCCAGCCAGCCATCGATGAAATGATCGAGCCAGGCCCGCTCCGCAACGTCGTACACGGCACGGTCCGCGAAATGATGATGCCGCTCGCGCGCGCCGGGCGCGCTGAGGCCGTCATAGCCGCGCGTGGTCCAGCAATGCATCATCGCGCAGGTCACGTCAGGATGAAACTGCACCCCGAAAGCATTGCCGGTGCGGAACGCCTGGATCGGAAAATCATCGCCTTCCGCAAGCAGCTCAGCGCCGACGGGCAGTTCAAATCCTTCGCGATGCCAGTGATAGACCTGCGCCGGCCAATTCGGGCAGAGCGCGTGGCCCGCCGCGGTCGGGCGGATCGGATAGTAGCCGATCTGGGTCAGCGCCTGCGCATGCGGTGCGACGCGGGCCCCCAACTGCATCGCCAGCATCTGCGCGCCGAGGCAGATACCAAGGAACGGCCGCTGTTCGCGGAGCGGAATTTCGATCCAGTCGATCTCGCGGCGGATGTAGTCGTCGGGATCGTTGGCGCTCATCGGACCGCCGAAAAAAACAGCGCCGGCATGCTGGTCGAGCGTGTCGGGCAGGGGATCGCCGAAGCGCGGCCGGCGAATGTCGAGGCGATGGCCGAGCGCGCGCAGCCCATTGCCGACGCGGCCGGGCGTCGAGGATTCCTGATGCAGGATGATCAGAACCGGCAACCGGGCTTCGGAGGCGGCGGCGCTCGGCGTCCTTCTTGGGAAGGGCACCAATTCTGCGCCACCAAACCTGTCCGTCCGGAACGACATGGCCTCTGCGAGTGCTATCGGTTCAGACCGCCAGCATAACTAAGCGGTAGTTAACATCGTGTGAGTTCGCGCACACGCGTCCCGATATTGAAGCAAGCTCCGGGCCACTAAGGAGCTCTGAGCTTTCTTTAAAGCGTTTTCGAGCGAAGTGGGTACCGGTTCGCGTAAAGAAAACGCGTCAAAACAAGGAATCAGTGCCTCTGCCTCTGGAACCGGCTGGTGGCGGACAGGATGAAGCCGCGCGGGAAGAAACGCAGCGCGAACGGCACGATCTTGATGCCGAGACCAGGCAACACTGCCCGTTTGTTGGCCATCAGGCCGCGATAAGCTTGTTGCGCAACTTCGGCGGCAGACACGTTGAGAAGAGCCGTATCATGACCGGACCCGACGCCGGCGCGCGCCTGGAATTCGGTGGGCACCGGACCCGGGCAAAGTACGGTGACGCGAACGCCGCGCGGCGCGAGCTCCGCCCGCAAGGCCTCGGTGAGGGAAATCACATAGGCCTTGGACGCGTAGTACACGGCCATGCCGGGGCCGGGCAGAAAGCCCGCGACCGATCCGACATTGAGAAGACCGCCCTTGTTCCTGATCAGCTGATCGGCAAAGCGCAGCGACAGATCCGTCAGAGCCCGGACGTTGACATCGACGATGCCGACCTGTTCGACGCGGTCGCGCTCGATCGCATCGCCGAACACGCCGAAGCCGGCATTGTTGACGAGATGGTCGAGCTCGACGTCTTCGGCGGCAAGCGCGGCGGCGATCTTCTCGCCCGCATCCGCCTCCTGCAGGTCGCAGGCGATCACGATCGGCTTCTTGCCACCCTTGGCGGCGAGCTCGTTCGCAAGCGCCTCCAGCCGGTCTGCGCGTCGCGCCGTCAGCGCGAGGCGATGCCCGTTGGCGGCGAACACACGCGCCAGCTCCGTGCCGATGCCCGCCGACGCACCGGTGATCAACGTTACCCGCTCAGTCACGATCGAAGTCTCTTGAATTGAAGTTTTTTGGCCCCGCAATGGCGGAACGAGAGCATAGGCCGAGCGCGACAGGCAAGCGTCACCGGCAGCATGGCTGCTTGAGCGGGCAACAGGGAAGCAGGAAAACCACGGATTTTACGGGGAAATCCGGGGCCGGGCTGGCCGACGGGGGTATATTAAAGTTTCGTCATGTGGTCAGCACAACCGCCGATAATACCGCGTCGAGACGGCTCAACCCCCGACGGCGCCGTCCTTGACCTGACCACCGGCGCGATTTGCGACCGCATGCTTGAGGTCGATCCGGTCGCGCTGGGCGATCCCGAGCAGGTCGGACGCGCGCCAGACGACGTTATCCTCGAACTCGGACACCTGGCCATCGGCATAGACCAGCTCCCACATCATCTGGACGATGCGCTTGCGGCCCTCTTCGTCGAGCGAGCGCATGATGACGCTGGTGAAGTGATAGAGGTCGACGGCCTCGCCCTCGACCTGGGTAGCGTCCGCAATCAGGCGATCGGCGGTACCGCGATCCAGCCCGAAATGGCTTTCGATCAGGCTGTGCAGCTTGCGCTGCTCGGTCGCCGTCGGCTGACCGTCCAGCGAGACCACGTGAACCAGCAGCGCGGTGGCCGCAAGCCGGTAATCGCCATCGCCGAAAGCACGATCCGCGGCATGAGGAGCCACAATGTCAGCGATGAATTGGCGCAGGCCGTCGAGCATAGGATCCTACCGAAAACGATGAAGCCGCGGGGGTGCGGCCGCCACCAGCGTTATATGAGTGGGAAACTCAACCGCCGCAACGTGCGTCAGCTCCGCGCGGGCATTACCTTTCGGCAATCTGTCACGGTATCTCGTACACCACCATCTTGTCGGCGATGCCGCGCAGGGCCGCCTGCTTCTGGATCGGCTTGATCGCGCGCTGCTCGAGCACCTCGGCGACTGCGGGCGCATCGAGCACGGGGCCCGTGATGTGGATCTCCTGCGCCGTCGACAGGCTCTGGACGCGAGCGGCGATGTTGACGGTCTGGCCGAAATAATCCTGGCGTTCGTTGAGCATCACCGCAAGGCACGGGCCTTCATGGATGCCGATCTTGACGATGAGATCGTCGGTGCCGCGCTGCCTGTTGAGCTCGTCCATCGCGGACCGCATGCGCAGGCCCGCGACGATGGCGTGCTCGGGGCGGACGAAGGTCGCCATCACGGCGTCGCCGATCGTCTTCACCACCGCGCCCTTCTCGGAGGAGATGATCTCGAGCAGCGCATGGAAATGCGCGCGCACGAGATCGAAGGCGGCGAGATCGCCGACGCGCTCGTAGAGCGCGGTCGAGCCCTTCAAATCGGTGAACAGGAATGTCAGCGACGTGATCTGGAGCCGCTGGTCGAGGCTGAGATTGTCCGCCTTGAAGACATCGCGAAACGTCTGGTTCGACAGCATGCGCTTGGCGGTGAGGAACGGCTTGCGCTTGCCGATGAGATGATGGAGCGCCTCGGCCGCGATGAACACCGACGGCAACACGCGCACGCCGGCCTGGTTCTCCAGCGACAGCCGCAGCGGCCCCGGCCGCATGGTCGTCGTCCCTGTCGGAGCCTGCACCTTGTTGTACATGATCGCGAACTGCTGGCGCTCCTTGGTCGGCTCGCCCTGGACGTCGATGAAATGGGCTGCGTGCGTCACCGGCTCGAAGATGATGATGAAGTCGCCCGGCAGTTGCAGCGACATGGTCGCTTTCTCGCCCGCCGGAAGCTCGAGTGTATCGAGCGTCACCTCGTTGGCGAGCGTCGCGAAGGATTCCTTGTTGAAGTCGACGCCGGAACTCCAGAATACCTGCTTGAAATATTCCCACACCGGAAGCGTATCGGGATCGTGCGCTGCGATGCGCCGCACGCGCGGATTGACGGTGAAGGAGACCTCGACCTGATCGTCGACCGACGCCTTGTAGCCGCAGGCGCAGAGCGCGCAGTGATAATCGTCCGGCTTGAGCGCCTTCAGCGTCGAATGGGCACCCAGCACGCCGCCGCAGCCCGGACAGAGCACATTCCAGCCGAGATCGAACAGTCCGAGCCGCGCCGCATGCAGGAAGGTGGAGATCGTGTGCTCTTCGTCGAGGCCATGCTGCCTGGAGAAATCGAGGACATTGACGCGGTTGAGCTCGTGATCCTCGCCGTTCTCGATGAGGTGTGCAATCGCGTCGACCACCTTGGCGTCGGCGGTCTGCTTCAGAACGGAAAACTGGGCCTGGATGTCGCTCATGGCGGAGGCTCTATCTGGGGTGGATCGCGCCATCGGGCAGACGAATGTCTGTCACCGACGCGTGATGCGGAACAAGGGTGAGTGGTCCGGCTGGGTCGTCACGACGCCGAGCGGGATCACCGGAACCCTGTCGGCAAGCTCGATACGGAAGGCGCCGATCAACCGGGCCAGCGCCAGCACGGATTCGGCTTGCGCGAACGGCGCGCCGATGCAGACGCGCGGACCCGCGCCGAACGGCAGGTAAGCGAAACGGTCGGGCGCCTCGTTCGACATGAAGCGTTTGGGAATGAAGGCGTTCGGCTGATCCCACAGCTTCTCATGCCGGTGCAGCAGCCAGGGCGCGATCATGATGATGTCGCCCTTGCCGATCTCGACGCCGGCCGCATTGTCCTTCTCGCGCGCGGCGCGCGCGACCAGGAAGGCCGGCGGATAGAGCCGCATGGTCTCCTCGATCACCGCACGGGTGAACTTCTGGCGATCGATGTCGGCCATGCTGTCGAGGTGCTCGCCGTGGGTCTCGGAGGCAACTTCCTCCTGCGTCTCCGGATCGAGCGCGAGCAGATAGAGCGCCCAGAACAGCGCCGTCGCCGTGGTCTCGTGACCCGCCAGGATCATGGTCGCGACCTCGTCGACGAGTTGCGCGTCCGAAAAGCCCTTGCCGGTTTCGGGATCGCGCGCCGCGTCCATGAGATCGAACAGGTCGCGCGGCGGCGCGCCGTCCTTCTTGCCCATCGTGCGGCGCTCGGCGATCAGCATCGCGACGAATTCGGTCCAACGCTTGCGGAAGCGCGCGCGGGCAAAATCCATCGGGGTCGGCCAGGACACCGGCAGCAGCATGTCGAGGAAATAGGGCCGTCCGAGCCGCGCGCCGTATTCCATGACGAAGTTGCGCAAGGTCGGGCCGTGACGGTCCATGCCGAACGAGAACATCGTGCGTCCGGCGATCTCCAGCGTCATACGCTGCATCGTCTCGCGCAGATCGACCGGCTCGCTTGTTCGCGCATCGAGCTTTGTGATGGTCTCGTCGAGCACCGCGGTCATATGCGGGACGAGATTTGCGGTCGCACGCGGCGTGAAGGCCGGCGCGAGCGTACGGCGCTGATGCGCCCAGGCGTGGCCTTCCGCGATCAGAACTCCTTCGCCGAGCACCGGACGCAGCATGCGGATCCCCGCCGGCGTGCGCGTGTAGTTTTCATAATTGCTGAGCAGGACATGCCGAATTGCATTCGGCTGATTCAGAATGAAGCTGTTGTGGAGGAAAAAGCGGCCCTTGATGACCTCTTCTTCGTAGGCACGCTGGCCCCAGGTCGCGATCATGTTCTGCTTGAGGACCGCGACCCGGCCGAGAAACGACATGTCGTCGGGCGCACGCGGCGGGGTCGGAGGGATGATGGGCCGACGCACACTGGCGATGTTCATGGCTCTCTCCCGCAGATATGACCCAAGCCAATAGCTAGTAAGTCAGCTCGGCAATCGCAATCCTGTTCTCGGAGGCGGGCCAGGCACGCGCCACAATTCGTTCTTCGCCGAACTGGGCCACGACGTTACGCCCGGCCTCCGCGGCCGGGAGCCGCAAGGTTGCTGCCGAATCCGTGGGCACACCCGGCTTGACGTCGGCCGGCTCCTTGCCGTCGAGCAGCACCACGTCCCGCGGCAGGCCGAAATAGCCGCGCGGGCGTGACATGATCACGACGGCGCCGGCATCCTTGTCCGCCGGCCCGAGCGGGCGCGCGGCACGCAGATGCACGACATCGGACGAGCGCGGGAAGGGCGTGCGGTAGATATGCGTCGTCGGCGCGTCCGGCGATGTCAGGACGAATTCGAGGAACCAGGAAGGCTCGACCTGCGCCGGACCCCAGCGGCCGTCGGCGCCGGTCTTCGCGCTGTGCACCGCGCTGCCTTTGCGCTCCCCGGTATCAGGATCAACGCGGAAGACATCGACGGTTGCACCTGCCACCGGGCGATTGGTCGACACGCCGCCTGGCGTACCGGTCACAAGGCCGCTCAAACTGACGCTCTGCTCCGGCACAATCGCGATGCGCGCGGGCTCGCGGCCGGCAATGAATTTGTAGATCTCGCGGAAGGCGCGCGGGTGAAACGCCACTTCGCGATGGTCGAGCGCGCCGAGCACGAGATTGGTGGCGCCCTTCAACTCCGGCCCTTCGACGGTAACACCGGTCGGCGTGCCGGGCTTGCCGATGAAGCGGCCATCCGCCTGGGCGTATTTGTCCATGCCGTCGCTGCGCAGCGTAAGGAAGGCAACACCCGGCGTCACCTCGCTCTCGCCCTCGTTGAGACCGCGCAGAAATGTGCCGCGGCCGTTGAACTCGTTGTTCGGCTGGTCATCGGTCGCGAACACGCCGTGATTGGGTGTGCCGCACAGCACGGCATGGCTGACATCGCCGGCACCGCCGTTCCTGATGACGTTGCGAATCGCATAGCCACCGCGCGAGCTGCCGACCAGCGCCACGCGGGCCGCGCCGGCGCGGCGCTTCAATTCCGCGATGGCCGCCGCGAGTTCGCGGCGCTGGTCCTCGGTCGAGGAGCGCCCCGCTTGCTCGACCTTGTCGTCGCTCCGCGCATTGGGATCAGTGAAGTTGATCGCCATCATGCGATCGCGCGCGACGCCGTTGGATTCCATTCGCCACAAGGTCGTCATCCAGAGCGCGTCGTACTCGCCATTGCCGTGGACGAACAGGACCGGCGGCACCTCGGCAGTCTGAGCCGCGGGCACGGTCTGGGCCAGCGCGCCTGTCCGCAAGCTCGCAACCGCGAAAGGCAAGCTGCCTACTCCCAGCAGGATCGACCGTCGCGACAGCTTCATATGTTTCTCCGGAAAAACCATGTCTTTGTGCCGCTTATAGCGGCCTAACCACTGGACAGCGAAGGACTTTCGCAGGCATCACTGGACTTGCCGGAATCACCCAAAGACCATTCCAAGACCACTTCTGCCAGCCCATATGGAAGGGGATATGACCGAGCAGCCGAACCGTCAGAAATTCGCCGGCGACGGCATCGCCGCACCCCTGCGGTACACCGTGTTCCGGCGCATCTGGCTCGCCAGCCTGCTCTCCAATCTTGGCCTCTTGATCCAGGGCGTGGGCGCGGCCTGGGCGATGACGCAGATGGCGGCCTCGGCCGACAAGGTGGCGCTGGTGCAGACCGCGCTGATGCTGCCGATCATGCTGATCTCGATGCCGGCCGGCGCCATCGCCGACATGTATGACCGGCGCATCGTGACCTTGATTTCGCTCGCGATCGCGCTGATCGGCGCGACTGCGCTGACGGTGCTGGCCTGGCTCAAGCTGATCACCCCGGAAACGCTGCTCGTGTTCTGCTTCGTGGTGGGCAGCGGCAATGCGCTGTTCGGGCCGGCGTGGCAATCCTCGGTCAGCGAGCAGGTGCCGCCCGAATCACTGCCGTCAGCCGTCGCACTGAACGGCATCAGCTACAATATTGCACGCAGCTTCGGTCCCGCGGTCGGCGGCGTCATCGTCGCCTCGCTCGGCGCGGTGGCCGCGTTTGCCTGCAACGCGATCCTCTATCTGCCGCTGCTGGTGGTGCTGCTGCTCTGGCGGCGCAACACCGAGCCCTCGCGCCTGCCGCGGGAGAAGCTCAACCGCGCGATGGTCTCGGGCTTCCGCTACATCACCAATTCGCCGCCGATCAAGATCGTGCTGTTGCGCACGCTGGTGATGGGCCTGATCGGCGGCGCCATCATGGCCCTGATGCCGCTGATCGCGCGCGATTTGCTGCATGGCGGCGCGCAGACCTACGGCATCATGCTGGGTGCCTTCGGCATGGGCGCCGTCGTCGGTGCGCTCAACATCCATGAATTGCGCAAGCGCATGAGCGGTGAAGCGGCGATCCGCGCCTGCACCATCTCGATGGCATTTGCGATGGCCGCGCTCGCCGTGAGCACGGAGCCGGTGTTGACGGCGGCGGCGCTTGTGCTCGCCGGTGCGGTCTGGATGGCGGCGGTCGCGCTGTTCAACATCGGCGTGCAGCTCTCGGCGCCGCGCTGGGTCGCGGGCCGTTCGCTCGCGGCGTTCCAGGCCTCGATATCCGGCGGCATTGCGATCGGCGCCTGGGGCTGGGGCCATCTCACCGATTATGCCGGCGTCGAGGTCGCGCTGCTGACGGCCGCCAGCCTGATGCTGATCTCGCCGGTGCTGGGCATTTGGCTGGCGATGCCGCGCGTCGGCGCCCGCAACGAGGACGCGGACGTGCTCGCCGATCCGGAAGTCAAACTGTCGCTCACGGCGCGCAGCGGGCCGCTGGTGGTCGAGATCGAATATAGGGTGAGCCAAGAGAATGCACGCGCCTTCCACAATGTGATGCAGGACGTGCAGCTCTCCCGGCAGCGCAACGGCGCCTATGGCTGGTCGATCGCGCGCGACATCGCCGACCCCGAATTGTGGACCGAGCGCTACCACTGTCCGACCTGGCTCGATTACTTGCGCCAGCGCAACCGCTCGACGCAGTCCGAACGCGCGTTGCATCAACAGGCGATCGATTTCCACATCGGCCCCGATCCGGTGCGGATCCGCCGCATGCTGGAGCGTCCGTTCGGCTCGGTGCGCTGGAAGGAAGAGACGCCGGATCGTGCCGGCGCCGAGGTGCTGCCGGTGGTCGCGAGCGCGGCGGGAAGCAGCACGTAGGTTTTGGCCTGTAGCCCGGATGGCGCGAAGCGCAATCCGGGACGATCTCACCGCGCGGGCAGACCCCGGATTTCGCTCAGCCGGGCTGCGACGGCACGTCTTACTGCCCGTGATCCGTCAACACCTTGTCGCAGGCTTTGCTGAGGCGGGTACGGTTCTGCTTGAGGCAAGCGAGCACGGCGCCATCGCCATTGTTCATCACGGCACGGCAGAAGCGCGTCACATCGCGCGCGCAGGCATCGTGGCCGGGCTGCTGTTGCGCTGAGGCGCTCGATGCGCACAGAATCAAAGAAACAATGAAAAGAAATCTGGTCATCGCGTAATGCCTCTTACCCCAAGGATGTGCGGGCGAAGCTAGTGCGACGATCCTGGAGCCGCAACGGCTTTATTGCCGAGCGGGACTGGCGCGCGTGGCCCCGGCTTGACGCCGGGAGCACATCGCGAGGGGAGCCAACAACGATCGCCGTTGCGCGTTGTCCTACTGCTTGTCCTGGGCGTCAGCGACCTTGCGTGAGGCGCCCTTTGCGAGGTCCTTGTCCATCACCGCGCGGCAGCCGGCGCTCAGATCAGAGCGATGCTTCATCATGCACGCCGTGATCTTCGGGACGTTGGGGATTTCCGAGGAGCACAGGCGGAAGGCATCGCCGGTGCACTGCTGCTGCGCCTCGGCCGAGAAGGCGAAGCTCGCGGTCGTCGCGACGATCGAGACGATCGCGGCAAAGCCCAGAGCCAGGCTGGTGTCGCGGATCCTACTCGTCAGCAATTTCGCAGAGAAAGACTTGGCCGAAGAAGATTTGGTCATTTGAAGCTCCCATTGGCGCCGCTGGAAGCGAGGCCCGTTGTTGGTGGGAACTACGATGCTCCGGCAAAACAGTTTCCACTGTGATGACGGTCACGGGTGGCCATCCATCTGTGACCTCCGTCACATGGCGCACCTCGCTGAAAATCCGGCGCAAACGCCGTCGTGTTGGTGTCACGTTAACTGTTCCTTCGCATTAATGGCTCGTCGCGCGGGAGATTCCGCAGGGTTGGTTGCGTAATTGGAAAGAATAGCGATGCGTAATGCGTTGGGCCTGATGCTGGCCAGTGTAGTTGCGGCGGTCGTGATCGCCGTCGGCGGTTGGTTTTATTATTCCGCGCGCGCCGATCAGGGCGCCCCCAAAACAACGGCCGCCCGTGCCGCCGATCAATTGCCGGCACAGGCGAAGCTCGCCGCCAAGGATGACGTCGAGACCACCGCGGCGATCGCGGCCAGGCCGACGGCAGTTGCTCAGGCAGCGGCGCCTGCGCCCGCTCCGGCCATGCCGGTGCAGCAGCGGTCGACCTGTGCCAATCCGAACGCGCTGGGCGTTGCCCGCGTGGTCGAGATCGACACCACCGGCGGACCCGGCTTCGGCTTCGAGCATTTCAAGCAGTTCGACTTCCTCACCGACAAGGAGGTCGTGCTGACCTTCGACGACGGTCCGTGGCCGGTCAACACGCCCGCGGTGCTGAAGGCGCTCGGGGATGAATGCACCAAGGGTCTTTTCTTCTCGGTCGGCAAGCACGCGACCTATCATCCCGAAATCCTGCGCCAGGTGCTGGCCCAGGGCCACACGGTCGGCACGCACACGTGGTCGCATGTCAACCTGAACAGCAAGAAGATGACGGAGCAACAGGTCAAGGACGAGGTCGAGAAGGGCTTCAGCGCGGTGAGGTTCGCGCTCGGCACCAATCCGGCACCGTTCTTCCGCTTCCCTCAGCTTCAGCACAATCCGGCGATGGTGAGCTATTTCGGCACCCGCAATGTCGCGATGTTCTCGACCGACATCGACTCCTTCGACTTCAGGAAAGGTGCCACGCCGGAGAAGATCGTCGACAACGTGATGACCAAGCTCGACAAGCTCGGCAAGGGCATCATCCTGATGCACGACTTCCAGAAGCACACCGGCGAAGCGATGCCGGCGCTGCTCGCGCGGCTGAAGGCTGGCGGATACAAGGTCGTGCAGATGAAGGCCAAGGCGACGCTCCAGACGCTGCCGGAATATGACGAGGCGCTGCTGAAGGACCTGAAGGTACCGACCTCGAGCGCGCGTCCGATAACGAGCGTGGTGCAGACGGTGTCGCAGTAAGCCCGAACCGCTTCCTCAATACGCGCATGGCCGGGCTCTTGCCCGGCCATTTGCTTTTGCAGCGGGTCGCGGCCTTACCAGTAGATGCCGTGGCGGTGCAGCTCGCTGATGATGCGGCCTTCGGTCCACGTGCGCTTGTGCTTCGGCTTGCCCGCCTTTGCGGTCTTCGTGGCAGTCGCCGCCGGCGCTGAGGTCGTCGTTGTCGCGGTCACGGCAGGAGCCGTCGCCGCGGCGGGAGCAGGGGCCGAGACTGCCGGCGGACGATCGACGTATTTCGGAGCTTCCGTGGCTGGCGCGACTTCGCTGATTTGTGTCATCGGGGCGATGGTCGTGGTGGCCTGCGGAGCGGCCGTCGCCGTGGCCAGCGACAGGCTGCGGTCGGCGGCATGGGCAGATGCAGAAGCCAGGACCATGGCGGCAACCAGAATGATCTTGCGCATGTGAAATCTCCCCGTGTTTGCGTGACCGGGAAATTAGGGGAGATCTGATCTGCGTTATGTGACTGTCATCACGTAGACTGCGCTCGGTCTTGAACCCGCGATCAGCATCCGCGGCGATCAACCCGCAACGTCATGTCGCGTTTGACGATTGTTTCCAAATATTTCTGATTGTGGCAGACGCTCGACACGTATCAAAAGGCGTGCCGAGTCCGCCCGTTGTGACCTTCATCAAGCGAGTGAAGCGTAAGCTGCTGCCGCCGCGAGAGGTTATTCAGGGGTACGAGAACCCGGAACTGGTTGAAACGATTTTCCTGAAGACAATCAACTACAACCCGGACAGCGACTGGCCGCTGGTCGCGGGCATAAACACGGTTCTGGATTTCGGCGGAGGCGCCGGCCTGCATTACAAGGTGGCGCGCCGGCAATGCCCGGACATTCGATGGGCGGTGGTTGAGACGCCAGCAATGGTGCAGCGCGCCAAGGAGCTTGGCACCGATAGGCTGATGTTTTTCGAGCGCATCGACCAGGCCGCCGACTGGCTCGGCACTGTCGATCTCATCCACTCGAATGGGACCATACAGTACGTCCCGGATGCATTGGAAACCGTCAGAACGCTGTGCTCGGTTCGGCCGGCAATGTTGGCGTGGTACCGCGTTCCGATCAGCGAAGAGACCCGGCGAGAGGTTCAGACCTCGTACCTGAGCGACAACGGTCCAGGATCGTCGCTCGCCTCCAAGGAGAAGCTCGTCAGATACGAGCGCAACTGGATCTCCGAGCAAGCATTCATCCAGGCTCATGAGGGATTTCGCATCACTGAGCGGAGCCCGGATCCCACCGAGCGCGGCACGCAACAATTCAGGTTCGCGCGGGTCTAGCTTGCGACAATACGGGGGCGATGTGTTTGACAAGTTTGCAGACTGGTTACGTCAGACGGCCTTTTTCTCGACGGCTATCGACATCGCGCGCCAGACGTTACCGGAGCCCGCGCTGATCTGGTTGCGCACGCAGATGGTGCGCAATCTCCGTGGAACGCCTGGCGAGGTGTTCGGCGAGATCTATCGTCGCAACGTCTGGGGCTAAAAGGAAACCGCTTCCGGCGGCGGATCCACGCTGCACAATACCCAGAGGGTGCGAGAAAGCCTTCCTGGTCTGGTTGGCGACCTCGGGATCCGTACCCTGCTCGATTTGCCTTGTGGTGATTTTCATTGGTTGTCGAAGATCGAACTTCCAATTTCTCGCTACATTGGAGGAGACATCGTTCCGGAACTGATTGCGCGAACGGCTGACCAATACAGTCGCCCAGATCGCACGTTCCTCCGGATCGATCTCTGCAACGATCCGCTCCCGGAAGCTGACCTGCTGCTCTGCCGCGATTGCTTCATTCATCTGTCCGAAGAGATGATTTTTCAAGCAATCGACAACATTCGTCGATCCAACATCAAGTATCTCCTGACGACCACTTACCCGGCGGGCCGAAATCGTGCGATCCGCACGGGTGACTTCTTCTCCATCGATCTGAGCGCTCCGCCCTACAACTTCCCGCCGCCGATCAAGGTGCTGGACGACTACGCCCCACCGTTCGACCGGCGGCAACTGGCGCTGTGGGAAATCGAAAGCCTGCGCAAAGTCTGAGGCGATGGCACGCCGTCTCGCGGCGAGGCTGCTTCGGAGGATGAAACAACGGCGCGGAAAACAACGGAAAATCAGAGTGATAAATGGTGCCGCAAGAGGGATTCGAACCCCCGACCCCGTCATTACGAATGACGTGCTCTACCAACTGAGCTATTGCGGCGAACCCTACCGGGACCCGCGCAATGCAGGTCCCGATACGCGCGCTCCTGATATCGGGCATGGCCCGAATTGGCAAGGTGGAGCGGGCTTCGAAATGTGCCTCACGCGCCCCAGCGGGACCAGAATCCGCGCCAGCCGCCGGCCTGGGCCTTTGCATGGGTTCTGGGCGTGCCGATTTGTTCCGCAAATTCATCGCTCGGACCCTCGTCATCAATCCCGGGATCATCGGGGGCGCGGACTATCGGGATGACGGCCTGGATCGGGGCCGGCGCAGGCTTGCCGAGGTCGGCGCGGGTCCGGAACACCGGCGTTGCCGCCTCCGGCGATGATTCGGCCGCCTCAGGGGCGGGATTGACCGGCTCGGCAGCCGGCGTGACCGCAGGCTCTTCTTTGGCGGCCTCCCCGGTCGTTTCCTTGGCCTCAGGGGGCGAATTGTCCTGTGCGGCGGGGACCGGATCCGGTGCAGCCGCGGGCGGTTCCACCGGGGCTTCGCTCGGGGCTGCCGTCACCCGCTTCGGCGGCGGGGCGGCCAGCATGGCTTCCTCGAAGGCCGAGGATTCGATGGTGGCGCCCTTGTCGGAGGGCAGGCTCGCGACCGGCGTTTGCCACTGGAAGGCATCGAGACGGCCGGTGACCGGCGAGACCGGACGCCAGCGGTCGCTGACATAGCCGTCCGCGGTCCAGGCCGGATCGTGACGGGCGCGCACCGCGCGCAAGGTCCAGGCGCGGGCACGGCCGCCGTCGCCGTGCTCGGTGCGCTCGAGCTCGGCCATCAGCAGCGCGACGCGCTGGGTCGGATCATTGACGTAGGGTGCCAGCACCGCGCGCGCACGCGCGAACTCGGAGGCGTCGATCGCGGCGCGCGCGATCGCGAGCTGGCCCTCGACATGGCCCGCCTTGTCGGCGGGCGTCTTGGCCGCCAGCGTCTCGACCCGCTGCAAGCGCTGCCGCGCAGAATCGCCGAGCTTCACATGCGCGTAGGCGTCAGCGAGATCCGGATGCGGATTGGCGAGCCACGCGGCCTCGACCAGCTTCATGGAGCGGCGCACCTGATGCGCTTCGCTCTCGAACTTCGCCGCAAGTACCGCGGCCGGCACCAGCGTCGGCGCGAGCTTGATGGCCTCCATCACGCTCTCGCGCGCCACGTCGCGGTCCATGGTTTCCAATTCCAGCGCGCGGGCCGTGAGCAGCACGCCGCGCTGGCGACGATAGGCCGCCTTGTCGATCAGGCCCGCGGACAGATTCGAATCGAGGATCGCGAGTGCGCCGCTCCAATCGCCGCGCGCGCAGCGGAAGCCGAGCACCGCGTGCGAGGCCCAGGTCGAGGACGGCGACAGCTTGATCGCCTCCTCCGCGATCATCACGGCGCCGACCGCATCGTCGGCACGCTGCGCCTCGATGAACAGGCCGCGCAGGCCGAGCAGCCGGGTATCCTCGCGCTCAGCCATGACGCGGAAGACGCGCTGGGCCTCGTCGCGATTGCCTTCGAGCTGGGCCGACTGCGCGTGCAGCAGCAGTGCGAGCGGATCGTTCGCGGCCAGCCGCCGCGCGGTATCGGCGTGGCGGCGGGCGAGGGCGGTATCGCCATGACCGATCGCGAGCAGGCCGTGGGTGATGGCATGGCGGCCGCGCGCATGGCGTTTCTCGTGACGGCGGCGGCGCAGGCGTCCCGGCGCGCGCCAGATCATCGTCACGATGCTCCAGACCAGCACGACCGCCGCCGCAAAGACGCCGAGCAGAAACACGAACCTCGGAAGCGTCGTTGACGCGCGGAAACCGCCCGCGGTCAGGACGAGATCACCGGGCTGATCGGCAACCCAGGCCGCGCCGGCCGCCGCCAGCGCGATCAGGACGAGGAAGAGGACGATGCGAAGCATGGCGATCCCTATTACGCGCTGATTATTGCGCGAACCTTTACTGAGCAGGCTTGACCAGATCGGGCTTGGCGAGATCCGCCATGGCATCGTCGGCGAATTTGCGGGAGGCGCCGAGCGCGGCGTCGCGCGCATCGGCCTTGTCGAGCCAGGCCTGTGCCGGTGCACGATCGGCCTCGGGCAGCGTCTTCAGCTCGCGCCGCGCTTCCGCGAAATCGTTGCGAAGCGCCGCCGCCGTCACCCGTGCGACGATGGCGCCGCGATCATTGCCGACGCCGTCGGTGCGCTCGATACGAACGAGTTTCGAGGCCCCCGCCTGGAGGCGCTCGACGATGCCGGCACCGGCGGCCGGGGCTTCCGCCGGCGGCGAGAGCTTGGGCACGATGTTGAGCAATTCGCGGCTCAGCGCGACCGGCGTCGGAATGCCTGACGACGCAAAGGTGTCGAGCGGCTTCAGCATATCGGGCTTGGCCGCGAGCGACCGCGCCGTGGCCAATTGCGATTCGTAGGGATCGCCATGCCGAACCGCGACGTCGAGCAGAGCCGCCGCCACGACATGGCGCAGGGGCTTGTCATTCGTCGCCTTGTTGTCGGCAATCTTCTCGCCCTGCTGTGCGAGCTCGGCGCGCTCCGTCTTGCTGGCGCGCTCCAGCTGCGCAATGCGGTCGCTGAGCGCGGCAAGATCGGGCGCTGCAGCGCGCGGTGCCGATTTCACGTCGTTGGCGGTCTTGTCGGACTGTGCGCGCAGATTGGCGATGTCACTGCGCAAGGCATTTGCGGATTTCTCCAGTGCATCGATCCGCGCCACCGTGGCCGGATCGGCGGCGGGCTTGCCCGCCTTGGCTTCGACCGCGGCGACACGTCCGCTGAGCGCGTCGACCGTCGCGCTCGTGACTTGCGGCGCGGCCGGCGGCGCCTCCACGGCGGGCCAGCCCAGCATCCAGCCGACGGCAATCACGATTGCGGCTGCGACCGCGCCGGAGAACGGCGCAATGACCCAGGGCGAAACCGGCGCCGACGCGGGAGCGGAAGCAACCGCGGCCTCCGCATGCGCGGGCTCCGGGTCGGGCCTGGCCTCTTCGGATTTGGACTCTTCGACCGTGGCCTGCTCTGGCGTGGCCTGCTCCGGCGTTGGCTGAACCTCCGGTTCGGCGGCCGCCGTTGGCTGCGGCTGGGTCGAGATTTCGGTTGCCTCAAGGTCGATGGTGGGCGGGGTGCGCTTGGCACGGCCTGACTCGGGAGCCAATCCTGCGTCTTCAGGCTTGTCGTCGGCCATCGTGACGGTTCCTCACACTCAAATGCCCTGAACGGACCCGATCGCGTCGGATTCGGCCCGACCTCTTACGCCAAACGGGTCCGCAAAGCACGCTCCAAGGTATCAAATAGGGCATTTTCGTCCGGCGTCGCAGCCCCCAGAACCTGCGACGCGCCGGCATCGCGCAGCACGCTGGCGACCGTCTCGGACAGGCAGCATTGCGGGATCGCCAGCGCCGAGATTTCGACGCCTTCGTCCCGTGCCGCATCCAGGAAGGCCCGCGCGCTGCGGCGGGAGTAGTGCAGCACCGCCTCGATCCCATGTGCGGCAAAGCCATCGCAGACATCGCGCGGCAGGATCTTGACCGGAGTCATGCGATAGGTGGTCTGCGTCACCACGCTGAAGCCCTCCGCGCCAAGCTCGCCGCCGAGATCGCGCGACAGATCCGCGCCCGCGAGATAGAGCAGCGTGCTTTTCTTCTTCAGCAGCTTCTCGCGCGCGCTCTGCATCACCTTGTCGCGCAAGGCCGCGGCATCGCCGCCGGCGACGATCACCTCGGCGAAGCCGGCGTCGCGCGCCGCAGCAGCCGTGTGCTCGCCGACCGCAAACAGCGGCAGCTCCAAAAGGCCAAGGTTCTTTAAGCCAAGATCCTGCAATTGCGGCGCGACGGCGCGGATCGCGTTGGCCGACGTGACGATGATGGCGCCGTAGTCGGCCTCACTCTCGTCATGGAAGGCGACCGGCTCGAACTTGAGCATCGGGGCGAGCAGCACCACATGACCCCGCACCCTCAAATTTTCCGCCGTTGCCTCATTGTCGGGATGCGGCCGTGTGACAAGAATGGACATCGCTTGTGTTCCCGAACCGCGTGGCGGTGACGCATTCACGAAGGCGGCTGCGCGTGACGATTGCGCAAGTGGACCCCGGAATGCTACCGGACGTACCAGAACTCTGCTTTACGGATGAGCGCAAGGGCGCAAATTGGATAACAATTCGCCAATGCTGGTACTGGGCATCGAAACCACCTGCGACGAGACCGCCGCGGCCGTGATCGAGCGCGCGCCCGACGGCAGCGGCAAGATCCTGTCCAACATCGTGCGGTCCCAGATCGAGGAGCATGCCCGCTTCGGCGGCGTGGTGCCGGAGATTGCCGCACGCGCGCATGTCGACGTCCTCGACGGCATCATCGACCGGGCCATGCACGAGGCCGGCATCGACTATGCGCAGCTCAACGGTGTCGCCGCCGCGGCGGGGCCGGGGCTGATCGGCGGCGTCATCGTCGGCCTCACCACCGCCAAGGCGATCGCGATGGTGCACGACACGCCGCTGGTCGCGGTCAACCACCTCGAGGCGCATGCACTGACGCCGCGCCTCACCGACGGAATTGAATTTCCCTACTGCCTGTTCCTCGCCTCGGGCGGGCATACCCAGATCGTCGCCGTCACCGGGGTCGGCCAATATGTACGGCTCGGCACCACCGTCGACGACGCGATGGGCGAAGCTTTCGACAAGGTCGCGAAGATGCTGGGCCTGCCCTATCCGGGCGGGCCACAGGTCGAACGCGCGGCGGCAACCGGCGATACCACGCGCTTCGCCTTCCCGCGCCCGATGCAGGGACGGCCCGATGCCAATTTCTCGCTGTCGGGATTGAAGACGGCGGTGCGCAACGAGGCGAGCCGGTTAACCGAGATCGCGCCGCAGGATATCAGCGATCTCTGCGCGAGTTTTCAATCCGCAGTGCTCGACTCGACCGCCGACCGGCTGAGCGTCGGCCTGAGGCTTTTCCGCGAGCAGTTCGGCGCTCCGCATGCCCTCGTCGCCGCCGGCGGCGTCGCGGCCAATCAGGCGATCCGCGGCGCCCTGCATGACGTCGCGCGGCAGGCCGGGACGCAACTGATCATGCCGCCGCCCGCGCTCTGCACCGATAACGGCGCGATGATCGCCTGGGCCGGCGCCGAGCGCCTGGCGCTCGGCATGATCGACACGATGGAAGCCCAACCCCGCGCACGCTGGCTGCTCGATGCCAACGCCACGGCGCCGGCCGGTTACGGCAACACGCGGGCGGGATTCTAGCTATGACGGCGTTCCGGTCCGTCGCGGTGATTGGTGCGGGCGCATGGGGCACGGCACTGGCGACGGTCGCGGCGCGCGCCGGGCGGAACGTGACGCTCTGGGCGCGCAACAGCGAACATGCCGCGCGAATCGCCTCGACCCGCGACAATCCGCGGCTGCCCGGCGTGCGGCTGGCGCCGGAGATCGTCGTGACGCACGAGCTTGCGGAGGCCGCGCGCGCGGACATGGTGCTGATCGCGACGCCCGCACAGCATTTGCGCGGCGCAGTCAACATGCTCGCCTCGCATCTGACAAAGCCGGTGCCGATCGTCGCCTGCGCCAAAGGCATCGAGCACGGCACCCATAAATTCATGACCGACGTCATCGCGGAAGCCGCACCTCACGCGCCGCCGGCGATCCTGTCGGGCCCGAGCTTTGCCGACGACGTCGCGCGCGGCTTGCCGACCGCGGTGACGCTGGCGGCGAAGGATGAAGCGCTGGCGAGCGCGCTGGTGCAGGCGCTGGGCTCGGCGACCTTCCGGCCCTATCACACGACAGATGTCCGCGGCGTCGAGATCGGCGGTGCGGCCAAGAACGTGTTGGCGATCGCGGTTGGCATCGCGGTCGGGCGCAAGCTCGGCGCCTCCGCCCAGGCTGCGCTGACGACCCGCGGCTTTGCCGAACTCACGCGCCTCGGCCGTGCCCTCGGCGCGCGCGGCGAGACGCTCACGGGCCTGTCCGGCCTCGGCGATCTGATCCTGACCTGCTCGAGCCCGCAATCGCGCAATCTCGCGCACGGCCTTGCGCTGGGCCGCGGCGAGCAGCCTCCCGCGGGCAAGCTTGCCGAGGGCGAGTTCACCGCACCTGTGTTGATCGAACTCGCAGCTTCGCACAACATCGAGATGCCGGTATCAGAAGCGGTCGCTTCGATCCTGAGCGGCCGGAGCACGATCGACGCCGCGATCTCGGGGCTGTTGACGCGCCCCTTCAAGGCAGAGGAATGACGTCTTTCTCGTCATGCCCGCGCTTGTCGCGGGCATCCACGTCTTGATATTGAATTGGTGGCAGAGACGTGGATGGCCGGGACAAGCCCGGCCATGACGAACGGATAGGACGCGCGATGAACTACTGGCTGGTGAAATCCGAACCGTCGGTATGGTCCTGGGACCAGCAGGTGGCGAAAGGCGCCAAGGGCGAGGCCTGGACCGGCGTGCGCAATTACACCGCGCGCATAAACCTCGTGAACATGAAGAAGGGCGACAAGGCGTTCTTCTATCATTCCAACGAGGGCAAGGAGATCGTCGGCATCGCCGAGATCATCAAGGAGGCCTACCCCGACCCGACCGACAAGACCGAGAAATTCGTTTGCGTCGATATCAAAGCCGACAAGCCCTTGAAGACGCCGGTGACGATGGCCGCGATCAAGGCGGACAAGAAGCTCGCTGATATGGCGCTGGTGAAATATTCGCGCCTGTCGGTGCAGCCGGTGACGGCGGAAGAGTGGAAGCTCGTCTGCAAGATGGGCGGGATGTAATCGACTTCAACGGTAGGGTGGGCAAAGCGTAGCGTGCCCACCAATCGAAACCGGAGCTTGCCGTGAGATGGTGGGCACGGCGCGCAAGAGCGCACTGCGCTTCGCTCCGTCGGGGCTACGATATCCGGGCTTGCGTCGCCGGTAGCGTAAACACCTCGCATGGCGAAGCGATGCCGCGCAGCGGATGCGATCCGAGCGCGACGAGAGGCGTGTCCGTCTCCGCGGCAAGCGCCCCCGATACCAGGACGGTCCGTTCCAAGGGCTTGCACAATCCCTCGAGCCGGCTGGCGAGATTGACGGCGGGACCGATCGCCGTGAAATCGAGCCTGTTGGCGGCGCCGATATTGCCCCAGAGTATTTCGCCGAGATGAAGGGCCGCTCCGAACGCAAGCGGCGGCAGTCCTTGAGCGCCGCGCTCCCCGTTGAGATACGCCATGCCGGCTTCGGCTGCGCCTGCGGCACGCAGGGCGGCGTCGCAGGCGCGGCGCGGTGAGGCCTCGACCACCGGGAAGATTGCGAGCACGCCGTCGCCGATGAATTTCAGCACCTCGCCGCCGAAGGCATGAACGGCACCGGCGATGCGATCGAACCAGGCGTCGAGCGCTGCGATGACGTCGGCCGGCGGTGTGGTTTCCGACAAGGTCGTGAAGTTGCGCAGATCCGCATAGAGCAGCGCGGCTTGAATGGTCTCGCCGAGATCGCGCCGCAGCGGCGCCGCCAGCACCCGCTCCGCGCTGCGCTTGCCGAGATAGGCATCGAGCGTCGCGCGCAACGTGGCGCGCGCGGCGAGTACGGCAAGCGGCGTCGCGGCGAAACGCGCAGCCTGGCGCAATTGCTCGATCTCGTCTGCGGTGAACGGACGCGGCCCGATCCAGCCGAGCTGCGGCCCATCCTGTCGCCCGACCACCTCTTCGTGCACCTCGCCGCCCGCGATGTCGCGCAGCCAGCGGCGGCCGGCATCATCGGGCGGGTCGGGCGCCAGCCCACTTGGTGCGAAGCCGAGCGCCTCGATGACCCGGCCGTTCTCCGCGCGCCACAGCCAGGTCCGCTTCGCGATCAGCGGATGCGGCACCTCCAACGTCAGGCTGCCTGCCGCAAGCGGCACACCGTCGGCGACCAGATGAGCGCCGAGTTCCGCGAGCAGACGGTCGGCCCCGGGGCAGTCCGAGGCGGCATCGACGAGCCAGGCGAGGGTCCGGGAGAGTTGCATGGCCCGATGATGGCGAAGGTGGCCCGTCTTTGTCACGGGCAATCCTTGACGCACCGCTCCACCGCCGCCATGTGGCCAGTGTCAGCCCAGGGATGATCGCCGATGACCGAGCCGTTCGTAGTGCGACGCGAAACCCAGATCGCAGCCCCCCGCGCCACCGTCTTCGCCTATTTGACCGACCCCGAGAAAATCCTGAGCTGGATGGGCTCCGACGCGACCACGGAGCCGCACCCTGGCGGGCTCTATCTCCTCAAGGGCATCGGCCCGCGTGGCGGCGTCGGCCGCGGCACCTTCCGCGAGGTCGTGCCGGTGCATCGTCTGGCCTACACGTTCGGCTGGGAGGGCGGTCAGGAAGTGCCGCCCGGCTCGAGCCTGATCGAGATCGACCTGATCGAGCGCGACGGCGGCACGCTGCTGCGCATGACCCATAGCGGGCTCCCGACCGAGGAACAGGCCGCCGCGCACGCGAAAGGATGGGCGCATTATCTGGGCCGGCTCACGAGCGCAGCCGCGGGCCGCGATCCCGGTCCGGACAAGGGTATCTCAGACAAGATGTAGCTCTCGTAGGGTGGGCAAAGCGAAGCGTGCCCACGCGGCCTATCAACAATGTCGTGAGAATGGTGGGCACGGCGCTTCGCGCCTTTGCCCACCCTACGGCACTCCCGCTTAAACCGCCGCGGTCGCCACCACCTGCTGCAAAAGTTGCTCGCGCCTGGCCTGTGAACGCTGGCCCTTCATGGTCGCGGCGAAGCGTTCGAGGATGCCGTCCTCGAAGGCGGTGACGATGGTGTCGTGGACGTAGCTCTTGCGGCAGATGGCCGGCGTGTTGGAGAGCTTGTCGGCAGCGGCGCGGATCGCGTCCAGCACCTGCTTCTTGCGGCCGCGCTGGCTGGTCGCCGGCGTGATCCGCGACAGCGATTCCACCACGACTGCGGACGCCATCAGCGTGCGAAAATCCTTCAGCGAAATCTTGATGCCGGCGATCTCGCGCAGAAACGCGTTCACCTGCGTGGTGCTGACCGCGCGCACGATGCCGTAGGCGTCGCGATACTGGAACATGCGCTTGCCGGGAACGCCGTTCAGAATGCCGATGGCGCGCACCAGCTTCGCAGCGTCGCACTCTTTCCGCACCGCCTTGCCGCCCTTGGCCTTGAACGTCAGCACGAAGGAGTCGTCCTCGAGCGTAACGTTCGACTTCAGCATCGTGGTGGCACCGCGGGTGCCGTTGAGGCGGGCATAGGATTCGTTGCCGGGACGGATCGCGGTGCGCGCGATCAGCTCAATCACGGCCGAGAGTGCGAATTCACGCGTCGGCTCGTCGCCCGACAGGAACGCGGAGACCTTGCGCCGGATCTTTGGCAGCGCGCCAACAAGCTTTTCCAGCCGGTGCGCCTTGCGGTGCTCGCGGACCTTTTCCCAATCGGCGTGGTAGCGGTATTGCAGCCGGCCCGCGGCATCGCGTCCCACCGCCTGGAGATGCGAGCTCGGATCGGCGGAGTAGCGCACCTGGCGATAGGCCGGCGGCACCGCCATGGCGTGCAGCCGGCGGATAGTGCGGGCGTCGCGGATATGCGCGCCGTTGGGACGGACGAAGGAATAGCCCTTGCCGCGCTTGATGCGCCGGATGGTCAGCTCGTTCTGGTCGCCGAGCCGCAGGCCCAGCTCCTTGGCGATCGCCTCAACCGAGGTCGCAGGCGCGGTGTCGAAGACCTTTTTCGGGCTGAGACGGGCGGAACCGGCCGGTTTCGGCCATTGTCCGAGGGCTTTCGCCAGCGCGACAGCAGCAGGATCGGCCGAAGCGAGCCGCATCGTCCCGAGATTCTGCTGATCCATCATAGTCTTAAGCCTTAGCCCTGTCTGTTATCGGTCAATGCCGCTGTTCTGATTTTTGTTCCAAGGGTCTCTTGGACGGTCTCGTTGGACCCGGGTTGGCCATTTAGGGTGTTCCGAACCGCATTGCGAGTCCCGAATCAGTGACAGACGGTTTCTAAATACCTCCTGCGGCGCATGGGCGCCCTGCACGGGCCTCTTCCGGCGATTTGGTAAAGACCTGGAAAGCCGCGCCGGCCTGTTTCAGATCTGCGACAGTCGCGCCAGGCGGCGTTGATCTTCCGCATGGCTGGCCGCTCGCCGAAGGTCCAGCTTGTGCTCCTTGTCGGGTCCGGTTAGGCGGACGCATAATCGGTTCAACGATGACGTCGGCTCGCCAGTCGCCTGGGCTCGGCTTGCCGTATCTGGAGGGAAGCATGTCCGAGAAGACCTACGACGTCCCCGCGGAATGGGCCAAGCGCGCCTGGATCGACCAAGCCAAGTACAAGGACATGTACGCCCGCTCGATCGCGGACCCGAACGCCTTCTGGGCCGAGCAGGCCAAGCGTATCGACTGGATGCACGCGCCGACGAAGATCGAGAACGTCTCCTTTGCCCCCGGCAACATCTCGATCAAATGGTTCGAGGACGGCATCCTCAACGTCGCCCATAATTGCATCGACCGGCACCTGCACAAGCGCGCCAACCAGACCGCGATCATCTGGGAGGGCGACGATCCCTCGCAATCCCGGCACATCACCTACAAGGAGCTGCACGACGAGGTCTGCCGGATGGCCAACATCCTGCGCACCCGCAACGTCAAGAAGGGCGACCGCATCACCATCTACCTGCCGATGATTCCCGAAGCGGCCTACGCGATGCTGGCCTGCGCGCGGATCGGCGCAATCCACTCCGTGGTGTTCGCGGGCTTCTCGCCCGACAGCCTCGCCCAGCGCATCAACGACTGCCAGTCCAAGGTGATCATCACTGCCGACGAAGGTCTGCGCGGCGGCAAGAAGGTGCCGCTGAAGGCCAATGTCGATGCAGCGCTCGCCAAGGCCGATGGCGTCGACTGGGTCGTCGTTGTCAAGCGCACCGGCGGCACGGTCGAGATGAATCCGTCGCGCGATCTCTGGTATCACGACGCCGCCAAGATGGTGACGACGGAATGCCGGGCCGAGCACATGCACGCCGAGGATCCGCTGTTCATCCTCTATACGTCGGGCTCGACCGGCCAGCCCAAGGGCGTGCTGCACACCTCGGGCGGCTATCTCGTATTCGCCGCGATGACGCATCAATACGTCTTCGACTATCACGACGGCGACATCTACTGGTGCACCGCCGACGTCGGCTGGGTCACCGGACACAGCTATATCCTCTATGGGCCGCTGGCGAACGGTGCGACCACGCTGATGTTCGAAGGCGTGCCGAATTATCCGGACAATTCCCGTTTCTGGAACGTGATCGACAAGCACAAGGTCAACATCTTCTACACCGCACCGACCGCGATCCGCGCGCTGATGCAGAGCGGCGACGAGCCCGTGAAGAAGACGTCGCGCGCAAGCCTCCGGCTGCTTGGCTCGGTCGGCGAGCCGATCAATCCCGAAGCCTGGGAGTGGTATCACCGCGTCGTCGGCGACGACCGCTGCCCGATCGTCGACACCTGGTGGCAGACCGAGACCGGCGGCATCTTGATCACGCCGCTGCCGGGCGCGACCAAGCTGAAGCCGGGCTCGGCGACGCAGCCGTTCTTCGGCGTCGTGCCTGAGATCGTCGATGCCGACGGCAAGGTGCTGGACGGCGAGACATCAGGCAATCTCTGCCTGACGCGATCATGGCCGGGCCAGATGCGCACGGTCTATGGCGATCACGCCCGCTTCGAGCAGACCTATTTCTCGACCTACAAGGGCAAGTATTTCACCGGCGACGGCTGCCGGCGCGACGCCGACGGCTATTACTGGATCACCGGCCGCGTCGACGACGTCATCAACGTCTCCGGCCACCGCATGGGCACCGCGGAAGTCGAGAGCGCGCTGGTCGCGCATGAGAAGGTGTCGGAAGCCGCCGTGGTCGGTTACCCGCACGACATCAAGGGCCAGGGCATCTACGCCTATGTCACCCTGATGGCCGGCGTCGAGCCGACCGACGAATTGCGCAAGGAGCTCGTCACCTGGGTGCGCAAGGAGATCGGCCCGATCGCCGCGCCCGACCAGATCCAGTTCTCGCCCGGCCTGCCCAAGACCCGCTCCGGCAAGATCATGCGCCGCATCCTGCGCAAGATCGCCGAGGACGAGCCGCGCAGCCTCGGCGATACCTCGACGCTCGCCGATCCGGCCGTCGTCGACGATCTCGTCAAGAACCGGCAGAACAAGAAGTCGGCGTAAGCCACGCTCTCGTGCCCCGGAGTCAGCGCAGCGCTTCTTCAACGGTGCGCTGCAGAGCCGGGGGCCGATCCAACGGCAGAGCGCGTGGCCTCCTGGGTCCCGGCTCTGCGCAGCAGCGCCAAGGCGCTGTGGCGCGTCCGGGACACAGAGCCCCCCTCGAAACAACAGCCATTCACACCCTCACGCACTTGTCAGGGCGCGCGGCGCCGCGCCCGCGTCTTTCCAGCCAAGTGTTGTTTTCTTGTCATTTACTTTATTTCGAACATTTTCTTTGTTCCGCGTGCTGGCGGGCCCTTGGCGGCCGCGCGTGGAAACCATCCGGTTAACAGGCGCGATTAAGAATATCCGGGTAAGCGGGCAATTGCCGGTGCTGCGTAGTTTTGGACGATCCGTTCGGGGCAGAGGAAAAATTGATGTCGGTAAGGATTGCTGTGGCGCTCGCCGCCACCATCGGGGCAGGGGTCTTGATGTCGACGGCCGCAGAGGCGCGGCCGGAAATGGTTGGGACGCACGTCGCCAACTATTCACCCGGTACCATCGTGGTCAAAACCAACGAGCGGCGGCTCTATCTCATCCTCGATGACGGCCACGCCGTGCGCTACCCGGTCGGCGTCGGCAAGTCCGGCAAGCAGTGGGCCGGCACCACCCGCATCGACGGCAAGTATCGCAATCCGGCCTGGTCGCCGCCCGCCGAAGTGAAGCGCGACAAGCCGCAGCTTCCCGACGTGATCCCGGGCGGCTCACCGCATAACCCGATGGGCGTCGCCGCGATGACGCTGGCCGGCGGCGAGTATGCCATCCACGGCACCAATGTGCCGGGCTCGGTCGGCGGCTTCGTCTCCTATGGCTGCATCCGCATGCTCAACGACGACATCACCGATCTCTACAGCCGCGTCTCGGTTGGCACGACGGTGGTCGTGACGCGCTGATCTCCAAACTCGTAACAGAATTGAAAGAGCCGCGTCCATCGACGCGGCCTTTTGTTACCAGAAGCGCCAGCCGCGCGCGCACCAGCCGTCGCGATGGCCGCCATTGTAGCTCCGCGCGTAACCGCCCGCGAGCAACGCGGCAGATACGTCCGCAGTTCGCCTTGTCGCGACATTGGCGAGAACACGGCCGTATTTGTCGGGGCCGAGATTGGTGATCGTCACGCCGCCCTGGCCGAGCAAATCGCGCAGGGCGCCGGTCGCCGCTTGAGCCTTGTCCAATTCATCCTGGCAGGATGCCTTCATCTCCGGCGCATCGATACCGCGCAGGCGAACGCGCGCAACGAGAACGCGTCCGTCGCGCTGGTGCACGCGAGCGAGAAAGGTATCGCCGTCGATCGTGCGAATGACGTCGACCGGCTGACGGATGTCCGGATTGGCCTGCTGCAAAATGATCTGGGCATCTCGCGATTGACCGTCGATCGCATGCGGGAAGGGCCAGTTCATCCCGTGCCGGAACGTAAGCACGACGGCCACCACGATTCCGACCACGAACATCCACGGCAACAGCCCCGAGAAGTGACGGCCGAACGGCGAACCACTGTATGAGGGCCGGTATGGATGGCTAGGATCGAAGCGCGGCATCCGCGCACGCTAGGGCTGAGTCGGGCGATCCGGCAAGATAGCCTCAAAAGACAGCCTCAAAAGTCCGAGGCGATACCTTTGCGCTCCCAATCGCCGTAGCGGGTGGGCTCAGGTCCCTTCGGTCCCTGCAATTCCTTCGGCGCCGCCGCGGCGTGGGCAGCAGCAGCCTGCCGGCGCGCTTCCGCCTCGGCCAGCGCGCGCTGGGCGGCCGGCGGGAGCGGCTTGCGATCGGAAACGGGGGGCTGGTCACTCATCTCGGCGGTTCCTAGCGCAGGATCACGGGGTGTGCGACGTCCAATAACGCATTGCTGAGATGGTCATGGTGGGCTGTAAACGCGAGAGGCCATTCTTACATTTGGCATATTCGCATGCCAAAGATAGGTCTCTCGAGGCATGCGCCCATTGCGGCGGAACTGCCGCTCGCCAAGAACCTTAAGCCGCATGCCATCTCAACGTTTCGCTCCTCCGTCCGAAGTGCCCGGTCTCGCGGCGCGGCGGATCGCCGCTGACATCGTCGACGGCGTGCTGCACAAGCACCGCACGCTTGACGATCAGCTCGACGGCAGCGGTGCCCATCCCGGATTGAAGACGCTCGCCGACCGCGACCGCGCGCTGATGCGCCGCCTGGTCGCGACCGTACTGCGTCGGCTCGGCACGCTCGGCCATGTGCTGTCCCGCTTGCTCGACAAGGGCATTCCGTCCGAAGCGCCGCGCGCGCAGAGCGCGCTCCTGATCGGCGCCGCCCAGATCCTCTGGATGGACGTGCCCGATCACGCCGCGGTCGATCTTTCCGTCCGCCTCGTCCAGTCCGACCGGCGTGCCGCGCGTTATGCCGGCCTCGTCAATGCCGTGCTGCGCCGCTGCGCGCGCGAGGGCAAGGCGCTGGTGGATGAAGTTGCCACGCAATCGCTGGACCTGCCGCCCTGGCTGCTCGCGCGCTGGAGCGCGCATTACGGCGAGGCGACCGCAAGAGACATGGCGTTGGCGCTCGGCCACGAGCCCTCGCTCGACCTCACCGTGAAATCAGACGCCGCGCAATGGGCGAGCCGGCTGCACGGTGAAGTGCTGCCGACCGGATCGGTGCGCACGGTGCTGCACGGCGCCGTGACCATGCTGCCCGGCTTCACCGAGGGGCAATGGTGGGTGCAGGATGCCGCCGCCGCGTTGCCGGCTCGGCTATTTGGCGACATCAAAGGCAAGTCCATTGCCGATCTCTGCGCCGCCCCGGGCGGCAAGACCGCGCAACTGGCACAGGCCGGCGCGCATGTCACGGCGATCGACCGCTCACCCGCCCGGGTGGCGCGTCTGCGCGAGAATCTGACGCGGCTGTCGCTCCAGGCCGAGACTGTCGTCGCCGACGCCGTGGAATGGGCCGGCCCTGCCGAGGGTTTTGACGGCATCCTGATCGATGCGCCCTGCACATCGACCGGCACGATCCGCCGCCATCCCGACGTCGCCTGGCTCCGGCAGGAATCCGACGTCGCCGCCCTGACCGCGCTCCAGCAGCGGCTGCTGAAGAAATCCGTCTCGCTGCTCAAGCCGGGCGGGACGCTGGTCTACTGCACCTGTTCGCTGGAACCCGAAGAGGGCGAGCAGGCGATCGCGGCGCTGCTGGCCACGGAGGGCGGCCTGCGCCGCGTGCCGATCGAAGCTTCCGAGGTCTCGGGGCTCAGCGAGATCATCACCACGGAAGGCGACCTGCGCACGCTGCCCAGCCACCTGCCGAACGCCGATCCCAAGCTCGGCGGGCTCGACGGTTTCTACGCAGCCCGGCTCGTTAAATCCTGATTTTGCACCGGTTTTTGCGCCAGCGCTGATTCGCGACGCTTCAAGGTGGTGTCAGACGTCCGATTTTGGGATTAAGAAGGATTCGTCGTTCATCCTCTCCCCCTTCAAGGCAAGGCGTGTCGGTCGCTCAACGCAGACGTATCTCGACGCTGGTGATGAACCGCTTCGCGCGGAACATGCTCGCGCGCGCGAGCGGCGGTTCCGTTGCGCTATCGCGGGTCTGGCCCGGCCGTACCGACCGGCTGATCATCGCGCCGCATGACCTGCGCACCGCGGATGCGACCCGCGCCGCTGAGATCTATGCCGGCCGCTTCGTCTTCGCCGGCAAGATCGTCAATTGCCACGGCCGCTCGATCTTCGATCTCGAACCGCCGTCGGAAGACTGGGAGGTCGCGCTGCTCGGCTTCGGCTGGCTGCGCCATCTGCGCGCCGCCGACACCGCGCTGACGCGCGCCAATGCGCGCGCGCTGGTCGAGGACTGGATCGCCAACCCCGCCAACAAGCGCCGCGCCGTCGCGCGGCGTGCCGACGTGCTGGCGCGGCGTGTGATCTCGCTGCTGTCGCAGGCGCCGCTGGTGCTCAACGACACCGACAACAAATTCTACCGCCGCTATCTGCGGGCGCTGGCGCGGGAGATCCGCCTCCTGCGCTACACCATGGTCAACATGCCCGACGGGGTGCCGAAGCTCCAGGTGCTGATCGCACTGTGCTACGCGGCGCTGTGCCTTGCCAACCAGGCGGGACAGATCCGCAGTGCCTCGAAAAAGCTCTCGGACGAGTTGCAGCGGCAGATCCTGCCCGACGGCGGCCACATCTCCCGCAATCCGGGCGCGCTGATCGAGCTCCTGATCGACCTGTTGCCGCTGCGGCAGACCTTTGCCGCGCGCAACATCGCGCCGCCGCCGGCGCTGCTCAACGCGATCGACCGCATGATGCCGATGCTGCGCTTCTTCCGGCACGGCGACGGCAATTTCGCGCTGTTCAACGGCATGAGCGCGACGCCCTCGGACCTGCTCGCCACGCTGCTCGCCTATGACGACACCCACGGCGCGCCGATGGCGAACATGCCGCATACCGGCTTCCAGCGCCTCGACGCCGGCCAGACCACGCTGATCATCGACACCGGTCCGCCGCCGCCGGCCGGCGTCAGCCACGACGCCCATGCCGGCTGCCTGTCGTTCGAATTGTCTTCCGGCATCAGCCGCATCGTCACCAATTGCGGCATGCCGACCACGGGCCGCGACAATTGGCGGCCGTTCGCACGCGGCACCGCGGCGCATTCGACGCTGACCTATCACGAGACGTCCTCATGCCAGTTCGTCGAGATGTCGGCGATGAAGCGCCTCCTGCACGGTTCACCCGTCACCAGCGGCCCCGTCGAGGTCGAGAGCTATCGCGAGACCGTTCAGAACGGCACGCTGCTCACGACCTCGCATGACGGCTATCTCGCGAAGTTCGGCGCGATCCATCGCCGTGTGCTGATGATCGCCAATGACGGCGCACGCATCGACGGCGAGGACACGCTGTCGCCGCCGCAGGGCGGACGCTTCAAGGGCGCGGATGCCGATTTCGCGCTGCGCTTCCATCTGCATCCGGCGGTGAAGGCGAGCCGGCTGTCGGATGCCCGTGGCGTCATGCTGGTGCTGCCGAACCGCGACGTCTGGACCTTCGAGGCGCTCGACGACAAGGTCGACCTCGAGGACAGCGTGTTCCTGGCCGGCAATGACGGCCCGCGCCGCACCGCGCAGATCGTGATCCGGCAGGATGCGCGGCAGGCGCCGTCGATCCGCTGGAGCTTCGTCCGCTCCACTGCATCGCCTGCGGTCACCAATGCCCGCCGCAACGCCCGGCGCGAGCCGGAACTTCCGCTGTAAACGCGCACGATTCGGCCCCATCTCATCGTTGTGAAAACGGCCGAAAGCTGCTATCGAGCCCTCGCTCGCGCGACTGGCGACCTTGGATGGAGCACCATCGGGAAGCGCGAGATATAGAAGCCGCGCGCCTGGGCATAGACACTCCTTAAGACAGAGGATCTTGCTCATGACTGACCATCCCCGCCGCGTCACCCGTGCTCTTCTCTCCGTCTCCGACAAGACCGGCCTGATCGAGTTCGCAAAGGCGCTTGCCGCGCACGATGTCGAGCTGGTCTCGACCGGCGGCACCGCCAAGGCGATCGCCGCGGCCGGCCTCAAGGTGAAGGACGTTTCCGACCTCACCGGCTTCCCCGAGATGATGGACGGCCGCGTCAAGACGCTGCATCCGAAGGTGCATGGCGGCCTGCTCGCGATCCGCGACAACAAGGAACATGCGGAGGCGATGAAGGCGCACGGCATCGCGCCGATCGATCTCCTGGTCGTCAACCTGTATCCGTTCGAAGCGACCGTCGACAAAGGCGCGGGCTTCGAGGATTGCATCGAGAACATCGACATCGGCGGCCCCGCGATGATCCGCGCCGCGGCGAAGAACCATGACGACGTCGCCGTCGTGGTCGAGGCCGAGGACTACAAGGCCGTGCTCGACGAGCTCGCCGCCAACAACGGATCGACGACGTTGAAACTGCGCCGGCGGCTTGCCGCAAAGGCCTATGCGCGCACCGGAGCTTATGACGCCGCGATCTCGAACTGGTTCAACCGCCAGCTCGAGATCGACGCGCCCGATTTCCGCGCCTTCGGCGGCAGACTGATCCAGTCGCTGCGCTATGGCGAGAACCCGCACCAGACCGCGGCGTTCTATGCGACGCCCGACAAGCGGCCGGGCGTCTCGACCGCGCGCCAGCTCCAGGGCAAGGAGCTCTCCTACAACAACATCAACGACACCGATGCGGCCTACGAGTGCATCGGCGAGTTCGACGCCAAGCGCACCGCGGCCTGCGTCATCGTCAAGCACGCCAATCCGTGCGGCGTGGCCGAAGGCTCCGATCTCGTCAGCGCCTATCGCAAGGCGCTTGCATGCGATTCCACTTCGGCGTTCGGCGGCATCATCGCGATGAACCGCGCGCTCGACGCCGAGACCGCGCGCGAGATCACAAAGATCTTCACCGAGGTGATCATCGCGCCCGACGCCAGCGAGGAGGCGATCGCGATCATCGGCGCGCGCAAGAATCTGCGCCTGCTGCTCGCCGGCAGCCTGCCCGATCCGCGCGCGCCTGGCCTCACCGCCAAGACGGTGGCCGGCGGCCTCCTCGTGCAAAGCCGCGACAACGCGGTGGTCGACGACATGACCTTCAAGGTCGTGACCAAACGTGCGCCCACCGACGCCGAGATGCGCGATCTGAAATTCGCGTTCCGGGTCGCAAAGCACGTCAAGTCCAACACCATCATCTACGCCAAGGATCTCGCCACCGTCGGCATCGGCGCGGGCCAGATGAGCCGGGTGGATTCGGCGCGGATCGCGGCGCGCAAGGCGCAGGACGCGGCGAATGAGCTCAAGCTCGCAGAGCCGCTCACCAAGGGCTCGGTGGTGGCGTCGGATGCGTTCTTCCCGTTCGCCGACGGCATGCTCGCCTGCATCGAGGCCGGCGCCACCGCCGTGGTGCAGCCCGGCGGCTCCATGCGCGACGACGAGGTGATCAAGGCCGCCGACGAGCACGGCATCGCCATGGTGTTCACGGGCACGCGGCACTTCCGGCACTAACGCGATTTGCGTAGCCCGGATGGAGCGTAGCGAAATCCGGGTCTCACGTCTCAGCAACAGCGGCCCCGGATTGCGCTTCGCTCCATCCGGGCTACGCCACTAATCTCGCACCCGCATCAACAACCCCAGCCCCGCGACGAAAAACACCACCAGCACGGCCATGCCGGCCTTCTGGCTCGCCGTCACCGCGGTGATCATGCCGATCAGCAGCGGGCCGATGAAGGACGTTACCTTCCCCGTCAGCGCGAACAGGCCGAAATACTGCGCGATGCGATCCTTCGGCGCGAGACGGATCAGCAGCGTGCGCGAGGCGGCTTGAAGCGGGCCGCCGGCAGCGCCGATGAGACAACCCAAAACGAGATAAGCGCGCTCGGCCGCGCTCGAGAACAGGGGCGCGCCCGGAAGAGGCGGCGCAACCTTGACGAACAGGACGCTGTCCTTGTCGACCAGAAGAATCGCCGCCACCGCCAGCAACAGAACAAGCAGGCTGCCTGCGATGACGCGCTTCGGCCCGAGACCATCGTCGAGCTTGCCACCAAGCCATGCGCCAAGGGCGCCGGCAATCGCGAGCATGATGCCGAAGGTGCCGATCTGGATCGTGTGCCAGCCGAAGGTGCCGGCGGCATAGATGCCGCCGAACGCGAACAGCGACACCAGGCCGTCGGTGTAGATCATGTTGGCGAGCAGGAATGCCGCGAG
Organism: Bradyrhizobium sp. MI1.7; assembly: GCF_055811795.1. NCBI lineage: Bacteria > Pseudomonadati > Pseudomonadota > Alphaproteobacteria > Hyphomicrobiales > Nitrobacteraceae > Bradyrhizobium > Bradyrhizobium sp. MI1.7. The sequence continues at coordinate 86,837 of NZ_JBVVPO010000021.1, forward strand.
CGATTTCCGCTGCGGCAGGCCCTTAATCGATTGCTTGAGATCCGACAATCCCTCGCGCAGCGCCTCGCGCACCGGATGCTTCGCCGGATAATCCGGCGTGAACAGGAACAATGGCGTCACGAAGATGATGAACCACAGCCCGGTCAGCGGTCCCACGATGCGGTCGCCCTGATGGCTGACCGGATCGAGCCCGAACAGCGGCTTGAAGCCGAGCAACGTGCGGCCGGTCTCGGGATTGGCGGCGAGGAAGCCGAGCACGATGACGAGGCTGACGATGCCGCCGATGTAACCCGTGGCCCAGCCGGTGCCGGAGAGCCGGCCGATCCGCTCAGGCGGCACCAGGGTCGGCATCATCGCGTTGTTGAAGACGGTGGCGAATTCCGCGCCGACGCTAGCGAGCGCGACCGCGGTGAGCAGCGGCGCAATGATGGTGGGATCGCCGGGCTTGCCGATCCACAGCGTGCAGGCCGCCAGCACCAGCAGTGTACCGAATCCCGCGATCCACGGCTTCCTGCGGCCCGAGGCATCGGCAATGGCGCCGAGCACCGGCGACATCAGCGCGATCGCGAGGCCTGCGGCCGCCATCGCAAAGCCCCACAACGACTGGCCGGTGGCGGCATCTGGCGCAATGCTGGTGGCGAAATAGGGTGCGAAAACAAAGGTCGTGATCAGCGTGAAATAAGGCTGCGCGGCCCAATCGAAGAAGATCCAGCTGATAACAGCGGCGCGCGGCGGATAGGTCCGCTGCGCGCCGGCCAAGCGCGCATCCGAGGCGATCGTCGTCATATTCCAGTCCCCATCACGAACAGTTTTGCCTCTGTTGGGGCAAAGCGTATAGCATTGAAGCGACGCGTGGGAACTGGCCTGAGGCCGCGACGGAAGCTTGATGATGTCGTCATATCCGACACGGCGGACATTTTTCGCCTTCATTGCCACTCTGGCGTTTGGTTTTTCGTCTGCCACCGCACAGGATGCGCGGCGAGCCTATGTCCCACCCGCGCTCGACACGGTGCACGCCGTTCCGTCCGAGCACGGCATGGTGGTGGCGCAGGAAAAGATATCGGCGCAAGTCGGCGCCGACATCCTGCGCCGCGGCGGCAACGCGGTCGATGCCGCGGTCGCCACCGGCTTTGCGATGGCCGTAACGTATCCGCGCGCCGGCAATATCGGCGGCGGCGGATTCATGGTGATCCATTCGGCCGAGCGCAACGAGGACATCACGATCGACTATCGCGAGACCGCGCCGGCTGCGACCACCCCGCAGATATTCCTCGGCGCTGACGGCAAGCCCGATGCCGCGAAGTCGCGGGATTCCGCGCTCGGCGTCGGCGTGCCCGGCACCGTCGCAGGTCTTGTGCTGGCCTTGGAAAAATACGGCTCGGGCCGGTTCACGCTGGCACAGCTGCTCGAGCCCGCGATTGGGCTCGCCCGCGACGGTTTTGTCGTCACCGACGACCTTGCCGACACGCTGCCGGGTTGGCACCGGCGGCTGGCGCGCTGGCCGTCGTCGGCCAGGATCTTCTCGCGCCCCGACGGCACACCGCTCGGCGAAGGCGACAGGCTGGTGCAGAGCGATCTCGCCGAAACGCTGTCGGCCGTCGCCGCACAGGGGCCGCGCGGCTTCTATGAGGGACCGGTCGCGGACAAGCTCGCCAAGGCCGTGACTGACGCCGGCGGCATCATGACGCCGGCCGATCTGAAATCCTATCAGGCGATGATCCGTGCCCCGGCGCACGGCACCTATCGCGGCTACGACATTGTCTCGATGCCGCTGCCTTCCTCCGGCGGCGTGGTGCTGGTGGAGACGCTCAACATCCTCGAGGGCTTTCAGCTGGCCGATCTGAAACAGGGGTCGCCGGCCTCGCTGCATCTGCTGATCGAAGCCATGAAGCGCGCCTATGCGGATCGTGCGCGCTATCTCGGCGATCCCGCCTTCGTCAATGCGCCGATCGACACGCTCACTGCAAAGGACTACGCCGCCAAGCTGCGCGCCGGCATCTCCACGGAGCGCGCCACGCCGTCGAAGCAGCTCGTCTCCGCCCCTCCCGCGCCGCGCGAGGGCACCAACACCACGCACTTTTCCGTCGTCGACGCCGGCGGCAATGCCGTCAGCAACACCACCACGCTGAATTTCAGCTATGGCGTCGGCCTGGTTGCCGACGGAACCGGCGTGCTGCTCAACAACGAGCTCGACGATTTCACCGCCGCGGTCGGCGCTTCCAACGCCTACGGCCTCGTCGGTTTCGAGCCCAATCTGCCCGGACCCGGCAAGCGGCCGTTGTCCTCGATGTCCCCGACCATCGTGCTCAAGGACGGCAAGCCGGTGCTGGTGACGGGCTCGCCCGGCGGCAGCCGCATCATCTCGACCGTGCTCCAGGTCATCGTCAACGTGCTCGACTACAAGATGGATGTGGCCGCCGCCGTCGCTGCGCCGCGGCTGCATCACCAATGGCTGCCGGACGAGGTGCGTATCGAGAGCGGCTTTCCCGGCGATGTGCTGTTCGAGCTGAAGGCGATGGATCACCTCATCGTCGAGCCGATGGGACAGACCTCGGCCAATTCGATTCTGGTGACGCCGAACGGTCCACTCGGCGCGCCGGATCCGCGTACCCGCGGCGCGGAAGCCGCGGGACAGTAGTCTCGCCGTTGCATGGCACGGCAGCGCGCGCCTGCTTGCGCGGGCTGCCCTGCGTGCTACCACCGCGCAGCTTTAAGGAACCGCCGGGGAAACGCACATGAGCACAGCCGATCCGACCCAGCGCATTGAGCGCGCGGAGATCGAAGACACCAGCCTTCTCGCCTTCTATCGCGACATGAACGCGCCGGAGCGGCGGACGTTCTGGGCCTGCGCCGCGGGCTGGGCGCTCGACGGCATGGACTTCATGATCTATCCGCTGGTGATCGGCACCATCATCGCGCTGTGGAAGGTCGATGCGGCCTCGGCCGGACTCGCCGGCACCGTGACACTGCTGGCCTCCGCAATCGGCGGCTGGCTCGGCGGCTATCTCTCCGATCATATCGGACGTGTCAGGACGCTCCAGATCACCATCATCTGGTTCTCGTTCTTCTCGCTGGTCTGCGCGGTCGTGCAGAATTTCGACCAGCTCCTGATCGCACGCGCCGTGCTCGGCCTCGGCTTCGGCGGCGAGTGGGCGGCGGGCGCCGTGCTGATGGGCGAGGCGATCCGGCCGCAATATCGCGGACGCGCAGTCGGTTCGGTGCAGTCGGGCTGGGCGGTCGGCTGGGGTCTCGCCGTGCTGTCGCAGGCAATCCTGTTCTCGGCTTTGCCGCCGGAGACGGCGTGGCGCTGGATGTTCGTGATCGGCGCACTGCCGGCGCTGCTGGTGTTCTACATCCGCCGCTCCGTCACCGAGCCGGAGATCGCGGCCGAGGCCCGCGCAAAACAGGCCGCGAGCGGCGATCGTCCGGCGCTCTGGGAAATCTTCTCCGGCCCGATCCTGAAGACCACGATCCTGGCCTCGCTGATGGCGACGGGCTGCCAGGGCGGCTACTACGCCGTCACCTTCTGGGTGCCGCAGTTCCTGACCAAGGAGCGGCATCTGTCGATCGTCGGTTCGACCGGCTATCTCTCGACGCTGATCATCGGCTCTTTCATCGGCTATCTCGTCGGGGCCTGGCTCGCGGATCGCATCGGCAGGCGCAATCTGTTCCTGATCTTCTCGATCGGCGCCATGGCCGTGGTGCTGCTCTACACGCAGCTGCCGCTCACCAACGAGATCCTGTGGGTGCTCGGCTTCCCGCTGGGCTTCTTCGCCTCGGGCTATTTCTCAGGGATCGGCGCGTTCCTGACCGAGCTCTATCCGACGCGGCTGCGCGGCTCCGGCCAGGGCTTCTGCTACAATTTCGGCCGCGGCATCGGCGCGCTGTTTCCGTTCCTGGTCGGCGCGCTCTCGGCGACGACGTCGCTCGCAAATGCGATCGCGATGTTCGCGGTGGTGGCTTACGTGCTGTTCTTCATTGCCGCCTTCGCGCTGCCGGAGACGCGCGGGCGCGTGCTGCACGCGGACTAGTCCGGCGTTATCACCCCGGGGCGGTGAGGAACCTTACCGTCCCACCTGGTACGGCCCGCCCTTTTCCAGCGCTCTGGCGTAGGCCGACCGCGCGTGGATGCGCTCCAGGAATGCCATCGCCTTTGGATGGCCGAGCTCGAGCCCGCCACGCGCTTGCGCGGCTTCGAGCGGGAAGCTCATCTGGATATCGGCGGCGGTGAACTCGCTGCCGGCGAACCACTCGCTCTTGCCGAGCTCGCCTTCCCAATAATCCATGTGCTGCTTGAGCTGCGGATTGACCAGCGCGGTGAGCGCCTGGTTCGAGACCTTGCGCACCAGTGGGCGAAGCAGCGCGGGTGCGCGCTTCGGCATCAGCGTGAACAGCAGCTTGAGCAGCAGCGGCTGCATCGCCGAGCCCTCCGCATAGTGCAGCCAATAAGTGAAGCGCAGCCGCTCCGGCGTGTTCGGCGGCGGAATCAGCCGGCCGTTGCCGTAGGTCGCAATGAGATATTCGATGATCGCGCCTGACTCGGCGATGGTGTTGCCGTTGTCGGTGATGACGGGCGACTTGCCGAGCGGATGGATGGCGCGCAGCTCCTTCGGCGCGCGCATATCCGGCTGGCGCTGATAGCGCACGATCTCGTAGGGCACGCCCAACTCCTCGAGCAGCCACAGCACCCGCTGCGAGCGGGAATTGTTGAGGTGGTGAACGGTCAGCATCGTTGAGGTCCCCAGGCTAGGCGTGGTCGGTCGGCCGCGCCGTTCGTGCCAGCCCGGGAACACAATGTCGAGCCATCCAGACGGATAATTTCACCCGGGTATATTGACGTCAGCAATTTACCCGGATATTAAAAGGCCAACGTCATCAATATGGCAATGATTTCAATGCAACGGACTTTCACTGCGTTCCAGGGCCATCGCCGCCTGGCGTCCGGGCCAGCGGGAGAGATCGCGCTGGTCGTCAAGCGGATCACGCCACCGCCGGACGAGCCCATCATCATCTTCGAGGACAGCACGGGCCGACCGATCGACTTCGATCTGCGCGGCGGGGATCGCGAGGTGCTGGCGCGGGTGGCAAAGCTTGTCCCGCCACCGGTCGAGGAGTCCGCGCCACCGAGCGAGCCGCGCGGGCGCGGCCGGCCGAAGCTCGGCGTGGTCGCGCGCGAGGTGACGCTGCTGCCGCGGCACTGGGAGTGGCTCGGAGCCCAGCCGGGCGGCGCCTCGGTCGCGCTGCGAAAGCTCGTCGACGAGGCAAGACGCGTAAGCGGCGACAAGGACCGCGAGCGGCAGGCGCGCGATGCGGCCTATCACTTCATGTTGACCATGGCGGGTAATCTGCCGCAGTTCGAAGAAGCGTCGCGCGCCCTGTTCGCGGACGACCGGCGGCGCTTCACCGGACTGATCGCCGACTGGCCGGTCGACGTCCGCGACCACATCGTCAAGCTCGCCTACAGCGACCGCGCTTAGGCGCAGCACTTTCTCTCACCCCATCGACGGCCGAGCCGCGCGCGCATCGCGCGGCAACGGCTTCGCACGCCCCGATGAAAGGCCTATCCATGTCCGCGCCAAAGCCGCTCTGGACGACATTCCTCCGCTTCCTCGCGCCGCTGGTGCTGAGCAACGCGCTGCAATCGCTGTTCGGGACCGTCAGCAACGTCTATCTCGGCCAGATGATCGGCGTCGACGCGCTCGCAGCGGTGTCGGCGTTCTTCCCGGTGATGTTCTTCCTGTTCGCCTTCGTCATGGGCCTGAGCACCGGCGCCACTGTGCTGATCGGCCAGGCCTTTGGCGCTGGCGAGCATGGCAGGATCAGGATCGTCGTCGGCACGACGCTCGCGATCGGCCTGCTGCTCTCGCTTTCGGTTGCATTGGTCGGCGGCTTCTTCAGCCGGCAATTAATGACGATGCTCGCGACGCCTCCGGACATCCTCGACCAGGCGAGTGCCTATGCGCGCATCATGCTGCTCACCATGCCGCTCGGCTTCGTCTTCCTGCTGATGACGGCGATGATCCGCGGCGTCGGTGATGCCGTGACGCCGCTGCTGGCGTTGGCCTTGTCGACCACCATCGGACTGATCCTGACGCCGATGCTGATCCGCGGCGCGTTCGGGATACCTGCCGCCGGAATCACCAGTCCGGCCTGGGCGGCAGCGATTTCCAACGCACTGACACTCATCGCACTGGCCGTCTATCTGCTGCGGACGAAGCATGCACTGGCACCGGATGCCGCGCTGCTGCGTCATCTGCGGCTCAATCGTGCCGTGCTCGGAAAGATCCTCGGCATCGGACTGCCGAGCGCGGTCGGCATGGTGGTGATGGCAGTCGCCGAGCTGGTGCTGCTCGGGCTCGTCAATGGCTTTGGATCGGATGCCACCGCCGCGTATGGCGCAGTCAACCAGGTGATGGGCTACACGCAGTTCACGGCAATGTCGATTTCGATCGCGGTCTCGATCCTCGGCGCGCAGGCCATCGGCGGCGGCAACAGGGCGCTGCTCGATGGCATCGTGCGCACCGGCCTCCTGTTCAACATTGTCCTGACCGGCGGGCTGGTGGGGCTGATCTATCTGGCGCCGCGGGCCGTGCTCGGCCTCTTCATCACCGACAGTGCCGTACTCGACCTCGCCGGGGGACTGCTTCACATCGCACTGTGGAGCTCGGTGCCGTTCGGCTTGGCCACCGTGTTTTCCGGAGCCATGCGCGCGGCCGGCGTCGCCTTGACGCCAATGCTGCTCTCGATCTTCGCCATTGTCGCAATCGAGCTGCCGGCCGCTGTGATCCTGAGCCGCACGATCGGCCTGAAAGGTGTGTGGGCCGCCTATCCGATCGTGTTCTGCGCCATGTTCGTTTTGCAGATGGGCTATTACCTCACGGTGTGGCGCAGGCGCGCGATCCAGCGTCTGATCTGACCGGATCATCAAGATATTATGGCCATCATTAAACGGTGGACCCGTGGCGCGCCCTGCGCCACAATGGATGAAAAGCCAGATCAAAAGCCAGGTCAGGGAGAACGATTTTGACCCGCACAGCCCCGCAATTCCTGTTCGATTTCGGCAGCCCGAACGCCTATCTCAGTCATCTCGCGATCCCGGCGATCGAGCAGCGCATCGGCGTCAAATTCGAGTACGTGCCGATCCTGCTCGGCGGCATCTTCAAGTCGACCAACAACAAGTCGCCGGCCGAGACGCTCGCCGGCATCAAGAACAAGCGCGAATTCCAGGCGGTCGAGACCGAGCGCTTCGTCAAGCGCTTCAAGGTCCAGCCCTATGTCATGAATCCGTTCTTCCCGGTCAACACGCTGAACCTGATGCGCACGGCGATCGCGGCACAGGCGGAGGGCGTGTTCGAAAAGTATGTCGAGGCCGCCTTCCACCACATGTGGCGCGAGCCGAAGAAGATGGACGACCCGGAAGTCGCGGCGAAGGCGCTGGCGTCCTCCGGCCTCGATGCCCAAAAACTGTTCGCGCGTGCCCAGGAGCCAGAGGTCAAGGGCAAGCTGATCAAGAACACCGAGGACGCCGTTGCCCGCGGTGCGTTCGGCTCGCCGACCTTCTTCGTCGGTAACGAGATGTTCTTCGGCAAGGAGCAGCTGCGCGAGGTCGAGGAGATGGTGTCGGGAAAGTGAAGCGCGCGAATGGCGCCTAGCGAATAGCGAGTGGAAATCGCGCCTGCTATTCGCTACTTCCTGTTCGCCATCCGCCAAAAATAAAGCCAAGTATAAAGCCAGGAATAAAACGGAGTTCTCCCATGCGTATCCTCGTGGTCGGCGCCGGCGCCATCGGCGGCTATTTTGGTGGCAGGCTGTTACAGGCCGGCCGCGACGTCACCTTCCTGGTCCGGCCGCGGCGCGCCAGCGAGCTCGCGAGCGCCGGCCTCGTCATCAAGAGCCCGAACGGCGACGTGACGCTGAAGAATCCGCCGACCGTTCAGGCCGACGCGCTCAAGGAAAAGTTCGACGTCGTGCTCTTGAGCTGCAAGGCGTTCGACCTCGACGACGCCATCAACTCGTTCGCGGCCGCGGTCGGGCCTGATACGGCGATCATCCCCATGCTCAACGGCATGAAGCATCTCGACACGCTCGACGAAAAATTCGGCAAGGAGCGCGTGCTCGGCGGCCTCTGCGCCATCGCGGCGACCCTGAACGAGAAGCGCGAAGTGGTGCAGCTCCAGCCGATGCAGTCGCTCAGTTACGGCGAGCGCGACGGCAAGCTCTCGGACCGGGTCAAGGCGATCGACGAGGCCTTCAAGAGCGGCATCAATGGCGCCGCCGCCAGCCAGAACATCATGCAGGACATGTGGGAGAAGTGGGTGTTCCTGTCTTCGCTCGCCGCAAGCACCAGCCTGATGCGCACCTCTGTCGGCAACATCCTCGCGGCCCCCGGCGGCAGGGACTTTTTGCTCGGCATGCTGGACGAGACCAGCGCGATCGCCACCGCGTCGGGCTACACGCCGGGCGGCCCGTTCTTCGAGCGCGTGAAGGGCAACCTCACCACCGAGGGATCGCCGATGACGGCATCCATGTTCCGCGACATCAAGGCGGGCCTGCCGGTCGAGGCCGATCACGTCGTCGGCGATCTCATCGCGCGCGCCGACGCCGCCAAGGTGCCGGTGCCGAAGCTGCGCATCGCGTATACGCATCTGAAGGCGTATGAGAGGCAGCGGGCGGGGTAGCTCCAAGCTCCGCGTTACTTGAAATACGCGAGATAGTGCGAGACGGCGGTGATTTCCTCATCGCTCATGTGATAGGCGACATCGGCCATCGCAGCACCACCGCCGCCGACGCGCTGGCTGCTCTTGTAGTCGTGCAGCGCCTTGACGAGGTATTCCTCGCGCTGGCCGGCGAGCCGCGCAACCGCCTTGGTGCCGGCGAAGCTATCCGTATGGCACGAGGCGCAGCGGCGGCCGACGGCGACTTGCGCGCCTTTTTTCGACAGGTCCGGATCCCCGTCTTCCGCGGCCTTCGGCGGCGTCATCTGCGCGAAATAGGCGCCGAAATTGCGGATGTCCTCGTTGGTGATCTCCTCGGCGATCGGCTGCATCTGGTCGTTCTTGCGCGAGCCGGCGCGGAAGAACACGAGCTGCCACTGGATGAATTGATCGGGCTGGCCGGCCAGCGAGGGGATGTTCTCCGTCTGCGAAATGCCGTTCTCGCCGTGACAGCCGGAGCAGACGGCGGCCTTCTCCTGGATCGCGGCATTATCGGCCGCCTCGGCTCGGACGAATGCAAGTGCTGCTAGCGAAAGCGTCACAGACAGAATTCCAAACCGAACGGCTCGCATGGTTGATTTCTCCGACTGTCATTGCCGGGCTTGACCCGCCTGCTTGGCGTAGGCCCGGCAATCCATCCTGTTTGCAAAGAGGTTTCTCGTTTGATGGATGCCCGGATCAAGTCCGGGCATGACGAACGCGTTCCGCTGCAAGCCTGTCACAAACAAACGAGGCTGCGACCGTCATCCGGTCGCAGCCTCGTGTCGTCCTACGCTACTTCTTGCTGTAGCTGATGCGATAGATCGCGCCGGCCCAGTCGTCGGCGACGAGGATCGAGCCATCCTTGGCGAGGATGATGTCGTTGGGACGGCCGAGATAGCCCTGGTCGCCCTCGATCCAGCCGGAGGCGAACACCTCCTTCTTGGCGTTCTTGCCGTCGGGGCCGACGATCACGCGCGTGATATTGCCGCCCTGGTACTTGTGACGATTCCAGGAGCCATGCTCGGCGATCAGGATGTTATTCTTGTACTCGGCGGGGAATTGATCGCCGGTATAGAACTTCATACCGAGCGGAGCGACATGCGCGCCGAGGTTCAGCACGGGCGGCGTGAACTCGGAGCACTTGTGACCCATCGCGAACTTCGTATCCAGCAGGTCGCCCTGGTGGCAGTAGGGATAGCCGAAATGCTCGCCGATCTTCGAGATCATGTTCAGCTTGTCTGAGGGCAGATCGTCGCTGATCCAGTCGCGCGCGTTCTCGGTGAACCAGTATTTGCCGGTGCGCGGATCGACGTCCCCGCCGACCGAGTTGCGAACGCCGAGCGCGTAGATCTCGGCGTTGCCGGTCTTGGGATCGACGCGGCGGATCTGCGAGACACTAGTCGGGGGCACGCCGACGTTGAAGGGCGGTCCGAACGGCAGGTAGAACCAGCCTTCCTTGTCGACCGCGATGTACTTCCAGCCATGCGCGGCATAGGAGGGCATGTCGTCATAGACGACCTTGCCGTCGCCGAGCTTGTCGAGATTGGCTTCGGCGTTGTCGTAACGGATCAGCTTGTCGACCGCGATGACGTAGAGCGCGCCATCCCTAAAGGCGAGACCGGTGGGCATGTTCAGCCCCTTCAGGATGGTCTTGACCTCTTTCTTTCCGTTGTTGTCCTTGATGGCATAGACGTTGCCGAGGCCGAACGAGCCAACGAACAGCGTGCCCTTGTCACCCCAGGCCATCTGCCGCGCGGCGAGAACGCCGGGCGCATAGACTTCGATCTTGAAGCCGGCCGGCAGCTTGATCTTCTTCATCATCGCGGCGAGCTCGGCCTCCGACGCGCCGGTCGGCGGGCCTGATGGCGGCGCGAGGCCCTTCTGCGCCTCGGTCTCGTCGCCGAGGAACCAGTCGTCCGGCGGATGGGTCCAGAACTCCTTGGTGCCGGATTCGTATTTCTTCAGCTGGCGGTTCTTGTCCTGCTGTTGCGCGCTGACTGCGCTTGTCCCCGCGAGAAGGGCAACCGCTGCAAGCGCCAGGACGGATTGAAAGACGGATTGATGGAATTTCATCACGTCACTCCCCTAAGGCAGCCGTCAGGGCTGCACGTTATTTTGTTTTGCTAGTCGAGAGGCGAAGTTCGGAGTCTGTCAGGACGACAGACGCAAAAAGGTTAGCACATCTGCGGACGGTGAGAAGCGCGTCGGGAGCACTGCAGTCAGACTCAATAGAAATTGAGACTGAACGCCACGAAGATTTGCACGGCGACGATCACGGTCTCGCTGCAACGCGGAATCAAAAAATGGTGCGTGACTGATTTGCAGGCAGCAGGAAGAGCGGTCGCACAAAATTGCGAAAACAACCCCATGCACAGTAGAACGGCTCACCCCGGTCTGCTCCCGGTGACGCCGGGCAGACATTTGATGCGTCGAGCAAAACGGCAAAGACGGCGATTACGAGGCGACGGGATAGGGTCCGTCGTCGAATACCGTGTCGTGATAGCCTTTCGACCCGATCTCGCGTGCCAGCGTGCTGCGAAAATCCGTCCCATCGCGCAGGCTGTTCAGGACATGCGCGAAGTCGAATTCGGGCCGCCAGCCCAGCTCGTGCCGCGCACGGTCGTTGACATAGACGCGGTCGATCTCGGGGAATAGCCGCCATCCGCGCGCCGCATAGAGCTGCGCGCAATCCGGGTAGAGCTCGCGCACGACACCGGCCGCGTCGCGCGCGAGCGCCGCGAGATGACGGGGCTCGAACGGGCTCGTCGCGGAGATGATGTAACGGGCAAAACCGATCTTCGGCGCGCGCTCGACGCCGAGGAGATGGGCGCTCACCGCGTCCGCTATATCCAGCCGTCTATAGAGCAGCTCGTTGGCCTGTGCGTTGTCCAGCGGGTAAGCCGAGCGCATCGCGGGATCGTCATCGTCCTCAGGGAAGAAGCGCGAGGTCCTCAAGATCACGACGGGCAGGCCGCGCTCGCGAAAGAACAGCTCGCACAGAGTCTCGGCCATCAGCTTGGTCGTGCCGTAGATGTTCTTCGGCACCGGCGCCAGATCCTCGGTGACCCACACCGCAGCCTGTCCGGCTCCGGGTCGAAGCTGCGAGCCGAATGCGCTGGTGGTGCTGGTGAAGACGAAGCTGCGCACGCCAGCGGCTAGGGCCGCCTCGAGCAGATTGAGCGTGCCGGTGACGTTGGTGTCGACAAAATCCTGCTTGCCGTGGGTCGCCACATGCGGCTTGTGCAGCGTCGCGGTGTGGATCACGGCGGTGACGCCCTCCATCTGGCGCCGCACGAAATCGGGATCGACGATCGAGCCGACGGCATCGGTGAAGGGCGATGGCTTCAGATCGATTCCACGCGCGGGGAAACTGCGTCCCCGGAGCATACGGAGAACGGCCTCCCCAAGGTGGCCCGCGCTGCCCGTGACCAGAATTGTCATTTGAGACCCAATACAGCCGCCAGCGGCGTGGAAAACCACGGCCCGACCCGGTTTGGCTGGATGCGTTGGGAAAAATTGGAGCGGGCGAAGGGGCTCGAACCCTCGACCCCGACCTTGGCAAGGTCGTGCTCTACCACTGAGCTACACCCGCATCCTGTGTCGGTCGCATGACGCGCCGGCAACGGCTGTCGTATGCCAAAAGCGGACGGCGAATGCAACAGCTACCGGCAGCATAGATTCGCAATTGAAGGGCCATATGGACCCCGAACGCGGCCAAATCGCCCGAAAACGTCCCGGAAGCGACGAATCGGCCCTGATGGATTGAAATTCGGCCCATTCGGCCCAATCTAGGAGCCGACAACGAAGCATATGATTTGGCGACGTGCTAAAGAGCCGCCATTCCAGACATCAGACGAGGGGATCCCGTGACGATCATCGACCAGGGTAACGGAGCGGCGGGCGCGGCCGCGGCCGATTTGATCAAGGACACCACCACCCAGACCTTCGTGAAGGACGTCATCGAGGAATCGAAGCGCCAGCCGGTGCTGATCGACTTCTGGGCGGAGTGGTGCGGCCCCTGCAAGCAGCTCACGCCCGTATTGGAAAAGGCGGTCAAGGCGGCCAAGGGCAAGGTCAAGCTGGTCAAGATGAACATCGACCAGCATCCGGCGATCCCGGGCCAGATGGGCATCCAGTCGATCCCGGCCGTGATCGCCTTCGTCAACGGCCAGCCGGCCGACGGCTTCATGGGCGCAGTGCCGGAGAGCCAGGTCAACGCCTTCATCGAAAAGGTGACCAAGGGCGTGACGGCGCCGGGCGAGCCCAATATCGCCGAGATCCTGCAAGAGGCCGAGGCGGTGCTCGCCGAGGGGGACGCCGCCGCCGCGGCGCAGATCTATGCCGAGGTGCTGCAGCACGATTCGACCAACATCGCGGCCCTTGCCGGACTCGCGAAATGCTACGCCGTCTCCGGCGCGATGGAGCAGGCCAAGCAGACGCTGGCGATGGTGCCGGAATCCAAGCGCAACGACCCCGCCGTGAAGGCCGTGCAGACCGCGATCGATCTCGCCGAGCAGGCGGAGCAGCTGGGGCCGGTGGCCGAGCTGGAACAGAAAGTCGCCGCAAACCCGCTCGATCATCAGGCACGCTTCGACCTTGCGACCGCGCTGAATGCGCAAGGCAACCGGGCGGCGGCCACCGAGCAGTTGCTGGCGATCATCAAGCGCGACCGCAAGTGGAACGACGACGGCGCCCGCAAGCAGCTCGTGCAATTCTTCGAGGCGTGGGGTGGCACGGATGATGCTACCGTCGAGGGACGAAAGCGCTTGTCGACGATCCTGTTTTCGTAAGGGTTATTGTTGGAGCATGATCTTGTCGGAAAGCCGCTTCACACTTTGCGCTAACGCGGCCCTCCGGGTCCGGATCATGCTCTAGCGGTCTAGCGGGGTCCAGATGCCGATCAACATCGAATATCGCGGCCCCGCCGACCTGCCGGAGATCATTCCGGTATTTCCGCTGCCGGGCGCGCTCTTGCTCCCGCGCGGCCAGATGCCGCTCAACATCTTCGAGCCGCGTTACCTTTCGATGGTCGACGATTCCTTGCGCGACGGCCATCGCCTGATCGGCATGATCCAGCCCGACATCGCGCACTCGCCGAAGAATTCCGACAGGCCGGCGCTGTTCCGCGTCGGCTGCGTCGGCCGCATCACCCAGCTCGCCGAATCCGGCGACGGCCGCTACCTCCTCGAGCTCACCGGCGTCTCGCGCTTCAAGGTGGTCAAGGAGCTCGAAGTGCTGACCGCCTACCGCCAGTGCAAGGTGGACTTCTTCACCTTCGTCGACGACTTCACCGCGCGCATGGGCGAGGACGAGGTCGATCGCGAGGCGCTGCTGACCGTGCTGGCGGATTTCCTGAAGGCCAACAATCTCAAGGTCGACTGGGAAGGCGTCGAGAGCGCGCCTAACGAAGCGCTCGTCAACGCGCTGGCGATGATGTCGCCCTATGGCCCCGCGGAAAAGCAGGCCATGCTGGAGGCGCCGGATTTGAAGACCCGCGCCGAAATCCTGATCGCGGTGACCGAGATGGATCTCGCCAAGAAGCGCACCAGCGGCGATCCGCCATTGCAGTGAGGGGCGCGCTGCCGCGTCACGCTCCGTCATGCCCGGGCATAGCCGTCCGAAGGACGGCGTCGCTTCGCTCGCCGATGACCCGGGCATCCACGTCTGAGAGGCACAAAAGAACGTGGATGGCCGGGACAAGCCCGGCCATGACAAGGAGAGAGCGCCGCCTCAAAAACCCTATTGATGATGGCGGATGCGCTTGCGTCCGGTGAACATCGCGCGGATCAGGTTCTCGCGCTGGAGAAGCCCCATCAGCACGACGCCCAGCACGTGTACCACGGCCAGCACGATGACGGCGTCGGATGCAATCGCGTGGGTATCCTCGACCCACCACAGGCCGAAGAAGGTGACGGTCACCGACATCGCCCCCGTGATGGCCGAGATGGCGATCGCCAGCAGCAGCGCTACCAGCATCAAGGTGCCGGCTGGATTGAGGCCGATATAGCGGCCGGTCATGCCGCGGCGTAGATTCCAGAGATAGTGTGGCGCGACCCGAAGCCGGACGCCGACCATGCGGAAGCGCGAATAGCGGCTTCCCCAAAAACCCCAGACCAGGCGGAAGGCGAGAAGCCCGAGCACCGTATAGCCGACGATGCGGTGAAGGGTATCGTAGACGGAGGGCGTGAACCACGCGGCCAAGATGCTGACCGCGAGGGCCCAGTGCCAGAGGCGTAGCGGGAGGTCCCAGACTGCGACCGTCCGCGAAGCCGTTCGATCCGCGGGGGTCCCGTCGGACGCCCCGCGCGTTTCTGGCACCGCTTCGTCGATCAAGCCGTGACTATCCTCAAGCCTTGCTCAAGCCCTTGCTTGAAACCTTACTTGGCAACCGTCTTCTTCAGGCTAAGATCTTCCGGGCTGTAGAACAGCTCGTAGAGCTTGCCTTCCTTGACGCCGTAGACCTCATAGCACGAGCCTTCGATCTTGGAGCGCCGCACTTCGTAACCCAGCGCCTTGGCCTTGGCTTCGGCTTCGGCGGCCGGCTTCCACGACGCCTTGTCGAGCTTGGTGCAATCCTTGAACCCGTCGGCCATGGCCGCCGAGCTCATACCCATGCCGACCGTCAGTGCAATTGCAACAACACGAATGACCTTCACGAACGTCTCCTCCTCTGTCGTGTGCGCGCGTGGCGCGAAGCGGGAGCGAGGGAAGCAAAGGCGATGATGAAGTCAATCCGGTTTGGACGCGGATGGCTTTAGAGTTATTCTAACGATCCGGAAAAGATCAGTTGGCTCCGTAGGCAGCAGGCATTTGAGCGGCCGCTGCGGCCTTACGCCTCACGGTTTGACGGCCGGCATTCTGGGCGCGGCACCTCAATAGCCGGCAACCGCCATCGCAACGACGGCACTGAGCGCCATCCAGCCGAAATGCCGGCCGCGCGTGGCCCACGCGTTGGCGACAGCCGAGAAACCGAACACACAGACCATGGTGATGACGATCCAGCGGCGCGCCAGCTCCGAGTCCATCCAGGGCGCCGCGATCAGGAGCACACCACCACCGATCCAGGCGACGGTCGAGGCCTGCCAGACCAGGCGAATTAGGGTGCGGAGCCGTTCCGGCTCGATGCGGGCGCGGGCAAAGACCTTGGTCTCGCCGAGAACACCATGGATGAGGGCCACGGCAATGGCCACGACGCCGGAGCACTGGAGCAAGAGATCACGCATCGGCACAGCTCCCTGAAGCTTCGTCCATACAGTTGTGTATAGTGAGATAGGCGCTGGCCCGCCGCCTGTCAATACACTAGTGTATGGCCAATTTCCGGAACCGGTCATGACCGAACAACTCTCCGCCGACGACTGGATCAAACAGGGCCTGAAGGCGCTGGCCAAGAACGGCTTCACGGCCCTGAAAGCCGATCGGCTCGCAAAGGCGATGGGCGTCTCGCGCGGCAGCTTCTATTGGCATTTCGCCGATCTCGGCGCGTTCCACGCCGAAGTCCTGAAGCGCTGGCGCGAGATCGCGGCCGAACAGATCATCGCCGACGTCGAGGCCGCCGGCGACGAGCCGCTGAAGGCGCTGCTGCGGAGATCCTTTGGCGCGCGGCTCGACCTGGAGCGCGCCGTGCGCAGCTGGGCGGCGTTCGATACGGCCGCGCAAGGCGCGGTCCGCGCGATCGACCGCCGCAGGATCGACTATATCGAGACGCTGCTTGCGATGCGGGGCCTTGAGCCGGCGAAGGCGCAGGCCCGCGCGCAGATCCTGTACTGGACATTCCTGGGCTTTGCCTTGTCGGGCACGCCGGTACCGGCGGCACGGCTCCAGGGCCTGCTCGACGAGATCATGCGGATGGTCTCTGCCTAGATTCTTGTTTTGACGCGTTTTCTTTATGCGAGCCGGTACCCACTTCGCTCGAAAACGCTCTGGTGGCGCAATGGGCGGCCGCGATTTTCTGTGCTAGAGGCAAGCGATCTTCGGAGACCCCAATGAACGCGCCCACCGAACGCCCCGAAACCAGCGTCGATCCCAAATTGCTGGAGATCCTGGTCTGCCCGCTGACCAAGGGTCCGCTGGAGTTCGATTCCGCAAAGCAGGAGCTGATCTCGCGCAGCGCCAAGCTGGCCTACCCGATCCGCGACGGCATCCCGATCATGCTGCCGGAAGAGGCGCGCAAGATCGATTGATCAGGCGGCCCTCATGGTGAGGAGGCGCGATAGCGCCGTCTCGAACCATGAAAGCCCGGCTCTCTCACCTCGGCCTTCATCCTTCGAGACGCGCGCAAGCGCGCTCCTCAGGATGAGGAGTTAGAGCTTGCGCGATTGCTACAACGCCTCACCTTTCAGCAACCGCGGGATCTCACCGGTCAAACCAGCGGCCTGGCGGATGAAGAGGTTCTTCAGCGGCGGGGCGCGGTCGACGAGGCCGAGGCCGATGTCGCGCACCGTGCGCAGCAGCGTCGACTGGTTGGAGAACAGGAAGTTCAGCGAGTTGGTGGCAACGCCCATCGCCATGGTGTCGAAGCGGCGCCAGCGCTGATAACGTTCGAGCACGTCGACGCCGCCGAGATCCATGCCGAGCCGCGCGGCATCGACCACGACTTCGGCCAGTGCTGCGACATCCTTCAGCCCCATGTTGAGGCCCTGGCCCGCGATCGGATGGATGACATGCGCGGAATCGCCGACCAGCGCGAGACGCTCGGCGATGAAGGAGCGCGCCACGAAATAGGACAGCGGGAACGCACGCGGCTTGTCGAGCGCCTTGACCTCGCCGAGATGCAGGCCGAACCGGCGCTCGAGCTCGCCGTGGAACTCCTCGTCGCTCAACGCGATGATGCGCGCGGCCTCGCTGCGGCGCTCGGTCCACACCAGCGAGGATCGTTTTCCGGAGAGCGGCAGAATCGCGAAGGGACCCGCGGGCAGGAAGTGCTCCTCGGCGCGGCCGTCGTGATCGCGCTCATGGCCGACGGTGACGACGATGCCGGATTGATCGTACTCCCAGCCATGGGTGACGATACCGGCGCGCTCGCGCAGTTTCGACCGCGCGCCATCGGCGGCGACCAGCAGGCTTGCCGCAATCACGCTGCCGTCGCCAAGCGTCACGTCGACGCCTTCCGGGCGCGCGTCATAAGACGCGACCGTCGTGGCGCGGAGATCGATGCCCTCGGCTTCGGCCCGCACCACCAGCGCGTCGATCAAACGGCGGTTCTCGACCATATGCGCAAACGGTTCGCCCGGCGCGACATCGCCGGCAAAGTTCAGAAAAACCGGACGGGTGGCGTCTTCCAGCTTTGAATCGGTGACGACCATGTCGAGGATCGGCTGCGCCTCGCCCCTGACGGCGTCCCAGGCGCCGATGGCCTCGAACAGGCGGCGGCAGGCGGCCACGATCGCGGTCGCGCGCGGGTCGCGGCTCGGACGGGTCGCGAGCGCGGGGTCGGCGACGATGACGGGAATCTCGGGCCCGAGCCCCTGGCGCAGCGCCAGGGCCAGCGCGAGGCCGGCAAACGCGCCGCCACCAATGACAATGCTACCCTGTACCGGCATACCAAATTCCTGGTTCACACTTCGGCTTTTCCAGGCCTTGCTAGCAGACTTGAGGTGGGCGAAACAGTGCGGTGAAACAAGGGCGCAACTGCCTCATTCCGTCATTCCGGGGCGCGCAAAAGCGCGAACCCGGAATCCAGAGGTTATCGGCTCGGGATTCCGGGGTCATCGCTGTCGCGATGCCCGGGAATGACGAGATGCTTCGAAAGCACCATCATGTCCAAAGGCCTGATCGACCTGATCTCGATTCTCGACCTCGAACAGCTCGAGGTGAATCTGTTCCGCGGCAACAGCCCGAAGACGGGCTGGCAGCGGGTGTTCGGCGGCCAGGTGATCGGGCAGGCGATGGTTGCGGCCTGCCGCACGGTCGAGGGCCGGCTGCCGCATTCGCTGCATTGCTATTTCATCCTGCCGGGCGATCCGCAGATCCCGATCATCTACCAGGTCGAGCGCCTGCGCGACGGCAAGAGCTATTCGACCCGCCGCGTCACCGCGATCCAGCACGGCAACGCGATCTTCTCGATCATGGTGTCGTTCCACACCGACGAGGAGAGCGCGTTCGATCATCAGGACAAGATGCCCGACGTGCCGCCGCCGGAAAAGCTGACGGCGGAGGAGGTGGCGAAGCAGCCGATGTTCAAGGAGATGCCGGAGTTCATCCGCCGCTACTACGAGTCCGATCGTCCGATCGAGCTGCGCCCGGTCGAGCTCGGCCGTTATTTCGGCCAGAAGATCGAGGACGGCCGCATTCACGTCTGGATCAGGACCGCGGCAAAGCTGCCGGACGATCCGGCGCTGCACATGTGCGCGCTGGCCTATGCCTCGGATTTTTCGCTGCTCGACGCGATCATGGCGCGCTACGGCCGCACGCTGTTCGACAAGCGCATGATGCCCGCGAGCCTCGACCACGCGATGTGGTTTCATCGCCCGTTTCGCGCCGACGAATGGCTGCTCTACGCGCAGGATTCGCCGAACGCACGCGGCGGCCGCGGCTTGACCCGCGGCTCGATCTTCAAGCCCGACGGCACGCTGGTCGCCTCCGTCGCGCAGGAAGGTTCTGTGCGCGAGCGGAAGTCCTAGCGCCCAGGCGCGAGTTCGTCGCGCCTGGGATTTGCGATCAAGCTCCGAGCGACCCGCGCGGAGCGAGCTCGGTCTGCGACGCGAACCAGTTCATGATCCAGCGATACACCCACGGGATCGGGATGATGAGGCTGGACAGGATCGCGGCGACGATGCCGCGCCAGAGAATGCCGAGACCGCTGCCCTTGAACACGATCTCACGGCGCGTGCCTTCGATGCTGCGGCAGAACCAGCGCATCTGCGCCGCGGCGACCCAGGCCCAGCCGATGATCGTGATGATCGAGATCGCGAACAACAGATTCCAGCCGATATAGGCCCAAGCTGAGCCGGAGAAGCTGAGCCCGAGCGGCTGCTCGTTGGAGGCGAGGTTCGCGACCATCCATTTGATCAGCAGCCAGTAGAGCACGATCTGCGCGATGAACAGCAGATTGCTGAGCAGCGCACTGCCGATGACGCCGATCGCGATCGCGATCGCCAGGACGATGAAGCCGAAGAACCAGGGCACCAGCGTCATCGCATTGCCGGTGAAGCTGAGATTGGGCCGGCCGGGCACCTTCACGCAGGACACGATCCATTTCGTGTACCAGACGAACACCCACGGCACCGGAATGATGAGGCACATGCCGATCAGCATCACGATGCTGCGCCAGGTGAACTCGAGGATGCCGAAATCGACCGACAGCGCTCCTCCGCTGCCACCGCCACCACCAGCGTAGCCGGCGCCAGCGTAACCACCGGAGCCCATCATCGGCGGACCGCCGGCCGGCATCATCGGGGGCGCACCGCCACCGCCGATCAGGCCGGGAATTTCGGCGGCCTTCTGCCAGCCGGCCATGCCCTCGGACCACACCAGCGTATCCGGGCGCACAACTCCCTGCGCGACCAGGTCGCGGAATTGCCCTTCCGGATAGGGTCCCTGTTGCTTGCCCTCGGATGCGTAGAACCAACTCGCCATGAAGCGTCCCCCTCAAACATACTTTTGTACCGGCCGGGACGCTTCGGTTCACCGCATCCATGCCAAAAACGCATTGTGAAGGATGAACGGATGCCCTGTACAGAGGCGGCGGTTCACATGGCCAAACGTTTTTCCGCTTCAGTCTGCAAGTTTTTTATGCCATTTGCCCGGAAAGATGCCAGATTGACGCTGCGCCGGGGACATACGGCGTGGCGCATCCCCGGGGAATAGGCCTGACCATGAAACTCGTCGTCGCGATCATCAAACCCTTCAAGCTCGATGAAGTCCGCCAGGCGCTGACCGCGATCGGCGTCCACGGCATGACCGTGACCGAGGTGAAAGGCTACGGCCGCCAGAAGGGTCATACCGAGATCTATCGCGGCGCGGAATATGTCGTGAACTTCCTGCCGAAGCTGCGGATCGAGATCGCGGTCGCCTCCGACGTCGCCGACAAGGCGGTCGCCGTGATCACCGCGACGGCGCGCACCGGGCAGATCGGCGACGGCAAGATCTTCGTCACGCCGATCGACCACGCGCTGCGCATCCGCACCGGCGAAACCGACAGCGACGCGCTTTAAGGCTTTTTGTTTTGACGCGTTTTCTTCACGCGAACCGGTATCCACTTCGCTCGAAAACGCTTTGATCCTTCTTCGATCGCACCGGGCAACGACGCCACAGCGTGCGACGCCAATTGATGCCGGGGGGAATGACATGGCGGGATTGTTGCGCCGCGCAGCTGCTATGGCTGCGCCGCTCGGATTTGTGACGTTCGTTGCGGCGCCCGCATACGCCGCGGGCTCTGAGATCAACACCGCCGACACCGCCTGGATGATCGTCGCCACCGCGCTGGTGCTGATGATGACGATCCCCGGCTTGGCGCTGTTCTATTCCGGCATGGTGCGCAAGAAGAACGTGCTCGCCACCATGGCGCAGAGCCTCGCCGCGGTGACGATGATCTCGATCCTCTGGGTGGCGTTCGGCTATTCGCTCTGCTTCGTCGGCGACGGGCCTTGGATCGGAACGCTCGACCGCTGGTTCCTCGCGGGCATGACGATGGACAGCGTCAACCCGGCGGCGAAGACGATCCCGGAAGCGCTGTTCATGCTGTACCAGATGACCTTTGCCATCATCACGGTGGCGCTGGTCGCGGGCTCGGTCGCCGACCGGATGCGATTCTCCGCCTATCTGGTGTTCTCGGTCGCCTGGTTCATTTTCGTCTACATTCCGCTGGCGCATTGGGTGTGGGGCGGCGGCTTCCTCGCCAGCATGGGCGTGCTGGATTTCGCCGGCGGCCTCGTCGTGCATCTGTCGGCCGGCACCGCCGGCCTCGTCGCCGCCAAGGTGATGGGCCGCCGCCACGGCTACGGCACCGAAAATCTGTCGCCGTTCGATCTGTCGCTCGCGGTGATGGGCACCGGCCTGTTGTGGGTCGGCTGGTTCGGCTTCAACGGCGGCTCGGCGGGCGCAGCCAATTCGCGCGCGGTGCTGGCGATCATCGCGACGCATCTTGCGGCCTGCTCCGGCGCGCTGACCTGGGGCGCGATCGAATGGTCGACCCGGCGCAAGCCGTCGGTGCTCGGCATGATCTCCGGCGCGGTCGCCGGGCTCGGCACGATCACGCCGGCTTCGGGCTTCGTCGCGCCCTGGCATGGCATCGTCATCGGTATTGTCGCCGGCGCCGTCTGCTACTGGGCCTGCACCTGGCTCAAGCACCGCTTCAACTATGACGATTCCCTCGACGTGTTCGGCGTCCACGGCATCGGCGGCCTGACCGGCACGCTGCTGGCCGGCGTGTTCGCGACTTCCGCGATCGGCGGCACCGCCGGCCTGATCGAGGGCCATCCGCAGCAATTGCTGATCCAGCTCTACGGGGTCGCCGTCACCTTCGTCTGGGCGGCCGGCGTGAGTTTCGTCCTGCTCAAGCTGGTCTCCCTGTTCGTGCCCTTGCGCGTATCCCGTGAGCACGAGCTGGAGGGACTGGATATTTCGCAGCACGGAGAAGCGCTTCAGTAATCGGGGGCTTGCGCGACACATAAGCACATGCTTATGTATTGGCATGATCGAAGCCGACATCTTCAAGGCACTGGCCGACCCGACGCGCCGAAAGGTCTTTGAGAAGCTCGCCGGCGGAAGCCTGAATGCCAGCGCTTTGCGCGACGGTTTGGAGATCAGCCAGCCGGCGATGTCGCAGCATCTTTCGGTGCTGCGCGCGGCAGGCCTCGTACGCGAACAGCGGCAGGGCCGCTTCGTGAACTACGAAGTCGACCCGGACGGAATCGTGGCCATCGGCACATGGCTTGCGCGCTACCGTGCCTACTGGCCGAAGCGCATGGAAGCACTCGCCGATCTCCTCAAGGACATGGATCAATGAGCGACGCAGCGAAACCTGATCCCTCCGACGCAAAACTGGTGCTCGAATATGAATTCGACGCGCCGCCAGCAAAGGTCTGGCGCGCCGTCACCATTCCGGCCTTGCGCGAGCGCTGGTTGCCGGATTGCGACCTTGCAGGCGCCGAGCCTGAATCAACGATCGCAGGCGAAGAGGTGCGCTACCGGCTTCGCGATTCAGAGCCGCCGTTTCGCGAGAGCCACGTCATCTTCCGGATCGAGCCGAACGAGGACGGCGGCACGCGCTTCCGCATCATCCAGCAAGCCTGCGAAGAGCGAACAAAGCTGCCGCAGCCGGCCAACAGCAATTGCTGCCTGATGCGCGCGGCGGCTTAAACACCAACAAGACTTCGTCACCTGCAAACATGGAGGTCGCCAATGCGCGACATGCTTCAGCTCGTCCCTATGGTTGTCGAGCAATCCGCCCGCGGCGAGCGATCCTTCGACATCTATTCGCGGCTCCTGCGCGAGCGCATCATCTTCCTCAACGGCGAGGTCAATGATGCGATGTCCGGACTGGTGTGCGCGCAATTGTTGTTCCTGGAGGCGGAGAATCCGAACAGGCCGATCAATCTCTACATCAACTCCTATGGCGGCGTGGTCACCTCTGGTCTCGCCATGTACGACACCATGCAGTTCATCAAGGCGCCGGTTCATACGCTGTGCATGGGCACCGCGCGCTCGATGGGCTCGTTCCTGCTGATGGCCGGCGAGCCAGGTCACCGCGCCGCGCTGCCCAATGCGAGCCTTCACGTGCATCAGCCGCTCGGCGGCTTCCAGGGCCAGGCGTCCGACATCCTGATCCATGCCAACGAAATGCAGGAGACCAAGCGGCGCATCACCCGGCTCTACGCGCAGCATTGCGGGCGCACCGAGGCGGAGGTGGAACGGACCCTGGACCGCGACCACTTCATGACCGCGCAGCAGGGGGTCGAGTGGGGATTGATCGACCGGGTCTTTGCGGAGCGCGAGGCCGCCTGACGATTCAGGCCGGTTGCGCGCATCCCGTGAGCACGCCGAGGGCCGGTTCGATATTTCGCAGGGCGGCGGGGCCCTTTGTCGGGCCCCTTCTGTAATAAAATACCTTCTTGCTGCCCGACACGTGAGCAGCAATTGTGTCGACAGCCTGTCGTGCCCGCTTTTTGATCAGGCGTGACCACGTTTTGAGCGCGACGTATTAGCGCACTGCACCGCAGCACGCGTCAAACGCGAAAACACCCGTTTTCATAGTCCGTTAGGCAACGCGCCCGATCTGGCACGGCATTTGATTCTAAGGGTGCTGGCTGTGCCCGCGTAGTGAACTTCTCCCTCGTGGCGAACCAGTCGAGAAACGCCCGGCCACGTCCGGACCGGGCCAAGCGGGGATAGGACCCATGAAAATTGTTATGGCGATTATCAAGCCATTCAAGCTGGAAGAAGTCCGTGACGCCCTGACCGCCATCGGCGTTCACGGTCTCACGGTGACGGAAGTCAAGGGATATGGCCGCCAGAAAGGCCATACGGAAATCTATCGCGGTGCCGAATACGCCGTGAGCTTCCTGCCCAAGATCAAGATCGAGGTCGCTGTCGCCTCCGACCAGGTCGACAAGACCATCGACGCCATCACGTCCGCCGCGAAAACCGGGCAGATCGGCGACGGCAAGATCTTCGTCATCAACCTCGACCATGCGGTTCGCATCCGCACCGGCGAGGCCGATGCCGCGGCCCTTTGATTTCGCGCTCAACCTTTACCAATCAGGAGTGAATAAAATGACGTTTAAGCGTCCCTATGGCGCGGGATTGGCGGCTCTCGCAGTCGGCATGTTCGCTGCGACCGCGGCCTATGCCGAGCCAACGGTCAACAAGGGAGACAACGCCTGGATGCTGACATCGACAGTGCTCGTGCTGTTGATGACGATCCCCGGCCTCGCGCTGTTCTACGGCGGTCTTGTCCGTTCCAAGAACATGCTCTCCGTGCTGATGCAGGTGTTCTACACCGTCTGCGTCGTCACGGTAATCTGGGCCGTGTACGGCTACAGCCTCACCTTCACCGGCGGCTCCGACTTCATCGGCGGCTTCTCCAAGGCCTTCATGATGGGCGTCACCACCGACTCGAAGGCCGCGACCTTCTCGGTCGACGCCAACATCTCGGAGCTCATCTATATGTGCTTCCAGATGACCTTCGCGGCGATCACGCCGGCCCTCATCGTCGGCGCCTTCGCCGAGCGCATGAAGTTCGCGGCAATCGCGCTCTTCATCCCGCTCTGGGTCACGCTGATCTACTTCCCGATCGCGCACATGGTCTGGTACTGGCCCGGCCCGGACATGATCCAGGACGCTGCCAAGGCACTCGCTGCTGCCACTGATGCGGCTGCGAAGACCGCGGCGCAGGCCAAGCTCGACGAGATCAACGCCGACGCCGGCTGGATCTTCAAGAAGGGCGCGATCGACTTCGCTGGCGGCACCGTGGTGCACATCAACGCCGGCATCGCAGGTCTCGTCGGCGCTCTGCTGATCGGCAAGCGCGTCGGCTACGGCAAGGAGCTGATGGCTCCGCACTCGCTGACCATGTCGATGATCGGCGCCTCGCTGCTCTGGGTCGGCTGGTTCGGCTTCAACGCCGGCTCCAACCTCGAAGCCAACGGCGGCGCAGCCCTCGCCATGACCAACTCCTTCGTCGCCACCGCGGCCGCCGCGCTGTCGTGGATGTTCGCGGAGTGGATCGTGAAGGGTCACCCGTCGGTGCTCGGCGTCATCTCCGGCGCTGTCGCGGGCCTCGTGGCCGTCACGCCTGCCGCCGGCTTCGCCGGCGTGATGGGTGCGATCGTCCTCGGCCTCGTGGTCGGCGTGGTCTGCCTGTTCTTCTGCACCGTCGTGAAGAACGCGCTCGGCTACGACGACAGCCTCGATGTGTTCGGCGTGCACTGCGTCGGCGGCATCGTCGGCGCCCTCGGCACCGGCATCCTCGTCAATCCGGCGCTGGGTGGTGCGGGCATCATCGACTACACCGCGATCCCGCCGAAGGTTGCCGATTACGACTTCGCGGCGCAGATGGTCTCCCAGCTCTGGGGCGTCTGCACCACGCTGGTGTGGTCGGGCATCGGTTCGGCGATCCTCTACAAGGTCGTCGATGTGATCGTTGGCCTCCGCGCCAATGTCGAGACCGAGCGTGAAGGCCTCGATATCACCGAGCACACCGAGCGCGCCTACAACATGTAACTCTCCTCCCGGGCGCGGCCTCCGCGGGGGCCGTGCCCACAACTACGGTTTGGGGCACATACCCGGCAATGTCCCGACCGTTGAGGGGCTCCAGCGCAAGCTGGAGCCCCTTTCTTTTTGCCTTCTTTTGTCCTGCGCGACAAAGAAAGCGATTGCCATTTCAGATTGCCGGCGCAGAAATATCGACCACAACGAAAAACAAACCGGGAGGTCGTCATGCGTTTGGAAGGCGGATGCTATTGCGGCGAAGTGCGCTACGTGGCCGAAGGTGATCCGATGATGCAGGCCCAGTGTCATTGCCGCGAGTGCCAGTACATCTCGGGCGGCGCGCCCAACACCTTCATCGCGATGCCGGCGGCCGGCTTCAGCTACATCACCGGGCAGCCCAAGCAATTCACGCGCAAGGACCTCGAACGCGCCGTCACGCGCGAATTCTGCGCCGAATGCGGCACCCATCTGGTGACCAAGGTTCCGGGCCTGCCGGCGGCGATCCTGAAGGTCGGCACCTTAGACGAGCCCGCGCAGTTCCATCCGCAGATGGCGATCTACACCTGCGACATGCAGGAGTTCCACGCGATCCCGGTGGGCATGAAGACATTCGAGAAGCTGCCGGGGCACTAGGCGCGCCCATATCCGGAAACTCGCCATGCCCGGGCTTGCCCCGCCTGCGCGGCCGAAGCCCGCTTCGGCGAGGCGAAGGCCCGGGCATGAACGTTCTTGGGTACGGTAGAATGGGCCGGGGGATGGCCGGGACAGGCCCGGCCATGACGGGACCCGGGCCCGCCATGCGTCCGCTCTATCCGGCCTCATTATTCCCGCTCCGGACGGACCGGACCTCAAATCCAGGTCACGGAAATGACTCTTGATGGCGCGGAAAGCCGATGGTTAATCGCGTCTTAACCTCGCCCTATCTATGGTGAAGTGAACCGCTTCCCGCCGGCGCCTTGGTGCGACCGGCTGTTCCAAGAGTGCTGGCGTCCAGAATGGCTATAACCGCTTCATCCCGTGCGCCGCAGGACAGTGGAAGCTCCGATAGCGAACGCTCGCCCTTCGTCCGGCTGAACGAGCTGCTGGCACCCCATCAGCCGGGTAAGCCATTGATTACGCTTGCAGTCGGCGAGCCCCAGCATCCCGTGCCTGACTTCGTCGGCCCGGTGCTGGCCAAGCACATCGCCGATTTCGGCCGTTACCCCGCGAACAAGGGCACCGACCCGTTCCGCACGGCAGCGGGCGCCTGGCTGTCGTCGCGCTTCAAGCTGCCGCGGCCGCTCGACCCCGAGAACGAGATTCTCGTCCTCAATGGCAGCCGCGAGGGGCTGTTCCTCGCCGCGATCGCGGCCGCGCGCTATGTCGGCCCGCGCCCCGGCAAGCCCGCCATCCTGATGCCGAACCCGTTCTATCCGGTCTATGGCGCCGGCGCCCGCGCCGCGGCCTGCGAGCCGGTCTACCTGCCGACCACCGTCGAAAACGGCTTTCTGCCCGATCTCGATGCCATCGACGAAGCGACGCTGGCGCGCACGGTGGCGTTCTATCTGGCCTCGCCCGCCAATCCGCAGGGCTCGGTCGCCAAACCCGACTATTTCAGGCGGTTGAAGCAGCTCGCCGACCGCTACGGCTTCGTGATCCTCAGCGACGAGTGCTATTCCGAGATCTACACCCGCGAGGCCCCGGGCAGCGCGCTCGAATGCGCCGGCCCTGATTTCACCCGCGTGGTTGCGTTCCAGTCGCTGTCGAAGCGCTCCAACCTGCCGGGCCTGCGCGTCGGTTTCGCCGCCGGCGACAAGCGATTCATCGGCATGTTCCTCGAGCTGCGCAACATCGCGGCGCCGCAGGTGCCGGTGCCGCTCCAGCATGTCGCGACCGTTGCCTATGGCGACGAGGCGCATGTCGAGGAGAACCGCAGGCTCTACCGGATCAAGTTCGATCTCGCCGACCAGATCATCGGCGATCGTTACGGCTATCGCCGACCTGACGCAGGCTTCTGCGTCTGGCTCAACACGTCCGCGCTCGGCGACGACGTGTCGATCACGCTCAGGCTCTTCAAGGAAGCAGGCGTACGCGTGGTGCCCGGCAGCTATCTGGCGCGGCTCCAGCCCGACGGCTTCAATCCGGGCGCAGGTTTCATTCGCCTTGCGCTGGTGCAGGATGGCGAGACCACGGCGCAGGCGCTGCACCGCCTGGTCGAGACTCTGGGTTAGGCGGGGCCCATGAGCATGTCGGCAATCGAACGTGTCATTCCACTGGTCGGCCATCTGCCACCGTCGATCCGCGAGGGGCTGGCGCGGCGTATGCGCGAGCTCACCGGTTTCGGCCTGATTGCATTGTCCGGCGTCGCCTCGGCCGCGCTGATGACCTGGTCGGTGCAGGATCCAAGCCTCAGCCACGCGACCTCACGGCCGATCCGCAACATTCTCGGCTATGCCGGCGCGATCGGCGCCGACCTTGCGATGCAGATCCTCGGGCTCGGCGCGATTATGCTGGTCCTGACGGTCGCGGTCTGGGGCTGGCGCATGATGACCCATCGCCCGTTCGACCGCGAGGCGCTGCGGCTCGGTTCCTGGACTCTCTGCACCGTGATCGCTGCGGGCTTTGCCAGCTGCTGGCCGCATGGCGGCGCCTGGCCGCTGCCGACCGGCCTCGGCGGCGTGGTCGGCGATGCGCTGGTGCGCGCGCCCGCGGTGATTTTCGGACCGGCGGGCACGATCTATCGCATGGTGCTGGGCACGATCCTGTTCGCCGCGATCGGCGCGACCTTCCTGATCGCCTGCGGCCTCGGCGCGCGCGCGCATGACGACGAGTTCGCGGAGATCGAGGACGACGACAAGCCGCTCGACGAAGACGAGGAGAGCGATCGCGGCTCGGTGTCGCTGGGGTGGCTGTTCCACGCATTGATGAGCACGAAGGCGCGGCTGATCTGGCTGCTCGGCACCGCTTACCGCTCGCTGGTCTCGAGCGGACCGAAGACCAAAGCCGTTGCGTTCAGCCGCCAGGAGCCGAATCTCGGCGGCGGCCGCGCCGCGTCGTCGATCTCGCCGCAGTCCGAAGACGAAATTGACGAGGACGAGCACGAAGAAGAGGAAGACGAGGAGGAGGAAGAGGAGGAGCCGGCCGCGCGCGCGCCGCGCAAGAAGGCTGCACCAAAGGCCGCCTCCAAGAAATCCTCCGACAAGTTCGAGCTTCCGTCCGTGTCCGTGCTGGCCGCGCCCAAGGCGGGCGATCGCCAGCCGCTCAGCAAGGCTGAGCTGGAAGCCAATTCGCGTTCGCTCGAAGGCGTGCTGCAGGATTTCGGCGTGCGCGGCGAGATCGTGAAAGCCAATCCGGGTCCCGTGGTCACACTGTACGAGCTGGAGCCGGCGCCCGGCATCAAGTCATCGCGCGTGATCGGTCTCGCCGACGATATCGCCCGTTCGATGAGCGCGCTGTCGGCACGCGTCGCCGTCGTGCCCGGCCGTAACGCCATCGGCATCGAGCTACCGAATGCGCATCGCGAAAAGGTCTATCTGCGCGAGCTGCTGGTCGCCAAGGAGACTGTCGATTCGGTTGCGAAGCTGCCGCTCTGCCTCGGCAAGACCATCGGCGGCGACCCCGTGATCATCGACCTCGCGCGCACGCCGCACATGCTGATCGCCGGCACCACCGGCTCCGGCAAGTCGGTCGCCATCAACACCATGATCCTCAGCCTGGTCTACCGGCTGCGCCCGGACCAGTGCCGCCTGATCATGGTCGATCCGAAAATGCTCGAACTCTCCGTCTATGACGGCATTCCCCATCTGCTCACGCCTGTTGTGACCGACCCGAAGAAGGCGGTGGTCGCGCTGAAATGGGCCGTGCGCGAGATGGAAGAGCGCTACAAGAACATGGCCAAGCTCGGTGTGCGCAACATCGACGGCTACAATACGCGCCTGCTCGAATTGAAGGCCAAGGGCGAGGAACCGACGCGCACGGTGCACACCGGCTTCGACAAGGAAACCGGCAAGGCGATCTACGAGGAAGAGAAGCTCTCGCTCGACCCGCTGCCCTACATCGTCATCATCGTCGACGAAATGGCCGACCTGATGATGGTCGCCGGCAAGGACATCGAAGGGGCGGTGCAGCGCCTCGCGCAGATGGCGCGCGCCGCCGGCCTGCACGTGATCCTCGCGACGCAGCGTCCGTCGGTCGACGTCATCACCGGCACCATCAAAGCGAACTTCCCGACCCGCATCGCCTTCCAGGTGACGTCCAAGATCGACAGCCGCACCATTTTGGGCGAGATGGGCGCCGAGCAGCTGCTCGGGCAGGGCGACATGCTCTACATGGCGGGCGGCGGCCGCATCAGCCGCGTGCACGGACCTTTCGCGTCGGACGAGGAAGTCGAGAAGGTGGTGCGTCACCTCAAGACGCAGGGCCAGCCCGAATACCTCGAGGCCGTCACGGCCGAAGAGCCGACCGAGGACGAGGACGGTGGCGCCGTGTTCGACGCCAGCGGCATGGGAGCGGATGGCGGCGGCGATCTCTTCCAACAGGCCGTGGCCATCGTCAAACGCGACCGCAAGGCCTCGACCAGCTACATCCAGCGCCGGCTCCAGATCGGCTATAACCGCGCCGCTTCGCTGATGGAGCGCATGGAACTCGAGGGCATCGTCGGACCCGCCAACCACGCCGGAAAGCGCGAGATTCTGGTCGAGGAAGAAGATAGCCATATGTGAGGCGAGCCGCCTCTGAACATAATTTCACGCAAAATCGATATCTGCAGTAGCGAAATCACGCTAAAAGGGCGCCCAGCCACACAGGACGACGCGTTGATCAGACATCCGGACATTCGATTCGCTGCCACCATCGCTGCGCGAAGCGCGCGCATGGCCGGTGTGCTTCTCGTCACCGCCGCGATGGTGACCGCGGCGTCGTTCGCGCAGACCGTGCCTGTGCCGAAGCCCGCGCCGAAGGGCCGCGATGGCGGTTCGGCCGGTGGGCCCGCCGTCACCGGCGCGACCCAGACGCCGCCGAACCCGGTCATCCCGGATCCGCGCCGCAACGTGCCGACCAGCATCTTCCAGACGTTTGACGCCAACCAGAAGGCGCAGGCGGCCAAGGTCAGCGCCTATCTGTCCTCGTTGTCGACGCTGGTTGGAAATTTCGTCCAGGTCGGCCCCGACGGCAGCAAGACGCAGGGCGACTTCTACATCCAGAAGCCCGGCAAGGTGCGCTTCGAATATGACGCGCCGAGCCCGATCGACATCGTCGCCGACGGATCCTCGCTGGTGGTGCGCGACCGCAAGCTCGCGACCCAGGACGTCTATCCGCTGTCGCAGACGCCGCTGCGCTTCCTGCTGTCCGATCGCATCGACCTGATGAAGGACACCAACGTCGTCAACGTCTCGGCCGACGACGTCTTCGTCAGCGTCACGATCGAGGAGAAGCAGGCGCTGGTCGGCACCAGCCGCCTCCTGCTGATGTTCGGCGCCAAGGACGGCCAGTTGAAGCAGTGGACCGTCACCGACCCGCAGGGCTACGACACCACGATCGCGGTCTACAATCTCGATGCGGGCAAGAAGCTTGATCCTGCCATGTTCAAGATCGATTTCACCAATTACGGCCCATCGCCGGGTTGAAAGCTCTACTGCCGTAGGGTGGGCAAAGGCGCAAAGCGCCGTGCCCACGTCTTTTCGGGGGTGGGTGCAAGGTTCGTTGCGAGCCCTCGTAGGGTGGGCAAAGCGAAGCGTGCCCACCAATGCCTGCCGCAAGGAGAGATGGTGGGCACGGCGCTTTGCGCCTTTGCCCACCCTACGAGAGCTTGCTAAGACGCAGGCCTCATGCGTCTTTCCCTGACAACCTGGAACATCAACTCGGTGCGGCTGCGCATCGACTTGGTCGCGAAGTTTCTCAAGAGCGCGCGGCCGGACGTGCTGTGCCTCCAGGAGACCAAGTGCATCGACGATGCCTTTCCCCTGAAGCGTTTCAAGCGGCTCGGCTATGAGCATGTCGCGCTGAACGGGCAGAAGGGTTATCACGGCGTCGCCATCGTCTCGAAGATCCCGTTCGAATCGAAAGACATCCGCACCTTCTGCGACAAGGTGGATTCGCGCCACATCTCGGTCTCGTTCGGCGAGAAGGCCAGCATCGCAAAGCCGCTGGTGCTGCATAATTTCTACGTGCCCGCCGGCGGCGACATTCCCGATCCCGCGCTGAACGAGAAATTCGACCACAAGCTTCGCTTCCTCGACGAGATGAAGGCCTGCGAGCCGCTGCATCCGCGCGGGGAGGATCGCCACATCCTGGTCGGCGATCTCAACGTCGCGCCGCACGAGAACGACGTCTGGTCGCACAAGCAGCTTCTGAAAGTGGTTTCGCATACACCTGTGGAGACAGAGAAGTTGCAAGCCGCGCTGGCAGCCGGTGAGTGGGTCGACGTCGCGCGCGAGCGTTTTCCGATGTCGGAGAAGGTCTATACGTGGTGGAGCTATCGTTCCGCGGACTGGACCGTCGGTGATCGCGGCCGCAGGCTCGACCACATCTGGGTCTCGCGCGCATTGAAGGACGCGGTCAGCGATTTCAAGATCCTGCGCGACGCGCGGAGCTGGGAGCGCCCGTCGGACCACGTGCCGGTGACGGTGACGCTGGAGGTGTAGCGGCGCCGTCCGGGCTACGACGACGTCAGCTTCGCGCCCGCCATCAGGATATCGCTCGCGAT
Organism: Bradyrhizobium sp. MI1.7; assembly: GCF_055811795.1. NCBI lineage: Bacteria > Pseudomonadati > Pseudomonadota > Alphaproteobacteria > Hyphomicrobiales > Nitrobacteraceae > Bradyrhizobium > Bradyrhizobium sp. MI1.7. The sequence continues at coordinate 119,363 of NZ_JBVVPO010000021.1, forward strand.
CTGGCTGGAGCGCACCGCGAATTCGTCACGCAGGCGCACCGCAGCCGCGGGGTCACTCTCGAGCACACGTTGAAACAGGCTGCGCGCGACGCGGATGACGGAGGCGTGCTCCAGCGCGACCGCGCTCGATGGCCGCTTCATCGGCACCACCAGCGCGAGCTCGCCGATCAGCGCACCGGGACCTGCGATCATCTCCGCGCCGGCGCCGTCGTCGACCCGAAAGGCGCCGCGTTGAACCACGTATCCGGCATCGGCGTCGTCGCCGAGATTGAAGAGGACGTCGCCGCGAACGAAATTACGCTGCTCGGAGCCGATCGCCAGCATGCGCAACGACGCGTCTCCCAACAAGCGCAGTGTCGGGACACGCTCGAGAAGCGCTACGTCGTCGTCGATTGACATTCAGGTCCGGGGCTCAAAGGGCATGCGATCTAAAACGATTCGCACGCCCCTAAAGCGTATCACGGCACCAGCTTGTAGCCACCGGCTTCCGTGACCAGGATCTCCGGATTGGCGGCGTCCTTCTCGATCTTCTGGCGGAGGCGGTAGATGTGCGTTTCCAGCGTGTGGGTGGTGACGCCGGAATTATAGCCCCAGACCTCCTGGAGCAGGGTCTCGCGCGAGACCGGCATCTGGCCGGCCCGGTAGAGGAAGCGGAGGATGGCGGTTTCCTTCTCGGTGAGCCGGACCTTGCGGGCATTGGCCGCGGTCAGCATCTTCGAGCCCGGGCGGAAGGAGTAGGGGCCGACCGAGAACACCGCGTCCTCGCTCGCCTCGTGCTGGCGGAGCTGGGCGCGGATGCGGGCCAGCAGCACGGCGAAACGGAAGGGTTTTGCGACGTAGTCGTTGGCGCCGGATTCCAGCCCCAAAATCGTGTCGGAATCGGTGTCATGCCCGGTGAGCATGATGATCGGGGCCTTGAAGCCGCCCTTGCGCAAGGAACGAACCACCTCGCGGCCATCGGTGTCGGGCAGGCCGACATCCATCAGGACGAGATCGGGGGCATTGGCCTTCGCGGCGCTCGCGCCCTTGGCCCCGGTATCGACGGCGGAGGCCTCAAATTCTTCGTGCAGCGATAATTGCTCCACCAACGTATCGCGCAGATCGGTATCGTCATCCACGATGAGGATCTTGCGGGCATTGGCCATAGGGGGTCATCCTTTTGGAGTCCGGCTCGGCGCGCATGCATGCTGCACCCAGCCGCGAGGGAAAGTTAGGGGGGTCGCCGTTATTATTGTTGTTCGTGTTGAAGTAGTGGGCTGTTACCGATTCACAAGCCAGAAGCACTCTAACTCAAAATCTCAGGCCGTTTTGATGAATGTCCTGTAATGAATTCGACATCGCACGTTCACATGAAAAGCAAAGCGGATTCAGCTAGTTACCCAAAGAATCGAAGCTCCGGACCGCTTCAAGCGATCCGCGTTAAACCTGCTGCCGGGAATCCGCGCCGTGGCTGGCTGACGGCCGGCGCGCTGACGATCCCGGTGGCGCTGGGGCGGGGCGGAATCCTGGCAAACAAGCGCGAGGGCGATGGCGGCACCCCGCGGGGCAGCTTCCGTCCCAGGCAATTGTGGTGGCGGGGCGACCGTCACAGCCGTCCGCGGACCTTTCTTCCGGCCCGGACCATCGGCGACACGGACGCCTGGTGCGAGGACGCCGGAGATCGCCACTACAATCAGGCGATCCGGCTCGGACCGGAGCAGGGCGGTGACCGTCTCAAGCGGACCGACCATCTCTATGACTTCATCATCGAAATCGACCACAACACCAGACCGCGCGTCGCCGGCCGCGGCAGTGCGGTGTTTTTGCATCTGGCGCGCGACAATTTCGGGCCGACCGCAGGCTGCGTCTCGATGACCAAAGCGGCGATGCTGCAATTGCTGCGGCGCCTGGGACCAAGAACCAGAATCATCATCGGGTGAGGGCACATGCTCGACAAGGATCAGATCGCCGCCGCATCGCAGGTCCTGGTCAAACATTGGCGCGACGGCACCAAGTTTGACGCGCTGGAGCCGCGGTTGCGGCCGCAGAGCCGCGCTGATGGCTATGCCATCCAGGCCGCCCTCGAAAACCAATCACTTGGAACACTGTTCGGTTGGAAGATCGCGGCGACAAGCGAGGCCGGACAAAAGCACATCAACGTCGCGGGACCGCTGGCCGGCCGCATCATGAGCGACACCGTGATCGCCGACGGCGGCACGGCGTCGATGAAGGGCAACGAGATGCGCGTCGGCGAGCCGGAGTTCGCCTTCCGCATGGGCCGCGATCTGCCGCCGCGCGCGACGCCGTACAGTGTCGACGACGTGCTCGCCGCCGTCGACACCTTGCATCCCGCGATCGAGATTCCCGACTCGCGCTTTGGCGATTTCGCCGGCGCCGGCGAGGCACAGCTCATCGCCGACAATGCCTGCGCGCATCTGTTCGTGCTGGGCGCCGCGACGACTGCGAACTGGCGCGCCATGGATCTCGTCGAGGAGCGGCCGCAGATCACGCTGCGCGGCCAGCGCTATCTCGGCCACGGCAAGAACGTGCTCGGCGATCCCCGTGTTGCCTTGGCCTGGCTTGCCAACGAGCTGCGCGGGCTCGGCATCACCTTGCGGGCAGGGGAGGTGGTGACGACAGGCACGTGCCATCCGCCGCTGCCGATCCAGGCCGGCGATCATTTCGCGGTGGATTTTGGTGTGCTGGGGCAGGTGTCGGTGGGGTTTGCGTAACCACCGCACACACCGCCGTCGTCCCTGCGGACGCAGGGACCCATAACCCCAGGGAGAAGTTTGGCGAAGACTGGCAGTTACCTCACTTTCGCCGGTACGAAGACCACCCACCAATCAGAGATCACGCGGTATGGGTCCCTGCGCCCCGTGCGCAATTGCGCACTAGGCAGGGACGACAGCAACTACCGGTGCCCGAAGATCGCGCTCCCAACGCGCACATGGGTGGCGCCGAGCATGATCGCGGTGGCGAAGTCCGCGCTCATGCCCATCGAGAGATTCTTCAAGCCATTGCGCGCCGCGATCTTGGCGGTCAGCGCGAAATGCGCCGCCGGCGGCTCGTCGACCGGCGGGATGCACATCAGGCCGGAGATCGTCAGCCCATAGCTGTCGCGGCAGCTCGCGATGAAGGCATCGGCCTCGCCGGGAGCGATGCCGGCCTTCTGCGGCTCCTCGCCGATGTTGATCTGGACGAACAGCTCCGGGTGCCTGTTCTGGGATTCGATTTCCTTGGCTAACGCCTGGCAAATGCTCGGGCGGTCAACCGAATGGATGGCATCGAACAGCGCCACCGCCTCCTTCGCCTTGTTGGACTGCAGCGGCCCGATCAGATGCAGCGCGATGCCGGAATAAGCGGACGTTAACGCCGGCCACTTGCCTTTGGCCTCCTGCACCCGATTTTCGCCGAATACGCGCTGTCCGCCGTCGATGACCGGGATAATTGCATCCGCGGCGAACGTCTTGGACACCGCGATCAGCGTCACGGAGGCGCGACTGCGCCGCGCTTCCTTGCAGGCGCGGGCAATTTCGGCTTCGACCGCGGCGAGCGCGTTTGGTGAATGGCCGGTTACCGGCGCGGCGTTGGTTTCGGTCATGACGTCGGTTCGGACTGGATTGTTGCGGAGCTAGTTCTAATTTTACCGAGTTCAAGAAAGAGTTTTTGAACCCTTCGCTTTACCTTGGCCGATGGGGTGGGCAGCGAAGATGGCAAACGTCAGTTTCAACCGCAAACGAGTGAAACTCAAGCAGGTTCTCGGAATCCGGGCACGGCTTGCGTTGCTCGCGGTGATTCTGGTGACGCCTTTGATGTTCGAGCGCATCCGTTCGCTCGAGGACACGCGCGCGCGGCAGATCGCGCAGGCCGCGACCGAATTCACCACCGTTGCAAGACACAGCGCCGATGCGCAGCGCGAAGTGATCTCGTCGGTCGAAACCATCCTGAAATCTGAAGCCTTCATCCGCGCCTCCGCCGGCGGCATCAGCAAGAGCTGCGACGTGCTGCGCGCGAGCCTGCCGTCGAACCTTCCCTGGATCCGCACGCTGTTGATCGCCGGCCAGGACGGACGCATCCAGTGCGCCACCAACAACATGTATGTCGGCCTCGACCTCAGCGACCGGCCATACTTCCAGCAGGCGCAGGAAACCGGCCGCTTCGTGCTGAGCGACTTCATCCTGTCGCGGCCTGTGCCGTCGCCGACCGTCATGGCGGTTTATCCGGTGTCGGCCTTCAGCGGCGTGGCGGATGCCGTCGTGCTCGCCACCGTCAACCTCGACTGGATGTCGAAGGTCATGAGCAATCTCGGCGGCCGCGCCGGCATCACCGCCGTGCTGGTCGACAGCGCCGGCACCGTGCTCGCCGCGCCGGCTGATCAGCACAGCGCAATCGGCCGTCCGCTCGACAACATGCCGCTGATGTCGGCGATCGCCGACAGGGCGCTGCGTTCGGACCAGGACGAGGGCTCACTCTCTTTCCTCGCCGCTGACGGCTCCCGCCGCGCGGTGAGCTATATCCGCATCGCCGGCACCAACGCCCGCCTGATTGCCAGCATCGACGAGGACAAGGTGTCCGCGGCGGTCAGCCGCGACATCCGCACCGCCTATCTCCAGCTCGCGTTCGTCGTCCTGTTCGTCCTACTCGGCGCGCTGATCGCCGCCGAGAAGCTCGTGATCAAGCCGATCGAGATGCTGGCCGACATGGCCAAGCGCCTCGGCGAAGGCGACCTCTCGGCCCGCGCCGCGCGCAACCGTCTGCCGGCCGAGTTCGTGCCGCTGGCCCGCGCCTTCAACGCGATGGCCGCGCAGCTCAGCCAGCGCGAGCGCGAGCTGATCGCGAGCAACGACCGCCTGACCGTGATGGCCTCGATCGACATGCTGTCGGGGCTGGCCAATCGCCGCGGCTTCCAGAGCCGGCTCGACTTCGAATGGATGCGCGCGCAGCAGTATGACAGCGAGCTTGCGCTCCTGATGATCGACGTCGACCACTTCAAGCTGTTCAACGACACCTACGGCCATCTCGAAGGCGATTCCTGCCTGACCCGGCTCGGCGAATCCTTGTCCGGCATCGCCGCCGACACGATGGGCTTTGCGGCCCGCTATGGCGGCGAGGAG
>NZ_JBVVPO010000022.1:0-13602 GCF_055811795.1 Bradyrhizobium sp. MI1.7
TTGCGGCCGCGTCCTGGCGAACCAGTCGAACACGGCGGCCTGGTTGCAGAGATCGACCTCGCGCCGGTCGACCGTGACGAGGTTGACGTCCTCCCGCGCCAGCCGGCGCACCAGTGCGGCTCCGACCATGCCGCGATGGCCGGCGACATAGACGCTTTTGCCCCTCAGCTCAAACGGTGCGTTTGCCACTGGCCGCATCCCGTTTTGCCTCGGCCAGATCGCTTGCCATCATCTCCTCGACAAGCTGGGCAAAGCTGCGCTTCGGCGTCCAGCCGAGCACCTCGCGCGCCTTGCTGGCGTCGCCGACGAGGAGATCGACCTCGGTCGGACGGAAATAGGTCGGATCGATCTTCACCACGGTCTTGCCGCTCGTCTCGTCGACGCCGGTCTCCTCGACGCCCTTGCCGCGCCAGGCGATGCGGCGGCCGACATGCGCAAAGGACAGCTCGACCATCTCGCGTACCGAGCGCATCTCGCCGGTGGCAAGCACGAAGTCGTCGGGCTTGTCGGCCTGCAAGATCCTGTGCATGCCCTCGACATAGTCCCTGGCATGACCCCAGTCGCGCTTGGCTTCGAGATTGCCGAGATAGAGCGTCTGTTCCAGCCCGACCTCGATACGGGCGACGCCGCGGGTGATCTTGCGGGTCACAAAGGTCTCGCCGCGGATCGGGCTCTCATGGTTGAACAGGATGCCGTTGCTGGCGAAAATGCCGTAGGCTTCGCGGTAGTTCACCGTGATCCAGTAGCCGTAGAGTTTTGCAACGCCATAGGGCGAGCGCGGATAGAACGGCGTCGTCTCCTTCTGCGGGATCTCCTGCACCAGGCCGTAGAGCTCGGAGGTCGAGGCCTGGTAGAACCGTGTCTCCTTCTCCATGCCGAGGATGCGGATCGCTTCCAACAGGCGCAGCACGCCGATGGCGTCGGCGTTGGCGGTGTATTCCGGGCTCTCGAAGCTGACGGCGACATGGCTCTGGGCGGCGAGATTGTAGATCTCGGTCGGCCGGATCTGCTGCACCAGGCGGATCAAATTGGTCGAATCCGTCATGTCGCCGTAATGCATCAGGAACGGCACGTTGCCGACGTGCGGGTCCTGGTAGAGGTGATCGACGCGCGCGGTGTTGAACGAGGACGAGCGCCGCTTGATGCCGTGCACGACATAGCCGAGCGACAGCAAATATTCGGCGAGGTAGGCGCCGTCCTGACCGGTCACGCCGGTGATGAGAGCGATCCGCTCAGCCATGGGCCCGCGCCTGGTTCGGGGTCAAAGAGGTTCAGAGGGACGGGATAACCACCGTTCGCGCCCGCTGACAAGGCCGCCGGCGGTCAAAAGCGCAAGAACCAGCGCAAGAACCGGCTTAGGAGCCGGCATTCCCGGGCGACACGCATGTGCCGCCGCCCGCGGGATCAGACGCCGTGGTACTTCCGATACCATTCGACGAAGCGGCCGAGGCCATCCGCGATCGACGTGGACGGCGAGAAGCCGACGTCGCGCTGGAGCGCGGAAATGTCGGCGCGCGTCTCCAGGACGTCGCCGGCCTGCATCGGCAACAGCTGGCGGATCGCCGGCTTACCGATGATCTTCTCGAGCGTCTCGACAAACTCCATCAGGTTGACCGACCTGTTGTTGCCGATGTTGTAGACGCGATACGGCGCATAGCTCGACGAATTTTCCGGCCGCTCGGCATTCCACGCGGGATTCGGCGCCGCGGGCCGATCGAGGGTGCGGATCACCCCTTCGACGATGTCGTCGACATAGGTGAAGTCGCGCCACATGTCGCCTTTATTGAAAATCCTGATCGGCTCATTCGCGAAGATCGCGCGCGTGAACAGATAGGCGGCCATGTCAGGCCGGCCCCATGGGCCGTAGACGGTGAAGAAGCGAAGCCCGGTCACCGGCAGCTTGTGAACATGCGCAAACGTATGCGCCATCAGTTCGTTGGCTTTCTTGCTTGCGGCGTAAAGGCTGACCGGATGGTTCACCGAATGCTCGGTCGAATAAGGCAAGGTGCGGTTGGCGCCATACACCGAACTCGACGAGGCGTAGACGAGATGCGCCAGACCATGGCGCCGGCCGGCTTCGAGCACGGTGACAAAGCCGTCACAATTGGCCCGGATGCTGGTGATGGGATCGTCGATCGACGCGCGCACGCCGGGCTGCGCCGCCAGATGCACGACGCGATCGGGCGAGACCTCGTCGAAGACGCGCGTCACTGCGGCGAAGTCTGCGAGATCGATCTTGTGGAATTTGAACCCTGGATGGTATTCGAGCGTTGCGAGACGCGCACGCTTCAGCGCGGGATCGTAATACGGAGTGATTGCATCGATGCCGACGACCTGCTCGCCACGTGCCAACAGCCGTTCACAAACATGCATTCCGATAAAGCCGGCAGCGCCGGTAACGATCACTGGCCGCAAAGTTGTCATCTCGTTCATTCCGCGGAGCATTGCCAGACCAGGACATGAGAGGCAAGGTTTGGACAGTCACGACAATCATCAAATCAGTCGGCCCATGTAAGCGCATCGAAATGTGTAGGAAACATGATGGCGTCATGCACCATCGCATGCTATCCGCCTGCAAGGATGCTCGGACGATAGCGCCACATGTGCTAGACGTCATAGGACGTATATTCGGCGCCTGATGCTCAGTCTTCGGGCATTGTTCGCGCAAGAACCCGCAAAGAAAAAGATCGACTTTGAAACTCTCCATCAACGGCAGGTTCCTGTCACAATCGCTCACGGGCGTGCAGCGCTACGCCGCCGAGATCGTCAAGGCGATGGACCGCTTGCTCGCGAGCGGAGAGGCTCCGCAGCAACTGCTGGATGCAGAGTGGCAAATCCTTGCGCCGCCGAATGCGCAGACGCTTCCAGGTCTTCGCCGCATCGCCATCAAGCAGATCGGATCTTTGCAGGGGCACGCGTGGGACCAGATCGATCTGGCGCGCGCCGCGGCCGGCACCCGTCTGGTCAGTCTCGCCAATTCCGGCCCTGTGCTCCACCGCGACCATCTTGTCGTGATTCACGACGCGCAGGTTTTCCGGCGGCCGGACTTCTTCAGCTGGCGCTACCTCGCCCTGCACCGGACGCTCGGCCATCTGCTGGCGCGCATGGCAACGATCGCAACAGTTTCGGCGTTTTCACGCAACGAACTTGCCGAGGTGCTGTCGCTGGATCCGGCTTCGATCCCCGTCATTGCAAACAGCGCGGAACATTTCGCGACCGTCGCGCCCGACTTCTCGATCATCGACAAGCTGCGTCTTGCGCCCCATCAATTCTTCCTCTTCGTCGGCTCGATGACGAAGAACAAGAATGTCGATACGGCCATTCGCGCCGCCGAGCAGCTTGGCCGCGCCGACTTTCCGCTGGTCGTGGTCGGAGGCGATAACAGCAAAGTGTTCGGAGGCGCGGCCACGGAATCGAGGTCCGGCGTTGTCATCGCCGGGCGCCTGAAGGACGAGGAGATTGCCGCGCTGTTCTCCCAGGCCGCCGCGTTCGTGTTTCCGAGCCTTTATGAGGGATTCGGCGTGCCTCCCCTGGAGGCGATGTTCTTCGCCTGTCCGGTGATCGCGAGTTCCGCCGATGCCGTGCGCGAGACCTGCAACGATGCCGCCGTCTATTTCGATCCGCTCAACGCGGACCAGCTGTCGGCACGGATGCGCGAAAGAATTGAACTCGGCAGGATCTCGCCGGTGGAACAGGAGAAGCAGCGGCAGCGCCTTATGACATATTCCTGGGCCAAGTCCGCCGCAGCGATGCTCGAATTCCTCGCCAAACCGGCATCCCGATCCACATCCGACCGAGCGAAACAATGACGCGGCCCGATTATTGCTGCTTAGCGAGGTTAGACGTGCGTCTGCAAGATCCGGCGTCTCCAGTATCTGGCGCCTTCAAGACAAGGAAGGAATGACCGTTGTCCAGCGGCCTGAAGATTCTGCATGTCGCCGAAACGGTCCGTGGCGGCATCGCGACCTACCTCAACGAGCTGCATCCACACCAGAGCGCGAGCTTCGGCCCCGGCAACGTCAACTATGTCGTTCCCTCCGACCATCGCAGCGACCTGGTGAACATCGAGGACGACGCGGTCACCACGTTTCCGCGCGACGGACGCAACGCGGTCGGCCTGTTTCGCATGCTGTTTGCAACCATGCGCGCGGTCCGGCAGCTTCGTCCTGACGTCATCCACCTGCACTCGTCGTTCGCCGGGCTCGTGGTGCGCCCGGTGCTCTGGCTCACCTATCGGCGCTCGCGCATCGTCTATTGCCCGCACGGCTGGGCCTTCGGCCGCGAAACCGGCCGCCTCAGCCGCGAGGTGACGAAGTTCACCGAGCTCGTGCTGTCGAAATTCACCCATCGCATCGTCTGCATCTCGGAAAGCGAGCAGGCCGACGCCAAGCAGGTCGGGATCGCGGCGAATCGCCTGGTTCTTGTGCACAACGGGATTTCCAAGCAGCGTCCTGCGCTCGACAAGGGCGCAGCGCAATGGCGATCAGAGAAGATCAAGGTCCTCTTCATCGGGCGCCTCGACCGTCAGAAGGGCTACGATCTCCTGATCGAGGCGGCGCGCGCACTCGGAGACAAGCTCGACGTGCGCCTGATCGGCGCCTCGGTCGTCAGCAAATTCCGCAGAAGCGATCTGCCCTCCAACGTCTCTTTTCTGGGCTGGATGAACCGCAACCAGATCGAGGCCGAGCTCGACCAGGCCGACATGGTCGCGATTCCCTCGCGCTGGGAGGCGTTTGGCCTGGTCGCCATCGAGGCGATGCGGGCGGCCAAGCCGATCATTGCCTTCCGCATCGGCGCCCTGCCGGAAATCGTCGAAGACAATGCGACGGGCGTGCTGTGCGACGAAGTCTCGGCTGAAAAGCTGGTTGAAGGTTTTCAACGCGCAACCAGGCTCGACCTGGCTGCGGTCGGCCGTGCCGGATATGAGCGTTTCACCCGCCTCTACGACATCGAACAGACCCACCGCACGCTCAGTCAGGTTTATGCCGACGTCGTGCATGTGCCGATGAGCGAATCCGGGCAGCAGGCGAAGTTGCAGTCCGATTTCCCGAACAATCTGCGATCGTAGCGACCGGCTGATCAGGCCAGCCGGCGGGCATCGCCCTGCGCGAACTCGCCGTCATTCACGCGGTTATCGGAGAACGACCAAGCAATGGCCGATGCGACGATCATCGCGCAGGTGAGAAAGCCGGCCGCGAACAGCAGTGATCCGGTGTGCAACATCGTCTTCGCCTTCCTTTTGTTTGGCCGACCACTAGCCGGATCAGGATTAGGAAGACCTTACGGACGCCAGCGTGACGCCAGCTTCCAAATCTAAGCGTTAACGGAGGTGGAATCCCGTCGCAGAAACATTGGTCCGATGACCCGGCGAGAACGTCCGCTCTGGCGCCATGCCCGCCGCAGGACGACGAAAACACAACGCAGGATCACTCAGGACGGGATCCAACACTTGAAGTTCATGGCGATGTCATCTCGCGACAATGCCGTCGCATCTGCATGTCCGTCGCCTCGCGCTGCTCATTGGTTCGATCGCAGTCTCAATCGTGACATCGATCTGACACGTGTATGTATGGTTTGCGAACTGCTTATTTAAGAGGATGTTCCGCACAAATTTTGGACAGAGATTTCGGCGTGTATCCACGTTCACAAGTGGCAATAAGGTCACAGCCACAAGTGCTTTACCATAAAGTCGAAGACGTAGCAGTGACTCCGCAGCACGGGATTTGTACGGTGATTCCGATTTTAGATGAGTGCGAGGGAATTCCAGTGGCTAAGACCGAACTATTGAATTTTGATTTCGGGATTAGCCGAATCCTGGCGCTGGCTGCGGTCGGCATCTCGTTGGCGGGTTGCGCCAGCTTCATTCCCATGGACTCTCCGGATGCGGTCGCCACGCAAACCAATGCCGCGCTCGTCACCGAGCCGACCGCGCCCCTCGCCTACGCCCTGATGCCGGCCAATCCGGCGATCCTCCAGGCGACCAACGGGTTCACGGACGCCTCTGGAAAGATCTTCTCCCGCCTCCCCGGCGGCAATTATCGCGACGTCACGATCGGCATCGGCGATATCGTCACCGTGACCGTCTACGAAGCGCAGGCGGGCGGCCTGTTCATTCCGCGCGAAGCGGGCGTGCGGCCGGGCAACTTCGTCGATATTCCGCGCCAGCAAGTCGACCAGTCCGGCAGCATCAATATTCCGTACGCCGGATCGATCAAGGTCGCCGGGCTGACGCCGCGCGCCGTGTCGAACATCATCCGCGAGCGCCTCAAGGACCGCGCCATCGATCCGCAGGCGGTCGTGAGCGTGGCCGAGCAGCGCGGCAACCAGATCAGCGTGCTCGGCGAAGTCAATTCGCCACAGCGCTTTCCGGTCGACCCCGGCGGCATTCGCCTGATGGGCGCCATCGCGCGCGCCGGCGGCCCGAAATATCCCTCCTACGAGAGCACGATCACGATCAAGCGCGAGGGCCGCACCTACAACGAGACGATGTCCACGGTGGTGCATAATCCCAGCGAGGACGTGCTGCTCGCTCCGGGCGACGTCGTCTTCCTGACCCGCATTCCTCGCGTCTACATGGTGTTCGGTTCGACGCCGTCGCCGGGCTCGATCGGCGGCACCAACAACCGCCGCTTCTCGTTCGAGAACGACAACATGTCGCTGGCCGAAGCGATCGCGAAGGCGGGCGGCCTCGATGGCATTCGTGCGGACTCCAAGTCCATCTACGTCTACCGTTTCGAGCCGAAGCCGCTGCTGCAGCAGATCGGCATCGACGTGTCGCAGTTCCCGACCAAGTCGGTCCCTGCCGTCTACAAGTTCGACATGAGCAAGCCCGACGGCTGGTTCCAGGCGGATACGTTCAGGATGCGCGATCACGACGTGATTTCGGTGGCGGAATCGCCGTCGACCGAATTCATCAAGCTCATGGCCCCGCTGAACGCGGCGACCGTGAACGCGGACAACATCAGCTCGGTGGTCGTGAACGCGAAGTGACCTTTGATTAAGGATCTGTCGTCCGCCGCCATGTGGCGGCAGATCCGCCCAATTCGAACCATAAGGGGGAGGTAGTTCGTCGAGCCGATCGATGGCGAATGTGGAGCAACGCGTGACCGAGCCTAACAGACGTGACCCGCGCAGCTTGCGATGGCTGCTTGCCACATTGGTCGTTACTATTGGTTTGGCAGCTTCCGCCAACGCGCAGAACGCACAGCCCCTCGGGCAGCGGCTTCTGCTTGGTGTCGGCACGCATCAGGGTCTCGGCGGCTCGATCGGAGGCCGAGGCTACGTGCCCGCCACCGCCGTGAAGCAGATGAAGGAATTGGGTCTTACCTCATTCCGCGACGATCTACCTTGGTCGGACTTCGAGCTGCCGGGCCGGCAACTCGGTTTCAATCCGCTGCTCGGCCGCCTCGATGCGCAGATCAAGGCCGATATCGGTCCGCCGATGATCATTCTGGCCTTCGGCCATCATCTCGTCCCGAATTCGAATCCGCCGACCACCGACGAGGCTCGCCAGCGCTTCGTCAGCTATGCCACGGCCGCCGCACAATCCCTGGCGGCCCGCCGGCCCATTTTCGAGCTGTGGAACGAGTATAATATCGCCGCGCGCAGCAACCCGGATTTCAACGTCGAGAACTACGTGGCGCTCGCGCGGGTCGTGCAGCCGGCGGTCAAGCACGCGGCGCCCTCATCTCCTTTTGTCGTCGGCGCGCTCGGCGACGATCACGGCTGGAAATGGACCGACGCGCTGCTGCAGACCGGCGTGCTTTCGATCGCCGACGGAATATCGATTCACATCTACAATTTCTGCATGAACCCCGCCATGCGAACCTCGGCCGAAGCGATCGAGCGGCTGGAGGCTTTTCATCAGCGTGTCGCACGCGCGACGAACAATCCCAACTATCCGATCTATCTCACCGAGACGGGCTGGCCCAACGGCAACGCCAAATGCAGCGTGAGCGAACAACTGGCGGCCGACAACATGGCGCAAATGATCCTGTGGTCATCGACGGCCGGGCCGTGGCTGAAGGGAATCTGGGTCTACGAGCTCAAGGACAGCGGCACCAAACCGACCGAGCTCGAGAACAATTTCGGGATCTATCATTTCGACAATTCGCCGAAGCCCGCCGTATGCTCCATCCGGGAGAGCTGGGCGTTCATTCGTACGAGCCTGAAAGCGGAAAAAACCAGACCCGTTCCAGGCGTGGTCCTTGTCCGAAGCCAGGATGGGCCGGGCACGAAGGCGGCGCTTTGGTCGGAAAGCCCGACCAAGCGTTTTGAAGTACGATTGAAAGGCGCAGAACCGAATGTCGAAGTCAGCCATGTATGCCAGCAAGGAGCAGGTCCCGCTCCCGGCGCCTGGACGGAGCTGTCGACCACTCCTTTGCTCGTCACCGCGAAGGGGCAGGCCGCGCTCGACTTCGAGATCCGGGCCGCTAACTGACGCTGTCATGGCGGCCGCGCTCTGCGAGATCCGAGGCGTTTCTTGAAAATTCTGATCGTCAACACACTCTACCCGCCGGAAATCATCGGCGGCGCTGAAGTATCGGTGTCACTGCTCGCGGAGGCGCTGGCTCAGCGTGGCGAGAAGGTGGCGGTCGTCTGCCTTCAGAATGATCATGCGCGGTCCGTCGACGATCGCAATGGCGTGCGCGTCTACCGGGTACCGCTGGACAACGACTACTGGCCGTTTGGCCGGGACGAAAAGCCCTCGTCAATGCAGCGGCTCAAATGGCATTTGCGGGACACCTGGAATCGCAAGGCGGCGGCCCGCTTCGCCGAGATTCTCGACATCGAAAAGCCCGATGTCGTTCACACAAATAACCTGACGGGCTTCTCCGCCTCGCTGTGGTCAGAAGCCAAACGTCGCAACATCAGAATCGTGCACACCTTGCGGGACTATTCGCTGATCTGCAAACGGTCGACGCTCTTTCGGGCGGGCGCGACATGCATGCAGCGCTGCGCGGCCTGCGCAACCATGACCGCGCCATATCGCCGCGCTTCGCGCATGGTCGACGCGGTGACGTCCAACAGCCAGTTCGTGCTGGAGCGTCATCTCGCGCCCGGCTACTTCACGGACATCCCTCGCCGCGTCATCTTCAATATCGCCGACACGACCAACCTTGCGGCGGCGTCTGGGCCTGCCGGCGACGACCTGGTCTTCGGCTTCATCGGACGCCTGGAGCCCGAAAAAGGCATAGATGTCGTCCTCCGGGCAGCGGAGCTGCTTCCCGACGCCGGCTGGCAGCTCAAGATTGCCGGCCGAGGCCTTGAAGCCTATGTGCGGGACCTGAAGTCAGCGTGCCGAAACGATCGCGTGCAATGGCTGGGCTTCACCAAATCCGCGGACTTCTACGCCGGCGTGGACGTCTGCCTGATCAGCTCCGTCTGGCCGGAGCCGCTGCCGCGGACGCTTATTGAGGGGATCGGGGCAGGCAAGGCCACAATTTGTTCCACAGCAGGTGGAATACCGGAGATATCGGAGTTTTCTAATCTTGTAGGGAAATATGAGCCGCACGACCATCGGCGGCTCGCCGAGCTGATGCAGGAGGCAATTCGTCAGGCGGATCGATGGAAAAAGAATTCGCCGGCCCGACCGGATTTTGCGGAGAAATTCACCCCCGAAACGATTACGCGGCAATACCTGGAGATGTACACCGGCAAGTCCGGGACCTCTTCAAAAGAATAGCGGGCGAAAAGCTGCGGCGCCAATGCCACAATGGATATTGAGACACATTCTTAATGAAGGTCCTTGTCACCTCATCGCTTTATCCGACGCCCGGGGCGCCGAAAGTCGTCGGCGGCGCCGAAATATTCGTCCGGCGATTGGTCGAGAGCCTCGTCGCGCGTGGCGACACGATCGAGGTAATTCGCGCCGCCTCCGTGCCGGACCAGAAGGCCGAGCGATACAACGACGTCGACGTTTACTCTGCGCAGAGCAAGAATATTTATTTGCCATTTACCGAGCAGCGCAGCGCTCCTGCGCGCGGCATCTGGCACGCCATCGAGGACTGGCAGCGAACGGCTGATGTCGTCGGCGCGCGCATCGATGCCTTCAAGCCGGACCTGCTGCATTCCAATAACCTATCGGGTCTGACGACGGCAGTCTGGAAGGCGGCTTTCGACCGGCGCATCCCGATCGTCCACACCCTGCACGACTATTATCTGACCTGCCCAAGGTGCTCGCGCTTCTCCAACGGCCGGGCATGCAAGCACACCTGCGCCAGCTGCAAATTGTTGACGATCAGCCGTCGCAGCGCGACCAGCCAATTGAGCGCCGTTGTCGGCGTGAGCCAGCGGATCCTCGATATCCACACCGAGCTCGGGCTGTTCTCGAACACGACGCGGAAGGTCATTCGGCATGCATCGGCACTCCAACCGATCGCCCCGTCCGCTACTCCTCCCTCGAATACGCTGAGGCTCGGCTTCATCGGCAGATTGACCGAGGAGAAAGGCATCTACAACCTGGTCAAGGCCGTGAGTCTGTTGCCGCCGAGCTCCGTCCGGCTCGTCATCGCCGGATATGCCAGCGACGAATTGAAGCAGGAGCTTCAAGATCTCGCGCCACGCGCAACGCTCGAGTTCCTCGGCTTCATCGCGCCGGAAAAATTCTACGAGCAGATCGACGTCGTCGTCATTCCGCCGATCTGGGAGGAGCCCGGCCCGATCGTGGTTGCCGACGCGCGAGCCGCCGGCAAGCCATTCCTCGGAACCAGATTCGGCGGCATCCCCGAGGCCGTTACACGCGGCGCGAAGGGCTGGCTCACGGAACCCGATCCGGAATCGCTCGCCGCCAGCATTCGGCAACTCCTGTCAAAGCCGGACGAAATCGCAGCGATGGTTAAGCAACTGTTGCTACAAACGAACCAATATACCTTCACGAGTGTCGTCGAAGAGTACCGCACCCTGTTCGAGAACGTCGTCGCCAGCCGGCCATCGACATGACAGGCGATTGACGATCGCTTGTCGATCGCCGATCGGGTTCACGAAGTGTGCGACGCTGGTTTGCAACCGGCTAATTTTTTTCAAACAATCCGTTCGGAACTTCCCGCATTTTCCCGAGTGCATCGCGTAGTTTGCCTACGCCGCATGCAACCTGCACAACAAACGTTGCAGGGAACAGCATCGCGCCTCCGTGGTGACATCGTTCACGCACACGGCTGACATCGATAGCGGCTAATCACTTGCTCGAACGAGTCGACGAAACGCGTCGCGAGTAGAGACCGCGATGTGTCGACTTTTACCTGAATAAAAAACCTGAAACACAAACGTCGGGGCTACTGCTCGACGCAATTGAACTCACATGCAGAGCAACAGATGACCGCGTCTCCTGTCGACCAGACCCTTCATTCGGCGAGTTCCTTTACCGGATCCATCGGCGTCAACACGCATGTCGCATATTCGTGGGGGAACTACTCCAACCTCGCCCTTATGCAGGATGATCTCAAATATCTCGGCGTGACCAAGCTGCGCGACGCGATCGCGTTGTCACCGAACAGCCAGCCCATCATGAATGGGCTCGCAGCAGACGGGTATAAGTTCGATCTGATCGTCTCGTCGAGCCTGCCCGCAGCCGGTTCCAGCGGCCTCGCGCAATATCTCACGCAACTCGACAGCTTCGTGAAGGCGCATCCCGGAAGCCTGATTGCCGTGGAAGGCCTGAACGAAGCCAACATGCAGCCCTTCTCGTACAACGGAAGTTCCGACGTCTCGGCCGCCGCACAGTTCCAGATGGCGCTCTACACGGCGATCAAGGGCGACGCGACGCTGTCGGGGGTCTCGGTCTACAATCTCTCGCTCGGCTATACCGACACCAACGACTACGCCAAACTCGGAAATCTGACCTCCTACTCTGACTACGCAAATTCCCACGCCTATGCGGCGACGTCCACGACCCCGGCTGCGGCGCTGGCGACGCATGTCAGCGACGCCGAATCGGTCGTCTCGGGCAAGCCGACCGTGATCACCGAGACCGGCTACACCACGCTCAGCAGCACACAATATCTCGGCGTCGACGAGACCGTCCAAGCCAAGTCGATCCTCAACACATTGGCGGATGCTTTCAAGGACGGCGTGACCACCACCTATCTCTACGAGCTCCTCGATCATGGCACGGACGCCGGCTCTCAGATGGGCCTGTTCAATGCCGACGGTACGCCGAAACTCGCCGCAACCGCGATCCACAACCTGACGACCATTCTCGCGGATGACGGTACTGGCGGCAGCACCCCGACGGCACAGCTCGGCTACAGTCTTTCCGGCATGCCGGCTTCGGGCAATAGCATGGTGCTCGCCAAGAGCAACGGTGCCTATGACCTCGTCGTCTGGGCCGAGCCGAAGATCTGGGACGATGCCACCGACAGCGAGATCGCGGTTGCCACCACGCAGGTCACCGTGAACCTCGGTGGCGTTCATCACTCGGTCGTCGTCTACGACCCGATGAGCGGCACGTCGCCGATCGCGACCTACACCGACGTCAGCCAGATCGTGCTCCCGCTCAGCGATCATCCGCTGATCATCGAGATCGACGCACCGGCCCGGGCTGGATCGCCTCCCGAAGCGGTGGTCAATGTCAGCGATACGGCAGCTGACATCGTCGCGCAATTGTCGGACCTGAACGATTCGACGACGCTGAAGAAGATCACGCTCACGGATACGCACGTCCTTCCCGTCGCGTCCGAGGCGACGATGGACTACATCATCTCGCACTACGGTAAGGCGCTTGCTGCGATCCAGGGCGGTTATTCGTTCTCGGTGACGACGTCGAGCACCACCTGGAGCCTGACGAAGGTATTTAACTCGTCCGGCAGCCTGGTCTCGACCATCACCTCGAACTTCAGCAATGGCCTCATCTCCAGCAAGGTGACGGTCAACGCGGACGGATCGACCGATACCGTCAACTACACAGCCGGCGTTGCCACCCAGGAAGTCATCGTCAAAGCCAATGGCTCCGAGGAAACGAAGAAGTTCGGCGTGGGCGGCCTGATCAGCGACACCATCGTCAACAAGGACGGATCGTCTTCGAGCACCGTCTATTCTGCCGGCGTCAAGACGAAGATGTATATCACCAACGCCGACGGGTCACACGACACGACTACGTACAACATCAAGGGCGCTTCCTACGTCACCGAGACGCAGCACACCACGGCCGCCGGCAAGGTCACGTCGGTCATCCGTTATCACACGGACGGCACCCTGGATTATAGCCAGACGATCGCCGCCGACGGCAGCAGCAAGGTCACGACGCTGTATGATGCCACCGGCCACAAGACGACCGTCATCAAGTGGACCCCTGCGTCGACAATCACCGACAAGTACAATGCGTCGGGAACGCTGCTCCAGGAGATCGTTCAGAGCAGCAACGGGGCGGTGAGCACGACCAACTACAACGGCGCGTTGCTTGCATCCGTCTACATCGTCAATGCCGACGGCTCGAAGGAGACGAAGCTCTACAGCTCTACCGGTGCGCTTACCAGCGACACCATCATCAACACCAACGGCTCCACCTCGACCACCGTCTATGCATCGGGCGTGAAGTCCAAATTATACATCACCAATGCCGATGGCTCTCACGACTCGACCACCTACAACATCAAGGGCACGACC
>NZ_JBVVPO010000022.1:13702-123862 GCF_055811795.1 Bradyrhizobium sp. MI1.7
TACGTCACCGAGACCCAGCACACCACGGCGGCTGGCGCGGTCACATCCGTCACGCGATATCACACGGACGGCACGCTCGACTACAGCCAGGTGGTCAATTCCGACGGCAGCAAGCTGACGACCCTCTACGACTCGACCGGTCACAAGACGACGGCCATCAAATGGTCGGCGACGGCGACCGTCACCGACAAATACAATACGTCTGGGACGCTGCTCCAGGAAATCGTTCAGAACAGCAACGGCGCGGTGACGACGACCAACTACAACGGCGCGCTGCTCGCATCCGTCTACATCCTCAATGCCGACGGCTCGAAGGAGACGAAGCTCTACAGCTCCACAGGCGTGCTCACCAGCGACACCGTCATCAACACCAACGGCTCCTCGTCGAGCACCGTCTATGCGTCAGGCGTGAAGTCAAAGCTCTACGTCACCAATGCCGACGGCTCTCACGACACGGCCACCTACAACATCAAGGGCACGACCTACGTCACCGAGACCCAGCACACCACGGCGGCTGGCGCGGTCACATCCGTCACGCGATATCACACGGACGGCACGCTGGACTACAGCCAGGTGGTCAATTCCGACGGCAGCAAGCTGACGACCCTCTACGACTCGACCGGCCACAAGACGACGGCAATCACGTGGTCGACTGCGGCAACCATCACCGACAAATACAATACGTCGGGAGCGCTGCTCCAGGAGATCGTGCAGAACAGCAACGGCGCCACGACGACGACCAACTACAACGGAACGTTGCTGGCGTCCGTCTACATCATCAACGCCGACGGATCGAAAGAGACAAAGCTGTACGATTCGGCCGGCCGGCTGACGAGTGACATGATCGCGTCAACCGACGGATCCTCGTCGAACCTGGTCTATACCGCCGGCGTCAAGACGGCTCTGTACGTCACCAACGCGGACGGAAGCCACGATACGACGACCTACAACATCACCGGCAAGAGCTATGTCACCGAGTTCCAGCATGCCAACGCCAGCGGCGTCGTGACCAAGGACATCCGCTACCACGCGGACGGATCGCTCGACTATCAGCAGAATGTCAGCAGCGACGGAACCAAGGTCACCGACGTCTATGACAGCGCCGGCCACAAGCTGAACGAGGTACAGGCCCACACCGACGGATCGAGCCTCACGCTCAACTACAACACGTCAGGCGCAACGACGCAGGCGATCCAGAAAGCCGCCAACGGCGACACGACGACCACCAACTATTCCGGCGGCAATCCGACGTCGATCTACGAGGTCCACACCGACGGCTGGAAGGAAACCAAGCTGTTCGACTCCAGCGGCAACCTCACCAACGACACCGTCTACAGTACGGACGGCTCCACCTCCTCGACCGTCTACTCGTCCGGCGTCAAGACGGCCAGCTACGTCACCAATGCCGACGGCACGCACGACAACTCGTTCTTCAACATTACGGGGAAGAGCTACGTCACCGAATATCAGCATACCGACGCAGCCGGCACCGTGCTTTCGGACACCCGTCTCCATGCCGACGGCTCGTTCGACTTCAAGCAGGTCCTAAACAGCGACGGTAGCAAGGTGACGGACAATTACGACAGCGCCGGCACGAAGACGCAGGAGACGATCAAATACGCCGACGGCAGCTCCGACGTGTTCATCTTCTCCGTGTCCGGCAAGCCCGGCGCCATCGAACACGACAGTCGCGACGCCAGCGGCACACTGGTCAAGATCGACATGCAGAATGCCGACGGGACTCACAAGGTCACGGCCGTGACGGCAGGCCAGACGCTCCAGGGATCTGCGAACAACGACCAGTTCCAGATAGCGCCCGGATCGACCACGGTCGTCTACGATCATGGCAATGACACTGTCATCGGCTTCCACGCAGGAACGGCGGCCAGTCACGACGTCATCGAGATCTCGAAAGCCCTGGTCGCGGACTACGCCCATCTGCAGGTGACGCAGAGCGGCTCCAACGCCGTGGTCCAGATCTCGGCGACCGACTCGATCGTCCTTCAGGGCATCAACGCCCAGAATCTCGACCACGGCAATTTCCTGTTCGTGTGATCGATTGAGCACCCCACGCGCCGCCTGCGGCGCGTGGGAACGGAGCGGGTCGATATGCAGGATTGAGGACTGCAAATTCCCGGCTTGACAAATAACCGATTGCTTATTTTGACCGCACCAGCGCGATCAATAATTTGGCAGTCCTTTCAAAGGTCATCATGTTAGGATAAGCACTGCACCAGATTGAAATAGGTTGAGACTGGCTGATGCAGAGCGTCACGATTTCCGAACGTATCAAGAATGTTGGGGGACATTCTACCGGCTTCGACTACCTTCGCATTTCTCTTGCATTTGGTGTGGTCGGCTACCACAGCGCGATCACCTCGTACGGACAGGCCGCCCAGGACCGCCTTGTCACGGGGCCGCTGCATTCCTTCATCGCGCTCATCCTGCCGTGCTTTTTTGCTCTGAGCGGATTCCTGGTAGCGGGAAGCCTCGAGCGATCGAAGAATATCGTACACTTCCTGTCCTTGCGTATCCTGCGTATCTTTCCGGCCCTCTCGGCGGAGGTGCTGCTTTCGGCTTTGCTGGTCGGACCTGCCGTCACCAGCTACGCGCTCCGGGACTATTTCTCGGATTCGCTTTTCTTTCGCTATTTTTTCAACATCATTGGCCATGTGCAGTTCAAGCTTCCCGGAGCATTCGAGACCAATCCCCTCCCGTTGATCGTCAACGGCCAATTGTGGACGGTCCCCTTTGAGCTCGAATGCTACGTCGCACTGACCGCCGCCGCCGTGGTCGGCATCGTCAGGAATCGGGCGCTGCTCCTTTTCATCGTCGCGTTCCTGCAAGCTGCGTTCGTCATCAAGAACATCATTTCCCCGCCGACTCTCATTCGGGTGCATTCGGTCCTGTCCGGGAACCAGCTCACGATGACATTTTTCTACGGTGTCATCATTTACCAGTTCAGGGACAAGCTGATCTGGAGCAAGTGGATTTTCCTTGCCAGCACGCTTGTTTCGCTGGCTCTGCTATGGCCGCAATCATCGGCAATGGATTATCTCTCGCTTCCATTTATGGCCTACCTGACGGTCTATTTGGGACTGACCAATCCGCCAAAAACGCTCATCGTGAAGATCGGAGACCTCAGTTACGGCGTGTTTCTGTATAGCTTCACCATTCAACAGCTGGTGGTTTACGTCGGCGTCCGGGAATGGTGGACCAATTTGCTGTTCGCGGTGCCGCTCTGCCTGCTGTTCGCGCTGTTCTCGTGGACTTGCGTCGAAAAGCCGTTCCTCGGCCTCCGTCACCACGTCTCGAAGTTGGATCCTCTGATGGACTGGCTAAGCCCTCTAGCTCGATTCCGGAATGTCATTTTCGCGAAGGCACAGAGCCTTACAAAAAGAGCTTGAGTGTCGGCGGCGCGCCGCCACCAGGCGCGTGCGAGATTCCGGATTTCGACCCCTTGTGACGACGAGCAGGAAGTAAGTCCGCATGCTTCGACTTCTTGCTCTTGGCAGCTATTTCTACCAAAGCCTGGTCGCGATCCTTCTCATTCTGGCTCTCAGCCATCTGCTGGAGCCGGCGTCGTATACGACCTATTCCCTGACGGTTGCCGTGAGCCAGTTCGCCACGGTGGTGGCTTTTGAATGGCTGCAACTGGCGGGTCAGCGTTTCCTCGCATCGAGCCAGGGAGACGAGACACCGCGACTGCAATCATCCCTGTTCAGTGCGCTCGCACTCAGCATCGCCGCTCTGATCGCGGTCGCAGGGCTTGCCGCGCTGTCCGGTCGGCTTCCGACGTCCCTGATCGGAATAGGGCTCGCCGCAACGATCGTGCAGGGGACGGTCGACCTGCACTACATGATGATCCGGGTCTCCGGGAGATTGTCCTCGTCTTCGATCCTGATGATTTGCCGCGCCACATTTCTTCTCGTGGGGGCGACCGTCAGCGCGAAGCTCTATGGAACGGCGGAAGCCGCGCTGGTCGGTATCTTGGCTGGCCACGTCCTTGGCCTTGTTCTCGGCTCGCTGATCGACCGCACCTTGCTTAACTGGTCTCCCCGGCTCGCCAGGAAGGCGGATCTTTCGACCTTCGCTCGCTACGGGATGCTGGCATCCGGCGCGTCGGTGGTGCACCTGTCCGCCCCGATCCTCATTCGCTTCATGATTGTCGGCCGTTTCGGCATCACCTCGAGCGCAAGCGCCGGCTTCTCCATGGCGATCGACCTTCTGCAGAGGCCGTTCTCGGTGCTGCTGTCCGCCATTCATACCATCAGCTATCCCGACGTGGTGTTGCGCTACGACACAGGGACCAGGAAAGAAGCGCAGCAAGCCGCAGCCGAGCTGTTCGAACTCGCGTTCTGCTCCACGGCGCTGATGCTGGGCGGATTGATCGCATTCATTCCGGACGCCGCGAGGTTCTTCGTTCCCCCTGCCCTGATTGCAAGCTTCCTCGCTGCGACGCCAAGTGTGGCGGCCTTCTATTTCCTGCACACTCACCTTCAAGCCACATTGGCGCTCGTCCCGCACCTGCAGAAGGCCGCCCTGCGTCTCATTCTGATTGCGGCCGGGCAACTGGTCCTCATCTCCGTCTTTGTCCTGATCAGCAGTTTCGCAGGCTCCGCGCCGACAACCGCGCTTGCCGGCGCCGCCCTCGCAACCGCACTGGTCATCCTGGCGGCTTGCGGCCCGACGCTCCGATTTGGCGCCTATCCGCGCCCGGGCCTGGTTCTATTCACCGCAATCAGTTCGGCCATCGTCGGGGGATTGGCCGCGTTGCCTTCCGAGCCGCTGGCGTTGCTCTTCGGTAAGATCATCGTGGCAGCGGTGGTGACATCAGCCATCGTGTGGTTCGGCGATTTCCTGCATCACGACAAGGCCTGACGTCGAACCAGCATGGAATGACGATGTTTGCGCTACATGCACGTAACACTTCGATGAACTGCGGCAGCACAGTGCCGCCCATTTTTGCGGTTGACATGCGGGGTGGGCACATTCAGCAGATGATATCGCACCCACGCCGTCGATTGGCCGCCGGCGCGAACAGGACATGATGCCGAGATGCCCGCGATGGACCAAGATAGCTATTCTGGCGCAGAGAGGATCGAGACGATTAAGGACGCGGCGCAACCTTCGGATCGCCGCACGGCTCGTTCCGCCACGAGGCTCCTGTTCATCGTCGACACCGGATTTCCGACCTTCCGCGCCGACGTTTCGTCCCTGTTCGGCACCTATCTGCCGCGACATGGTGTTCTGACCGATCTCGTCGCGGAAGCGGACGGCGATGGCGGAACGTGGGAGGCCGGCGACGTATTCCTGACCCATCGCCGCCGATCGCGGCTGCGGCTTCCGCTACGTGGTTTCTTTCACGACATCGGCGCGTTGTGGGGGGCAAAGCGCAACAGATATTCGGCGATCCAGATCCGCAACAAGGTCTTCGCCTCGGTGGTCGGCATTCTGAGAGCGCGTTGGCTCGGGATCCCCTTCTACTACTGGATGTCGTTCCCGATGGCCGATGCCGCCATCAGGGTCGCCCGTGAACGCGGGCGCTCGCAGGGATTCCTGAAATGGCTCATCCTGGCGACGGCGGGTTATGCGGGCCGTGAGGTGCTGAACAGGTTCGTCCTGCCGTGGGCCTCTCACGTGTTTGTCCAGAGCGACAAAATGAAAGCCGATCTCGCGGCACAGGGGATCGATCCATCGCGCATGACGCCTGTGCCCATGGGGATCGATCCCGAGCGGTTTCGCGTGGATACACCAGCTCAACCCGATCCACGCCTGTCTGGCCGCCATGTGATCGCCTATCTCGGCACGTGCGAGCGCATGCGCCGGATCGATTTTCTGTTCGAAGTCGTCGCTGCCGTTGCTGCAACCGATCCGCTGGTGACCCTGCTGATCATCGGCGACGCTCCCGACGGGCCCGATCAAGCATGGCTACGGCGGCGCGTGGACGAAACCGGGGCGACCGGCCGCGTGGTGATAACCGGTTGGCTCCCGCAGGAAGCCGCACAAGCCCATCTCGCTGCAGCCGACGTCTGCCTCGCCCTGATGCCGCCCGATCCATTGCTGGATTCGACGACGCCCACGAAGCTCGTCGAATATCTCGCGATGGGCAAGCCGGTGGTCGCGAACGACCATCCGGACCAGCGCAAGGTCATTGACGAGAGCGGAGCGGGATTCTGCACTGACCTCGACACCGCGCGCTATGCGGAGGCGGTCGGCAAGCTGTTGTCCGATCCGGCGCTCCGTCAGACCATGGCATCGCGGGGACGCACCTACGTGCTCGAGAACCGCTCCTACGACACCATTGCGCGACGGCTGGCGGCGACTTACGAAAAGTTCGCCCGGCGTCCTACAGGATCTTGATCCTGCCGGTCCCTGCGCAGTCCCCGATCAGGCCGGCTGCGCTATCGGAGCCCCCTGACGCCGCGAGGAAACGAGCGATCGCATCGCGGTCAGATGGGCGACGATCGCCTTCCGCCAGCCGAGATACACGACCAGGACAACGGCGAAGTAGGTTGCACTCGCCTCCAGCCAGGTCACGAACGTGTCGGGGTCCGGGCCGAACAACATCCAGACCGCTGCAACACCGAGGCAGCTTGCGGCCGTCGGCGGCAGGAACGCATTGACCAGCGACATGCCCGACGCCCTGATCTTGTAGAAGACGACCCCGAGCGACAATGCGGCCAGCGCCAGGCCTGTCACCGCGTAGCCAACCGCAAACACATGCAGGCCATAGGGCAGCATCAGGATGAACACAGCGAAGGACACGACGCTGTTGATGACGCTCAGGTTAAAGTTCAGGCTGCCCTCGCCGCGCGCGAGAATGACTGAGCCGCTGTAGGCGGCAATCGACTGCACCGCCCCGATCGGCGCGAGCACCTTCATCAGCCAGATCGCCTCGTGCCACTTGGGATCCAGCAGATGATCCACCAGATATCCGGTACCGATGACGAAGTAGAACATTCCGGGAAAAGTAAGCAGCGCGGTCATGGCCATGGTCGCCATGGTCAGCGATGATTTGCTTTCCTGCACCAGGCCGGCCTGCGGACCCAGCGCCGACATCAGCACGCCGCTCGCCGGCCACGCCAGGACGACCAGCGGCATGATCATGAACTGGTTCGCGAAACCGTAGAGACCGACGCTTGCCGCCCCCAGATAGATGCCGATCACGATGGGGCCGGAGGTGCGCGCGAGAAAGTTGAGCGCGTTGGTCAGCAGCACCCAGCCGCCAAAGGCCATCAGCGGCTTCAATCGGGACCATCCGAAATTGAGCGTCATCTGCTTTCGGACGGTCACAGTGAAGGCGATGGCCCGCACCAGATGCATGGCGATCTGATAGAGCACCAGCGCCATCACGCCGACACCGCACAGGAGCGCAATCAGATAGCAGATGAACCCTATTGCCACCGCCAAGCCCTCGATCGTGGCAATCCTCTGATAATCGAGGTGGCGCTCGAGCAGGGCGCGGGGCGCTACCGCCGCGACGGCAAAGACGATCGAGAGCGCAAGTCCGGCCAACACCGACGTCAGCCCTTCGAGATTGGACACGCTCGACAACGTCGGCCCGCTGACACAGATCAAAATGGCCAGCAGCGTCCCGAACAGCGTGATCAGCGTTGCCGCCGCGCCGACCTGCCTCCCGTCGAGATCCGGATGGCGCACGATTGCGCTGGAGAGCCCGAGGTCAGTCAATAGCGCAATGAACAGAATGAACGACATCGAGAACGCGACCAGCCCATAGTCGTGCGGCGTGATGAACCGCGCCGAAATGATATTGATCGCAACCTGGGTCGCGGCCCGGCTGATGTTCACCACCGACATGAACGACACACTGCGGATCATCATGTTTGGACAACCTCGAACTCTTTGCTTGCCCGCTGGAAGCGTGAAGCA
Source organism: Bradyrhizobium sp. MI1.7 (assembly GCF_055811795.1). Lineage (NCBI taxonomy): Bacteria > Pseudomonadati > Pseudomonadota > Alphaproteobacteria > Hyphomicrobiales > Nitrobacteraceae > Bradyrhizobium > Bradyrhizobium sp. MI1.7. Next base: position 21,596 of record NZ_JBVVPO010000022.1, read on the forward strand.
GGATTTGGCGACGCTGCGTTCGCAGGCAACCGGAAAGGGATACGGTCAGGCACGTTGCTGCAGCTCTTCGGCGCGAAGGGTTGGCGTTCCCCTCAGCATCCGGTCGAGCCTGCGACGCAGCCCCACCTCGATGAATCTGTAGCTTAAGGTCGACGCGACGAAGGCGGTCGGCAGGCCAATCGCGACGAAGCCGCCCCATAGCAGCCACGGATTGACGCCGGCCGCAACGAATTTGGCACCGAGCGCCTGAAGCGGATACAGCGCGAAGGGATGGACCAGATAAAGGCTGTAGCTGATCTTCCCGGCATATTGCAGTGACGGCGAGTCCAGCAGCGTTGCAACGCCGGAACCCGGACTGAGAACCATGGCGAACAGCAGCAGGCCGGGGAGCAGCGCCGGCAGCGCGTGCAGATATTCGAGGGAGCCATACATTACGATCACGCAGGCGGCCGCGGCGAGCAGGCCCCGCCACCCCGCGATCGCGAGCCGGAAGTTCACGCGGCTGAGAATCATGCCGATCCCGAAGAACGCCGCGTTCGGGCGGTAGGCGACCGCCGCGACGGCAACGCCGATCAGCACCCAGGTTATCAACCAATTGCCACCGCGGCGCGACGCGAAGATCGCCGCGAACCAGATGTAGAAGGCCCATTCATAGCTCAACGTCCAGGCATTCTGCTGCCCCAACGGCAGGCCGAGCGCATCAGGCAGGAACAACAGATTGGCGACGAACACCTCGATATAGGTGACGACGTCGATACCCTTGAAGAACTTGTATCCGACGATCGGCCCGATCGTGAACAACGCGACATGCAGCACCACGAAGACCGGCAGAATGCGCATGCAACGATCATAGAAGAAGGCAGACACATCGCCGTGGCGCACGAGGCTGGCCGGGATCAGATATCCGCTGATCATGAAGAACAGCTCGACGCCATGGCCGCCCGTATTGGCGATCGCATGAAACCACGGCGGCAGAGAGGGTAGAAATCCCGCCAATAGCGGCATGACGTACATGTGCACGAGCAGAACGCTCAACGCCGCGACGCCGCGCAGCCCTTGGATCGAAGGAATAAAGCCGCCACCGCTCGCGCCCGTCTCGCTCGATTTGGCCAACGCACTCATGCCACGCTCCGCTGCGCGGCCGGCAACGCTCCGGCCTCGTCGGCTCGCCGTGACCGGAACTTCCGGCCAAACGCGATGGCCGGCTTCTCGACCAGCGCGTAGGTGCCCCAACTGAGCAACCCGGTCGAAGCCAACACCCCGACGGCAAAAAGCAGCCACTGCGGGAGGGTCTCGCCGGCTCCGAAATAATGCAGCACGATCGTCAGCACATAGACCTGCATCAGGTACATCGAATAGCTGATCCGGCCGATGAAGCTCAGGCTTGCCGAGGCTAGACGATCGCCAAAGGCGGCGAAAATGACGAACACCAGCCCCGCGGCGATATAGGCCGAAGCGATCGAGTAGCTGTAGAAGAAGTCCTGATAGACCTCACCGTAAAGGCGCTGGAAAATCTGGACTGCGAATCCGCAATACAGGCCGAGACAAATCGCGACGTGCCACCACTGCAATCGCCTCGCCATCACCGTGTCGCGGATCACCTTGCCGATCAGCATCGCGTCGATGTTGAGGACGACCTCGAGCAGGCGCGACACGATGCGTTGCTCGAACATGACCGGCAGAACAATGCCCGCCAGGGAAATCACGACGACGATGGCAAAGACGGCGGCGCTGCGCTGGAGCAGGCCCAGGGCGAAAAGAACAACACAGCCGATGTAGAAGATCAGCTCGATCGCCAGAGTCCAATGCGCGACCACCATGTTCGGCACCCCGAGGAGATTCTGGAACATCGTCAGGTTCACGCCGAGCTGCCAGGCTGGAAACTCCTTGGCTTCGGTGACCGGCAGGATCGCGACAGCCAGAATGATCGACAGCCAGTACATCGGATAGAGCCGGAAGAAGCGGCTGACAGCGAAGTCCCGAACCGGCATCGAGCTGTTGGGAAAGCTGAAGGGCACGACGAAGCCGCTGACAAAGAAGAACAGCACGACGCCGAAGCGGCCGAGATTGAAATAATATCCAAGCAGGCCGTGCAGAAACCCTTCGTATGACCCAGTCAGCCCCGTGAGCACGATTTTCTCCAGCACGTGCTGAACGATCACGCTGAGAACGGCAATTCCGCGCAAGGTGTCGACAAAGGCAAGTCGGTTTTGCATCTACATTCCTTCGCCGCCGGTTAGCGCCCACACCTGCCGATCGAGCTCGCCGATATCGGGTCGGCCAAGCCACGCACATCAACTGACAGGCCGCATGGCCCCAACCGCAGTTCCGTGAAGCGCCGGCCCGTCACTTCTCCGAGCCCCCTGAAGCACGCCAGTCATTCGCTTCGAGAACACCTCGCTGAAACCCACCGCGATGACCAGAAGGCCGGTTGCAGGTCCATAGCTGAGCACCGTGATCGTGAAGATGTTCATCACGAAGATCATCGACAGCTTGTAGACGTCCGTGATGCCACCCGCGGCGCGGAAAACCATCCACATGAAGATGACGAACGGGAAGCCGAACATGATGTAGGTGCCGATGTAGAAATTATCGACCGGCACCCAATAGGCCTGCAGGTTCGAGAACAATTGCTGCGGGTAGTTGAAGCACCCGATTCCGCATCCGGTGAAGATCCCGATCGGCATCAGCTGACCGAGATAGACGAACGGCAGCTGCCAGCTGTTGTTGATGCGATCCTGCATGCTGAAGAAGAACCCGTTATGGCCCGGCGCGAGCTCGACGCCAGTCAGCAGCAGAATGAGCGTGGGCGGGATCAGAATCGCCGCGAAGGAACTCAGCGTGAGCCTACGAAGCGTCGGCAACTTGCTCTGCTCGGGCAGCGCGCGCACGACGAGAAGACAAAGGATGTAGATGCCGAGAACGACCATCGTCGTCTTGCTCGTGGTGAGGCGTATCGCATAGAGCGAAGTGATGCCGAACAGCAGGACCCAGAGCACGCTCTTGCGAATCGAGGTCATGACGAAGGTGATGAGGATGAAGAAGGCGGCCATCGTGTTGTCGGCGGCGAAGCCCGAAATCCGCTGTTCCGCAAAAGCCCACCAGAGCCGTCCGGCTTCGCGCGTCGCACCGAAGGATTCGTACTTGAAGCCCACCCAGGGGAACGTCCAGTGCGAGGCGAGAAGCACGCCGACCAGCGAGATGTAGAAGGTCGACGCGATGACCTGAAGCAATCTCCTGTTGGAACCAATGTCGCTGTCACAGAAGCAGAAGCCCGCGAATACCGGGATCATCATCTTGAACGCCGACAGCATGGCATTGAACGAGCCCAGAAAGAAGTAGCCGATGATCAATGACAGGACGATTTGCAGCAGGACGAGGACGGCCACGACGCTGCGGTTCTGGATGATGCACCGCTGAATGAAGAGACCGACGCAAAACACCGCGACGATATCGGGCGTGAACCAGAGCACCTCAACGTGAAAGATGCTCGTATAGTACCGCATCGCTCCGCCGAAAGCGTCCCGGATGAAGTAGAGCGCGAGCGCGATCACCTCGATGCGAAACGCGAGCGGAACGGCGGCATTGTCCTGTTGTGGCGTCACCTCGCGCCCTCCTAGCTCAAGCGGCGCGAAGTTTGAACGGACTGAGCCGTCGAAAACGACGGCTCACGTTGCAACAATCGACGGACGAATTTCCCGCCTGGAATCTCGACCAGCCGATAGGTGAAATCCGAGAGCACGATGACAGCGGCTATGATCACGCCATAGGTCAGCGTCGACGCCAACCCCGGGCTGATCGCATCGAGCGCCGCGATCGGTCGCTGCCCGACGACGCGGACTGCGTACTCCGCGAGAAGGATGACGAACGCATGCACCATGTAGATCGAATACGAGCGGGCGCCGAGCCAGACAAGCGGCTTGCTCTCGAGGACACGCGGCAACAATGGAGCCTTCGGAAAGGCCATCAGGCTGGCAAGCAGGATGGCGAACACGAACGGAGCTGCGAAGCTCGCAGCAGGATAGTCGCTGACAAGTACGACCAGGCCGAAGCTCGCGACCAGCGAGCCGACCTGGAGACCGAATTGGATGACGGGCGCCTTGATCTTCGAGAGGGGACCGACAGCTCGAACAACGAGGACGCCGAGGAAGAAGCTCAGCAGACAACGCAGCATGCCGAAATCATATTGAAGGCCGAGCGCCTTCTTCTCCAGCACGAAGACGATGATGAGCCAGTTCCCGACAACCATGATCGCTGCGGTCGCATAGAGAATCTTCCGCGAATTCAAGCGCTGGGCAAATAACAACAGCAGCGCGAACACGATGTAGGTATAGAACTCGACGCTGATGCTCCAGCTCGGGCCATTCCAGCTGAGGTAATCGACGAACCCGAGCGAGTGGAGCAGGAAGACGTTCAAGACGAACGTATAGGTGGTGTTGACCTCGAATTGCCAGGGCGTGACGGTCAGCAGGCCTAGGGTCACCAGGCCGATCCGCGCGAGCCGAAAGACCAGCAGTGCGATCAGCATCACGATGTGAAGCGGATAGATTCGCGCCAGACGACGAACCATGAAATCGCGGAACGAGAATTTTCCGAAGTCCGCATCCGTGTAGCTCATCGAAATCACGATTCCGCTCAACACGAAGAACAGATCGACGAACAGCCACGCATTATGGAAGAAGGCGCAGTCGAACCACGCCTTGTTGGAGAAGGCGGCGAGGAAGATCTTCATCAGAATGACATGATGGATCGCGACTGAGAGCGCTGCGATTCCTCGAATACTATCCAATGGGAGATAGTGCGGTTTAGGCTTGTGCGTCGACTCCATCACTATCCCGTTGCTTAATTTGTTGCGTTGCAATATTCTAACTTTTGAGCTCAGTTTTCAATGAGAATCTGAGTTTCGGCACACGCGATTTGTTGAACGGGAATGCCAAGGTCACGATTAACGTTGATGCGCACGGAACGACAGTCAGCACCATGTTCCGCCACGCGAGAATGTCGATCGATGCCCGGCTGGCACGAGTTCTGAATAGCGAATCCAATGCAATGCGAAGTCGATCCTGACGTGAGCGAGATTTCCATTGTCCTCGACCAGCAACGAACGGTAGACGTCCACATGATCGATCAGCCGCAACATTGGGAGAATTCCTAGTGGCCTATTCTTCCATGACGATTGGGAACACCAGCTCCATCAAGCGCTGGAGCCACAATTCGCGATTCACCAAGGCATTGAGCGTCATGCCGCCGGCGGAAAACGATCGCATCCTCGATTTCGGAACGGGAGATGGACATCTTGTCGGCTTGCTCAAGGAGCGATGCCCCTCCGTCAGCGTCTGCGGCTTCGACCCGCATCTGGACGCAATGGCAAATGAGGTGAAACAACGGTTTCCGGATGTCCAATTTGTGCGCGAGCGCGACAGCATCGTCGGCGGTCCCTACGACAAGGTCTATTGTCTCGAGACGCTCGAGCACTTTGTCGGCCCTCCTCTCATGGATATCGTCACTTTCCTCACGCAGCAGACGGCTCCGAACGGTCACATCCTCGTCTCGGTGCCGATCGAGATCGGACTCTCTTCCCTGCTGAAGAACCTCTTTCGCATGGCTGCGGGCCAGCGCCATCGCGGCACCACCTGGAAGATTGTCTGGGATTCCTTCATCGGCAATACGGCTGCCATCGCACGGCCACCGAGCGAGACCGGATGGATCTCTTCCCACCTTGGATTCGATTTTCGTGTGATCCCCGTCTTGTTCGCAGAATGTGGTTTCGAGGTGGAATCTTTCGGCTACTCGCCGATTCCACTGCCAACCCACATGATTAACAGCCAGGTGTTCTTCCGTTTCGCGCGAAAGGCGTAGCACCATCTAGCACCCGTCCGAGGGGACGGTTGCCGCTCCCCTGCCCCCCAGACATTGAAATCAGCGCTTCCTGAAGGCGCTGATTGATGCTTAATGCAGCACATTGCCGCGGACGGAGGTCCGCGAACGGGATCGATTGTCGCTTGCGGGGGAATACCAGCTGAACACCGTGTCCAGGATCTTGGCTCTGGCGGTTGTCATGCTGGCGCCCCTGCCGCTCGGATCCACCGACCAGATCTGGATCTGTATCTGGTGCGTGCTGATGGCCGCCAGTCTGGTGACGGCCAATCTTGACGGCGTGGCCCGCGAGGATGCGTGGCTGCTGATGCCTTTATTTGCCGCGCTCGCAATGATTGCGGCGTTCGTCGTCGTTCAGGAATGGCGCGATCCGCCGTTTGAGCTCGGCAACCCGGTCTGGCAGACCGCCTCGAAATGGCTTGGTTCGCCGTCGTCCAGCCGCGTTTCGACGACCGTCAACGGCCCGTGGCTGGCGGTGGGCTATCCGCTCCTCCTTGCGATGGTGCTCATTCGCGTATTCGTGATTTCAACTGACGCGAGCAGCGCCCGCCGGCTCCTCTTGCTCCTTGCCTGGGTCGGCTGCGCCTACGCGGTCTACGGCATCCTTGCCGAATTCGGCGACCCCAACGGCCTCCTGTCGAGACGGAAGGAAGCCTATCTCGGCTACGCGACCGGCACCTTCGTCAACCGAAACACGGCTGCAATTTTCTGGGGCAGCAGCGCAATCTTGTTTCTGGTCCCGTTGGTGCGTTTCGCGCATCGCCGCGACCGTCCAGATGCGCCGGCATCGCCCCGTTTGTCGGACCGCGTCACATTCTATTCATCTTCACCAGCCGCGCTCGGCATCGGCTTTGCGATCTGCCTGACGGCAACTGCGATGACCGGTTCTCGCGCAGGACTGCTGCTGTCGATCTGTGCATTTCTGCTCGCCGGCGTGCTCTATCTTGCGCCGTTGCCGCTCGGCAATCTGCGGAGATGGGCGCTTGCCGGGGGCGCAGCCGTCGCAGCGCTGCTGATCCTCCAGCTTGTCGGTGGCGCCGTTGCCGGACGAATTGGCACCTACGGCCTGATCGATGAGCAGCGGCTTGGTGCCTATCAAAGAAGCGTTGCCATCGTCCGTGACTATCCGCTGCTCGGTGTCGGCTGGGGCAATTTCGAGACGACGTTCCCGGCCTACCGGACGACGGAGCTCGGCAGCCTCGGAGTGTGGGATCGCGCCCACTCGACTCCGCTTGAGCTCGCAGCAGAGCTTGGTCTGCCAGCGGCAAGCCTCGTCGTGTTATGCTGCCTCTGGTATGTTTACCTTTTGTTAAGAAGCAGCTTGCGGCGAAAACGCGACCGCTACATACCCATTGTCGGCGTCAGCGTAGCGGCGCTCGGGCTGGTCCATAGCTGCATCGACTTTTCGTTGCAAATACCTGGCTTCGGGATCTTTTTTGCTGCCATTGCCGGTTGCGGACTTGCCCAGTCGATTCCGTCCGAACTACGGAAAGAACGTGGCAAGTTTGAATAAATTGAACTATAAGAGGCAAGAAATTCTGGTGGTCATTATGCAGTTTCGAAAAATTTTGCCTGTCATCCTCGGCGCGACTGCGCTGCTCGGCACAGTTTCCCAGTCGTTCGCGGCCACCGGAAATAGCTCACCCTGCGGACCGAATGCCAACGTGGTATCGGCGGAGAAAGCGAACTCGTTTCTCTCGAATCCGGCAGCTTTGCTCGATCAATTCAAAGATGGTCAGGGCGGCCTTGCCTCGCAAATTCGCGACTTTTTGACATCGCGACCGGAAACCGTCGAGGGTATCGTTTCGCTGGCAAGAGCCAGCAACGAGGACCAGAGCCGCGCCATCGGTGCGGGTCTTGGAACTGCCGCTTCCGTCTGTGTGCTGTCGCAACCGGACGTGGCTCAGCGCATTCAGGAAGCGGTCCTGAAGACCGAGAATCCGCCGCTGATTGAATCTTTCACCGGCATCACCGGCGACATCAAGACGGAAGCGACCAACGGCGCTGATCCCACCGGCGAGACGACGACCGGCGGCGGGGGAACCAATTCAGCCGCCCCAGAGCGTGGCGGTGCAGCGTCGAACACTGTGCCGACGACGCTCAACACAAGTGGACCCAGCGCAGCGTCGCAGACGCAGACGCAGACTTTGTTCACCGCTGCCGCCACGACGACGACGCTGACTTCAGTCAGCCCGTCCCGCTAGCAATTCCGGGCGGAGAAATTTTAACCAAACGAATGTTCCGGGAACCAGCCACCGGAATCAGCTAAAATTGTAATTGTCTGCAAAACCCGAACCTAATTGGTTCGTTGTATCCCTAGCGCCAAGAAGAATGGCGAATAACGGGGATGACTATGAGCTGGATTTTCAGATCTTTCCTGGCGGCTGGGCTCGCTTGCGCTGGCGCTGCTGCCAAAGCCGACACAATCGTCGAGACGCCCTCAACGGCCGTGGCTGGCTCCTTCATCAGCGAGTATGACAACGCCCTCGCACCGCTGCAGTTTGTGAAATTCTGCATGAATTACGGGGCGGAGTGCGAGCAGGATGCGACCGCGGACCAGCAGACGCTGCCTTCGGGCGAACGCGCGCGGGACATGCTTCGCGAAGTCAATCGCGCGGTGAACGATGCCATCACGCCGATGAAAAAGCCGACCAGCCCGATGCTTGCGCATTGGACGGTGTCGCCCGACGCCGGCGACTGCAATGACTACGCCGTGACCAAGCGCCACCGCCTGATCGCAATGGGCTGGCCGAGATCGGCGCTGCGACTTGCGGTTGTCCTCACCGAAGGCGGACAGGGCCATCTGGTTCTCGTTGCGCGGATGAGCGATGGCGACGTGGTGCTCGACAACCTCTCCTCATCGGTCCGCCCCTGGAGCACGGCCGGCTATCAGTGGATTTCGATGCAATCCGGAAGCAATCCTCGCTTCTGGGTGGCCATCGGTGAGCACGGTGCACATCTGCGCGCCAGCCGCCCCGCCTCGGTGCGGACCCCGTCCTAAGACACAACGCTGCAACAAGCCTTTCTGATCGGTCCCGATCCTCGTCGGGGCCGATCAACGCGTTTGTGACGTATCGTGTAGCCTGGCCACGGCATTTGGCGGGCATGGATGCCCGGGGAGCAACCACGTTTTCGAAATCCTGTCACCCGCACGTGCTACGCCGTGGCGCGGATTTTGCTGCTCTGTTAAGAGGCGACTCTCGTGTCACCGCCTGCCCAAAGGGATTGCGGCAAATCGAAAAATTTCTTGGCAGAATGCATCGTTTCCAGCTAATTTTGCACCGCACAAAAATTTGACATACTTTATGCGCATCGAGGGCTTCTCGTAGGACTTCCAGCGCAGTCGACGAACGTAAGTGGAATGGAAGACAATTTGCCTCAGACGATCATGGACGCTAGTCGCCGATCGATCGTTCCGATCGTCATGGCGGCTGCTATTCTGTGTGCGATGACCAGCAGTTCCGATGCGCAATGCGTCACGCGTTCGGAGCGAACAGCACAGATCGCCATCGACGCCTTCGTCGCCGAGCCCAGCTCGCTCCTGGTTCAGTTGCGCAGCGAGAAGGAAAAATTGTCGGGCCGGCTACAGGGCTATCTGGTCAGCGACATATCGGTCCTCAAATCGGTGCCAGCCCTTACGCGGGCCGCGACCCAGGCCGACCGCGCCTCGATCGGGGCCGCGCTGCACCGGGCTGAAATTCGCTGCCGCTCAAGCAAGCCGGAGTTTGCACAGAAAATCGGCGATTTCGTCGGCAAGCTTCACGACAGCGCCGTGCTCGCAGGGTATTCCTCCGAACCGGATGACGCAGCGCCGTCGCCTCCGCCGACGACAGCCAACCTGCCTGCCCAATCCGGGTCAGGCCTGATGTCAGGCGAATTCAAGACCGACATCGCCGACCCTTTCGCCGCCATGCCGCTTCCCGAATAACCCTGCGAGCGCCCGACAGATGTTTCAACCTCGCGACCAATTCCAGCCCCGCGCCAAATACGCCATCGAGCTCGGCGGCACGACTCTCAGCGTCGACCGGGTGTTCGACATCCTGCGCCGGCAATGGCCGTTGATCGCTTCGATTGTGGGAGCCGCACTGGCGCTCGTCGTCGCCTACCTGCTGGCGGCGACGCCGATGTACACCGCGAATGCCCGCATTCTCATGGATACGAGGCAGACCCAGGTCCTCGACAAGGACAGCGGCCAGTCGAATGCCCTGATCGATACCGGCTTTGTCGACAGTCAGGTCGAGATCATCCAATCGGACGATCTGATCCTTTCCATCGTTCGCCGTCTGAAACTCGCGGATGACCCCGAGTACAATGGCTCGCAGCCCGGGCTGCCCGCACTGGTCATCGGCAAGCTGATATCGCTACTCGGATCGGACGGTCCGGCATCGAAAGACAAAATCGAGCGCAATGCGGTCGAAACCATTCAGAGGAACCTCAAGGTCGAACGCGTTCTGACCACCTATGTGCTGTCGGTGTCGTTCCGCTCGATGAACCCCGACAAGGCGGCAGTCATCGCCAATGCGATCTCGGACGCCTACATCGTCGGGGCACTCGAGGCCAAGTACCAGTCGACCAAGCGGGCCGGAGAATGGCTGCAGCAGCGCAGCGCCGAGCTGCGCGAACAGGCGACCGCAAGCGACCGCGCCGTGCAGACGTTCAAGGCACAGAACAACATCGTCGGCACCAGCCGCGGCCTGATGAGCGAGCAGCAGCTCGGGGACGCCAACTCGCAGCTCGTGACTGCGCGCGCATCGACCGCCGAGGCCAAGGCTCGCCTGGACCGGATCGAAGCGCTGCTCGACAAGGATCTGGTCCAGCCGACCGTGACCGACGCCCTCAACAACACCGTGATCACGCGTTTGCGCGCGCAATACCTCGATCTTCAGGCCCAGTATGCCGACTGGTCGACCCGCTACGGCAAGACGCATCAGGCGGCGATCAATCTGGCTAACCGCATGGAGGAGTTGCGCAAGTCGATGGCCGACGAGGTACGGCGCATCGCTGACGCATACCGCAGCGAATACGAAATCTCGAAGAGCCGCGAAAAATCGCTCGAAGACAATCTCAACAATCTCGTATCTCAGGCCGGCAGCACCAGCCAGGCGCAGGTCAAGCTGCGCGACCTCGAGAGCGCGGCCGACACCTATCGCAATCTCTACAACAGCTTCCTCGAGAAGCTGCAGAACGCGACGCAAAACCAGAGCTTCCCGATCAGCGAAGCGCGCATCATCGGCACGGCGGTCAAGCCCGACAAGAAGAGCTCGCCGAAGACCGTGCTGGCATTGGTCGGCGGCCTGTTCGGCGGATTGTGCTTCGGCTTCGGCGCCGCCTTCGCCAGGGAATTGCTGAGCGACGTGCTGAGATCTCCGAGCGACGTCGAAGACCTGCTCGGCGTGAAGTGCCTTGGCGTGCTTCCGGATATTCGTGCCACCGGCCAGCTTGTGAAGGGGGCGGACGGCTCGACGGTGGATGCCGTGATATCCAACTACGTCGTCGACCACCCGTTCTCACGGTTTGCCGAGACGTTGCGGAACATCAAGGTTTCGATCGACGTGGCCCGGCTATCCCGCGAGGTCAAGGTGATCGGAATCCTGTCGTCATTGCCCAAGGAAGGCAAGACGACGGTTTCAGCCAATTTCGGGCATCTGACCGCGCTGACCGGCCATCGCACACTGCTGATCGACGGTGACCTCCACACCCGGTCGCTCACACGCGAGCTCGCGCCTCACGCCAAGTCCGGCTTGGTCGAGGCCCTGAAGGATCCTCGTTCGTTCGGATACCATATCCAGCGCAGCAAGGAGAGCGGGCTGGACTTCCTGCCGTCCTTCGTCGCATCGCGAATGGTGAACTCCGCGGACGTCATTGCGTCGAAGTCGATGGCCGACCTGCTTGCAGTGGTGCGCGAAGAATACGAATACATCATCATCGACCTGGCGCCGGTGATGCCGGTGTCGGATGCCAAGGCCGTTAGCCACCTCGTCGACGCGATGGTCTATGTGATCGAGTGGGGCCGCACCAGCCGCAACGCGCTCCAGGAATCCATGGCAAGCTCCGAAGGCATCCAGAAGAAGGTTCTGGGTGCCGTGCTCAATCGAGCCAATCCGAAGATGCTGAAGCGGATCGAGGCCTATAAGGGCTCGCACTACGGCAGCTACTATGTCGAAGGAGCCTAGCGCGCCAGTAACGCGCCAGCGTTCGGATCGAGCTTACCGCCGAGTCCTGCTCGGTTCAAACATCACTATTGCGGTCTGTGCATTGGCTTGGGTAGCATCTGTTGCGCCCAATCTGACGTCTCCGGCGATCCCCCAGATCGCTGGCCGGATTTCGCGCGGTGAACGATACGATCTCGATCGGCTCAGACAGATCATCGCGGAGAACCTGCCGGCTGCGCGACGCCAATGCAGCGTCAAGAGCATGCGGGAGCTTCTATTGCTGCAACTGGCCATCGCCGATGAGTCGACGCGCAGTGACAGCATGAAGCAGGCGGATGCCGACACCGAAGCTGTTGCTTTGGCCAGCCGTGCGTTGCTGCTCTGTGCTCCGTCCGAGGGACTTGGCTGGCTTGGCAGCTACTGGTCGGCGATCCGTCAGGAAGGCTTTGGACCGCGAACGGCGGCCTTCCTCGGCCATTCCTACAAGCTCGCACCTCATGAAGCCTGGCTCCAGCTCATTCGTGCACCGCTGGCCCTTCGGGTCTACGGCGCGCTGTCGCCGGAGCTGCGGGCCGGCGCGGTTCAGGACTTCGCGGACGTCTTTGGGGCACGCCTCTTCCCGAGCGCGGCCGCGCTTTATCAGGCGGCAGCGGTGGGGGCCCGCGCTGATCTTCTCAATCGGACTTGCGACGCCCCTGAAACAGACCGGGAGCTGTTTCGCGGTTACGTCACGGGCAAGGGACTGCAACTGCGTCACCCCTGCTACCCGACTGACGAACGGCCTGCCTATCAAAGGGATTAGCGCGGTCCCGCTCGATTGCGAAGATCGGGTACGCCGGTCAACTAAACCCGCGCGTTCCGGAGGCGGGAGGCAATTCAGAAGGAGCTCAGTAGGCTTCCTGATGGATCAGCGCCAGCGCGGTCTTCAGGATGATCCTGATGTCGAGCCAGATGCTCCAATTGCTGACGTACCAGATGTCGTACTCGACCCGCTTTTCCATCAGATCGATGGTCGGCGTCTCGCCGCGGAAGCCGTTGACCTGGGCCCAACCGGTCAGGCCCGGCTTCATGTGATGCCGGTACACGTAGTTGCTGATGATCGGATCGTAGTAATTGTCGTGCGCGAGCGCATGCGGGCGCGGCCCGACCAGCGACATCTCGCCGCGCAGAACGTTCCAGAGCTGCGGCAGTTCGTCGATGCTGGTCCGCCGCAGCGCACGGCCGACACGGGTCACCCGCGCGTCGCTCTTCGTCGCCTGCGTGACCACATGACCGTTCTCCGCCACCGTCATCGAGCGGAACTTCCAGATATCGAATTGCTTGCCGTTGAAGCCGCGCCGGGCCTGCTTGAAGATCACTTTGCCCTTGGAATCGAGCTTGATCATGATCGCAGCCGTGATCAGCAGCGGCGCCAGCAGCAGAAGCGCGAACGAGGCAAGGCCGATGTCGAGGCAGCGCTTCTGCGCCTGCTCGAACACGCTGAGCGGCGCGCGCTGGATCTCGATCGCGACCGTGCCGCTGACGGGCTGGAACGGACGCGAGACCAGATCGGCGATCGGGAAATCTGGCAGAAGGCGGATCGGCTGGGGGACAACGCGCAGATGCTGGCTCAGCTTCTGGAGAAGCGGCATCTCGTCCCAGTCGATGACCAGGAGATATTCTTCCACATCCGCCGTGCGCGCCTGACGGGTGATGTCGCGAATCTCGTGATCCCAGCCCGCGCCCTCTTCAGACGGATCGAGCACGAAATGTCGCACGACGTTGAAGCCGTGCTTGCGCAGATCCTTGAACCGGGTCGAGGTGAAATCGAGAGGCTTGAGGCTGAGCAGCACGACCTTGCGGTCCACCAGACGGCCCTTGGCGTAGCTCGAGGTCAGCGCCAGGCGCCACAGCACGCGCAGACCGCCCAAGGCGACGCCGCCGGTCGCGGCGAACAGCAGCGTGGTTCCGCGCGACAGGTCCGCGGACGATTTGAGCAGGAACGCCTCGACGGCGAGAATGGTGAGCGAGATCAGCCAGACCGCCAGGGCCTTGCGCAGCTGCCAGACCGTGTTCAGCAGACGATGGTGATCGTAGACGCCCTGGAAGTAAGCGATGGTCACGAACACCGCGCCGACGACCAAGCCTGCTCCGACGGATGAGTCCTGCTCGATCACGAGCACGCGATACAGGCCGCTCGCCACGAAATAGCTGAGCAGTACGGCGACGAAGTCTCCGGCGATCAAAGCCACTTGCAGGGGTCTTTGGAGGGCACCGCGTCGGTTCGAGATAACCGAATAATAGTTTTCCGAACCGTAAGTTGCTACAGCCATCCGAACCTCGCTGCCTCGTCACCACTCGCAATCAGAATTGCGAGCAAATCGATCTAATTTTTTCGATGTGCGCCGAAGTATATCTTAACTAAACAAAGCGACATTGCGGCAGTGCACCGAAAAAATCAAATCGATTTTCATGCAATGCAGCGTCGCAGCAAAACAATGCTCAAACTACTGTCACACGCGTGACAATTAAGCAGGCATCACGCCGCGTTTCACACCAAATCGCGTCATTTTCGCACAGCATTGTCGCGCGCATTTGAACGGCTGTTCAACCATGCCGCTTAAGCCGTTATTAGGCCGCGGCCATTAACACTCGTGACCAATTCGAGGAGTTGCGTCGTGAGTACGGTTGCCATTTTCAGTCTGCTGATCGGATCGTTGCTGGGAGGCCGATTCCGGATCTTCATCCTGCCGCCCGCCATCGTTCTCGGTGCGACGATCCTCGGTGTGGGCTCCGCGTGGCAGGGACATGATTCAGCTCACATCGTTGTGACGATTCTCGTCTTCGCGTCGGTGCTCCAGCTTGGCTATTTCTGCGGCGCGGTTCTGGTGCGCGCGCGAGCGGCGGGCCTATCGCGGCAAGGCCGCACCCTCGTTCGACAGCCGCAGCTTCGGCTAGCCTCGCGCAAGCTTGTGGACAGGTGATTCGCAGCGCGGGTGAATGATCGGGCAGGCGCAGGCTTGCCGGCAGGGGTAGAAAAAAACCTGCTCGGACACCCAAATTCTCCGATAGCATATTGACATCCCGGGCGAAGCTCTTTGAAAGAGTTGCACCCCATGTCCATGATTGCGCCCCGAAGTTCGCCCCGGCCGAAGCTACCGAACGGCGTGCGCATCTATGCGATCAGCGATATCCACGGCTGCGCGCATCTGCTCGAGCAGATGTTCGCCGTGATCGATGCGGACATGGCGAACAGCCGGCCGTTTCGCGCGATCGAGGTCTTCCTCGGCGACTACATCGATCGCGGACCGGACTCGCGTCATACCCTCGATCTCCTGATCAACCGCAGCCGCCGCCGCAACACCGTCTTTCTCAAGGGCAATCACGAGGCCTATTTCACCTCGGTGCTGGAAGATCCCGCCCGCGCCGCCGAATGGTTTCAGTTCGGCGGGCTCCAGACCCTGATGTCGTACGGCGTGTCGGCCGCGCCCGGCCTTGGCAAGGACGAGTTGCCCGATCTGGTTCGCGAGCTCACATCCGTGATGCCGCCGGAGCACATCGCGTTCCTGCGCCAGTTGCGGCCGACCTTCACATGCGGCGACTTCTTCTTCGTCCATGCAGGGGTGCGTCCGGGAATTCCGCTCTCCGAGCAGCGCGAGCAGGACCTGTTGTGGATCAGGGACGAGTTCCTGCAAAGCAATAGGCGCTTCGGCAAATACGTCGTGCACGGCCATACGCCGGTGAAGCAGGCCGAGCTGCTCGAGAACCGGGCCAACATCGATACCGGGGCCTATGCCACCGGAAACCTGACGCTGCTGTCCATTCAGGGCAACAGCATGCTCGCGATCTAGCGGTCTCGCTCGCGCGCCGTATCAGGCGTCAGTTGGTGGGGCTCGCCGGAGGCCGGTAGTCCGGGAAACGGCTCAGCATCGCCGCCTTCAGGAACTTGAAATGGGCGATCGAGGCGCCGAGCTCCTTGAGCCGGCGCTGGCCGTTCAGGATTTCCTTGTCGAACAGGTCCTGGTGGTGATTGTCGAGCGCCTCGCGCTCGAGATATTCGTCGTCGCCGTTCCCGATCGTCACGGCGGCGCGCGCCAGCACGTCCTCGACCCGGCGGTTGAGACCTGACTGCTCGCGCTCCGCCGCATGCAGGGCGTCATCGATCGCAATCATGATGGCTTCGATGCGGGTGCGATCTGTTTCTGCGTCGCGCTCGGGCGAGCGCGCGCGGAACACCTGCTCGCCGCCGAAGCGGTCTTTCAGGAAGTTATGGGTGCGGGCCCGCAGGAAGAGCTGAAACATGCGTGCATTTTCCGGTTCGAGGCGCCAGACCAGAAAATGGGCCCGCGATGGTTAATAAAGGCTGAATCCTTCGCGTCGCTCGGTGCGGCTTTGCGCCATCCAGGCCCTCCAGGCACCCTCGTGCTTCTCATAGAGCTCGAGCCTGCGCTGCTCGCCGGCATCGGGCGCGACCTGCGCCTGCTCGCTGTCGAGCCGCTCGAACTCGAACGTCTCCTCGGGCGTCAGGCCGATCAGGACGCGGCGACCTCCCCCGTCGACGAAATACCGCCGTGGCGCGTTGTACGTCGGGCTCGTCATGGCGTCTCCCCGAAATCCCGTCATGCTTCACTCCCCTCCGCCGCCATGCGAGTCGCAACGGCGAGAACCGCACGCCGGTTGTAAATCCTTAGAATGCACGCCGCGCCCTCGCCAATGAACTGTTCTGCCGGAACGCGGTGGGACTGTAGGGACGGTGGAACGGATGGCGCTCCGTGCGCTCGCGAGGCCGCAGCGCGCGTGTCGCATAGCCTGCGCCAAAGCCAGCGAGGAGCGAGACAAGGATCGCGAGCAGCATCATTCGCAATTCGTTCCAGTGACACTGGCAGTCTCATCCTCGAGTTGTGTCGAGATCATGATCACCGCCGCTGATTTTCTCGTCATGCCAGGGATTTTTTGGGCAGCACCCTGCATGCGAACTGATCGGGCTCGTGCGTCAACCGAAAAACCAGAGGAACAATCGCACCAGCATCAGCGTGATGAAATACACCCAGCCCGCCATCGCGATCAGCGCAACGCTGAAAAACGCGCCTTCAAACGCCCGCTCTCTGAGCTTGGTGAGAGGAAGTGCCGCTCGCGCCTTTTGAAGCATCTCGGTCTTCTTGATTTTGTTGATTTTGATTTGTTCGTGCGCGCGCACCATAGCCGAACGAATTCGACGATCTCGTGACGACTCAACCGAGAGAAGCACAATACTGCTCGTCAAACCGCTGCCGCATGCATCGCGATTGAATTTTTTTCTCGTTCGAAGCCGTTGCGACCAACCGGCGCCGATTCAATTCAAGTTGATCGCTCGAATCGACGTCGTGATTTCGAAGCAAACAATGTCGTGATCTCGAAGCACTTAATTCCTAATCGCGCACAAGTGCTGACGCCGAAACGCCGTGCCATCCATTATCAAGGGGAGATTGCCGCCTGAGCTTGGAGGACATTGAGGGCGCAGGGAACAAGTTCCCTGCTCGCCTCCATCGTCAGCATGGCGTCCGAGCAGCTCCTGCCTGTCTTCGGTAAGCCGATGATCCAGTGTCTGCGATTCATCCTGACGCTCGCAGGCATCAGGAACATCTTCATCGCCACCACGTCGAAGGACCGGTCACTGTTTCGACGGCTGTCGGCGACGGCTCGACGATCGGCCGACACTTCTTCCATGCTCGTCAGAACAGTCCGCGCGGATTGGTGGAGCTGCCGCGTCTCGCCGCAGCGCCGAGACGCGGGGTCGTGATCTTCCGATATCGGCAGGCGCCCCCTGCAAGGATTTCGAGCGCGGACTTGCGAAGACCGTGCGCCGGTTCTGCGACAACCGGACGTCGTGGCAGAGCATCCTCGATCCCCACCATCAAAGCGTGCAGACCGATCTTGGTTAGCGAAACTCCGTGGTTATACGGAGCGCAACGCGCCGATTTCATCGCGGTAAGGTTGAGCAGTTAGCTTAATCCGCGTTGTTTGTTGCGAACCTTAGTGGATCGCATATCCATCTTCTCACCGGGCTCCCCCAGGCCCGGCCCCACCCAAGCAAAGCCGTCGAGCGAACGTGGGTCCGCTTGGCGGCTTTGTCTTTGTGTCGACGAGAGGATGATTTCGGTTATGGCGCGCAGGCCCTGGTCGTTCAAGGAAGACCGCCGGCTGATGGAATTGGCCAAGTCTTCGACTTCGCTGGAAGAGGCAGCAAAACTTCTCGGGCGCTCGCCCGATGCGATCAAGCGTATGGCCTTGCGCCTCGGCCTGTCGCTGAAATCCAAGGGCCCCAAGAAGGGCTAGCGTCGGCCGCGCGCGACACGTCATGGACGGGCGCGTCCGCCTCATCAATCGATGAATGGCAGCCGCCAATCGACATGGGCCGATCGCTTTCGGCGCTCTCGATCTCTCCGTGCCCGGATGTTAGACTATCCAACGATGAAGATTGAACATCGTCCCTTTTCGGCGCAGAACGATCGCCGGACCGGCTTCGGTCTCAGTTTGATAGATTGTTGGAGGAATGCACCATGTTGTCCCGCGCGCTCGCCGTAGCTCTGCTCCTGGCTCTGCCCTCAGTAGCGTCGGCGCAAGTCCCCGTGGGGTTCGGATTTCCAAACGGCGCGCCGTGGTGCGCCTTCGGTTTCGATTGCCGATTCCTGAATTACCGGGAATGCGCCGACTGGATTTTCGATCCCGCGCGCAACTGCCTCAAGAATCCGTACTTCGCAGCCCACTACCCGACCAATGTCGACAAGGGCTGGACCTACAATCGGCGTTGAACGTCGGTCCCTGCGAACAGCTTGGTCATGCGGTCTGGCGCGTTGCTTCGTGCTTGACCGGGGTGGCCTGGTTTTGTCGATGACGAGAATTTGGGCAGGGACGATCGCCTGCCCGTTCCCCTGACGGTGGAACTCTCAGCCGCGCTCCGCATTGTTTTCGAAAGAAAAGCGGGAGGCGGAGCCGTCATGGCAAGCTCTTTCCTTATCGTGATGTCGATCTGGTTCGGCATCAACATCCTGTTCTTGGCAGTCCGGCTTTGGATCACCAGGCCGAAGAACTGGCAGATGAATGCCTGCCCTCGCCAACTCAGCGCCGTCCGCGTGAGATCGCGACTACACCGCCACGTTTGACGTCAACTGCATGCGTGCGGATTGGGCCGTAGCCACGGCTGCGCGGCTCGCCCGTGAACCTCGGTTCATGCCATCGAGGGTTTGTGAACCTTAACGATGTTCTTGGCTTTCGAAAGCGGCCAGCCGGTCGACCGGCTATGTTGGCGCAATGCGCCGCAATCATCTCATCGCAGCCGCGGTTATCTGTCTCGTGCTCATCGTCTATGCGACGCTGGCCAAGCTCGCGGGCCGGCCGGCACTCATGGGCCACGCGGAGGCCTACTGGGTCGTCGTGATCGAGCGCTTCAGCGCCTACGGCCTGTTGGGCTTCCTGCTGTCCTTCCTGCTACCGGGGCGCGTCAAGCTGGCTTGCGCGTTCGTGATCGCCGTCGCAGTCGGGTTAGAGGTCTTGCAGGCCGTGACGCCGGATCGTGATCCACGATTCATCGATGTGCTGCAAAAGGCCGCCGGCGGCACCGTCGGCGTCCTTCTGGCCCAAACCATCCTGGCTTTCCTGCCGAGGCCGCCGTCCTGAGGCGGCCGCCGGCGCCGCGAGAACTTACGCCACTCCGCTCCGCAAGCTCGGCTGACTCGTCGAAAGAACCCCGGACATCTGCCGGTGAGCATCGCGCAGCGCCGTGATCGCGTCATCGAGGTCGAATTCGGCTTCGCGAACGGTCTCGAAGAACCGGGCCATCAAGGCGAGGTTCAGCTTGACGCGGGTGTTCCCGTCGCGGCTCTTGCGGCGATCGAGCGACAGATGCATCGCCTGCATCCTGGCCTCGGCAGCGCTGCAGCCGCTGAGGGTCGCGAGTTCGTCATATGTCATCCAGATCTGAGGCATGTCCCTGTCCGCCTTTTGTTATGGGCCCCAACCTAGATTTCACCTCTAAAACTAGTGTTGCCGCAGTCCAGTCGCGCCGTGATTTCGCGACAACAGCGTCAATGCAAAGCTAAAAACCGGCACCTTACGACACAGGCGCCTTGGGCGGCGTGAACGGGTGACGCGGCCGGGAACGGTTGTCGAGGCCCTTGGGCAGCTTGTCGGCGTTGAGCTTCACGACCGCGCATTTGGCGTCGGCTGCCGGCGCATCTTCCTGGCTGTAGATCAGCGTCGCCTCGAACTTCACGTCGGGTGCTTCCTTGGCCGTTCCCGAACAGCTCGCCACCAGGCCGTTGCACACACCCGAAAGTTTGACCTCGACCTCATCAGGCCCAAAGACGCTCAACGGACCGTCAGCATGCCGGTTCACGGTCAGGACGGCCGAGAAGTGCTGCTCATCGACCCGGTAGGAACCACCATAAGTAAAGAAGCTGTCGCGGCCCGAGATCCGGCCCTCGGCCAGATCCACGATGCCGGTGCCCTGACCTCGTGGGGTCCTGAACCAGGCAGCGTATTTACCGTCTCTCAGCATGGGGAATTTTCCGAGGTGAAGATCGCCCTGTATTTGCGACCAACTCTGGGGCGCGACAATGACCTAACGGCCAGCCCTTCGGGCAAGGTTAATGCTCGGAAAACCCAATCCGTCGAATTGCCGCCGACGCGCGACGCCGGCGGCGAACGTCAGAACAACTCTATGCCGTCATCCGCGGTCTCGACCGCTTCGACGCGGCGCGTGGCGGCGATCGACGCAAGGCCAAGCGTTTGCAGGAATTCCCGGTGAACGTCCCGCTCGCGCTCCATCGTGTAGCGCGCGAAGAGATCATCGAGCATCGCCTGATCCTGCGCCTCCGGCTGCGGCCGCTGCGCGCCGGCGCTCGCGGTCTCGAGCCGCGCGGCAACCGCAGGCAAGGCCGCGGAGCTCTCGCCTAGCGAGCTCATCAGACCTTGCGCCGAATTCATCAGGCCCTCGAATTCCGCGCCTTCATCGACGAGCCGGCTCATCAGCTTGCCGAGCCGTTCGTTGCCGACCTCGACCTCGCGCAGCGCCTGGAGGATCTGCGGCTCGAACTTGGCGAGCTGCGTGGGATCGCCCCGGACGCGGAGCTCCTTCAGCTCGTTCGCAGAGCGCTCGATGCCGTCGAGCACGGGCCGCAGGCGCCCCGCGCCCACAGAGACCTGGTCGGCGGTCGCCTTGAGCTCGTTGGCGATCACGACGAACGCGCTGCCGCGGCTGCCCAGATGGCTTGCCTTGAGGCCGGCATTCATTCCGATCAGGGTAATGTCGACGGTCGCTTCGGCAAGTCCTGCGATGGCCTGGCGAAACTTTGCCAACGTGCCCTCGACGATGGCCAGCGCCTCGTCGACCGAGCGGCCGGCGCTCTCGCAGGTAGCGATCAGGGTCGAGGCATGTGCCAGTGCCTGCTTGATGCGCGCGAGGAACGATGACGAGCCGCCATCCGCGCCGCCGAACAGATTGCGGCCATGGCCGACGACATTGCCCGCATCGTGCAGGATGGCGGTGAGCGCGCGAACGATCTGGCCGATGTCGCCGCCGAATTCGCGCTGGGCGTCCCTGAGCAGGGCCGCCTGCAACTGGCCGATCGCGCGCGCGCCGTCCTCGCTCGCGCCCCGTTCGGGAACAAGGCCCGGCGCAGCTTCCGACGCCTGGCCGAGGCCATGACAGACATGTTCGAGGCGCTGGCGCGTGCTGTCGCCGGCCTGCAAGGAAATGATTGCGCCGCCGACCGCCTCGGCGATCTTCCTGGTGCTGGTGCTCGCGAGGTCGGCGAGCTGGCTGCTGTCCCGGCGCTGGCCGCGCAATCCGGAATAGGCTGCGCCGAGCTCGGCGCTCTCCGACACCAATTGATTCCGATAACGGCTCTCGAACTCCTTCTGCCGACCGGAGGCCGTAGCAACCGCCTCGGACAGGCGCTGCTGGTCCCGCGCGCAGCCCTCGATCGAACCTTGTACCGCCTTGCCGAGATCGTAGGCTTCCTGCGTGAAGGCGAGAAAGCCCTCGCGGTCGCCGTCGAGCGAGGCCGCCTCGATCCGCGCGCTGCGCGCGATGATGGTGATCATCTGGATGTGCTTGAACAGCGGCTTGAGCAGCGCGGACGCCTCCGCCGTACTCGTGCCGATGGTCGCAAGCAGGGCGCTCTCGGCCGGCAGCGCCTCTGCCAGCTCGCTGAGCCGCGCGGCGATCTCCTGTAGCGCGGTGGCGGCGCCCTCGATCTCGGCGCCGGAGAGTTCCTCCGAGAGCGTCGCGAGGCCCTGGTTCAGCTCCTTGAAGATGAGGTGACCGCGACCGAGCTCGTGACCGACGCGCGCGAAGACGTCCTCGATCCGCGACGAGACATCCTCGATCGCGACGATCGCCTCGGTGAGCGTATTGGCCGGAATGGCGGACATCGCAATCAACCTGCCACCGCAACGTGTCCGGCCTGATACCAGAGCATGATCTCGCGCGGGATATGATGCAGCGAGACGACCTTCTCGACACCGCCATGCGCGATGGCTTCCTTGGGCATGCCGAACACCACGCAGCTCTCCTCGTCCTGCGCGCGCGTCGAGGCGCCGAGCTTGCGCATCTCCAGCATGCCGCGCGCGCCGTCGTCGCCCATGCCCGTCATGATCACGCCGAGCGCGTTGGCGCCGGCATGCTGGGCCGCGGAGCGAAACAGCACGTCGACCGAGGGGCGATGCCGCGACACCGGCGGGCCGTCCTTGATCGCGATCTGATAGCGCAGGCCAATGCGCTGGAGCAGCATGTGACGGGCGCCCGGCGCGATATAGGCGCAGCCCGGCAGCACCGGCTCGCCGTCCTCGGCTTCCTTGACGCGGACCTGGCAGACGCTGTCGAGGCGCCTGGCGAAGGCGGCGGTGAAACCAGCCGGCATGTGCTGGACGATGACGATGGGAGGACAGTGCGGCGGCAGCATCTCGAGGACGTCGTTGAGCGCTTCGGTCCCGCCGGTCGATGCACCGATGCACACGATGCGTTCAGTCGTCGGCCGGACCTTACCCTGCACCGGCGGCGGGATGATGGCGTCGGCGGTCAGCTTCCTCTCGATCATACGGCGCTCCGCCCGCGGGCGCACCCGCGCGCGCGCTGCCGATTTCACGGCCTCGCGCAGCCGCGTCGAGCATTCGAGCAGCGCCTGCCGGGTGTCGATCTTCGGCTTCGGCACGATGTCGACCGCGCCCGCCTCGAACGCCTCGAACATCACGTTGGAGCCTTCCTCGGTGAGTGAGGAGCAGATGATCACCGGGATCGGGCGCTGCGCCATGATCTTGCGCAGGAAGGTCATGCCGTCCATGCGCGGCATTTCCAGGTCGAGGATCATGACATCGGGGATTTCGTTCTGGAGGCGGCGCGCCGCCGCGAACGGATCGGAGGCCGCCCCCATCACCTCGATGTCAGGATCGTCGTTGAGGATCGTTTGCAGGATTTGGCGCACCGACGCCGAATCGTCCACGATCAGTACGCGAACTTTCTCCCTCGGCATTCTGGTTGCGCTCCGGCTAGACCTTGAAAATGGTTGGCTGAACTTGCTTCAGACCCGGCACTGCACTGTGAATCATCGATTCCGAATGACCGACCAGAAGATAGCCGCCGGGCCGCAAATGGCTGCACAATTGCTCGATCACCTTGCGCTGGGTCTCGCGCTCGAAATAGATCAGGACGTTGCGGCAGAAGATGATGTCGACGTCCCGGTCGACGGGGTAGGACTTATCCATGAGGTTCATCCTCATGAAATGCGTCATGCGCCGCAATTCCGGCACCACCCGCACTTCGCCGCGCAACTTGTCGCGTGACGACAGGAAATATCGCTTCAGGAAATGCTCCGGCACCGGCGCCAGCACGTCGCGGGTGTAGATCGCGGTCTTGGCAAGACGCAGTACCGCGGTCGAAATGTCGGTCCCGAGGATGCGGTACTGAAACCGCGAGCCGTTCCGCGTCATGTCGTCGAGCACCATGGCGGTGGTGTAGGCTTCCATGCCGGTGGAACTCGCCGAGCTCCAGATCTTCAGGTTCGCGTTTTTCCGCCCGTGCGACTTGAGCAGGGCCGGGATCGCGACGTCCCTCATGAAGGTGAAGTGCTGGGGCTCCCGGAAGAAGTCGGTCTTGTTGGTCGTCACCACATCGATGAGATGGGTCAGCTCGGTGTCGAAATGATCGGCCTCGAACAGGTTGTCGACATACTCGTTGAGGTCGGAGAAGTTCAGCGCGCGCACGCGCTTGTGCAGCCGCCCCTCCAGCATCAGCCGCTTGCCCTGCGGCAGCTTGATGCCGACCTGGCCCTCGATCAGTTCGGCGATGGTCCGGAAGTGGCGGTCGGACAGATGGACGACCGTATCCTGCACGGCGGGCATCATGGCTGAATGCCCCGGTCCGCGATGGCCGCCTGCACTGAATGTCGGGCCGAACGGGCCATCTTGAATCCCACGCGTTTACACGATCACTGACGGCGGATCGGCCCACCGGCGAAGGATGGGCCGACCTCTTGACGGGTCTCAGCGCTGGAAATCGGCGTCCCGATCGTCCTCGCCGTCGTTCATCTCGAAGGCGAAGCCGCCGCCACCGGCCGCCTTCACCGCGCGCGCCGGCCTCGCCTGCGGCTTCTTGGCCGGCCGCTCGACGGCCGCCATTGTCGCCGCCTTGGCGCGGAGCTGGGTGACCGCTCGGTCGATCGGCGCAGCGGCTTGGGCGCGTCCCTGCTCGATGCGGAAATAGGCGATCGTCGACTGAAGCTGCTCGGCCTGCGAGGCGAGCTCCTCGGAGGTCGAGGACACCTGCTCGGAGGCGCTGGCGTTCTGCTGGCCGACCTTGTCGAGCTGCTGGATCGCCTGGTTGATCTGGGCCGAGCCGACGTCCTGCTCGCGGCAGGCGGCGGTGATTTCCTCGACGAGCTCTGCCGTCCTCTTGATATCAGGGACGAGCCTGGAGAGCATATTGCCGGCCTCCTGCGCAACCTTGACGGTTTCAGTCGAGAGCGTGCCGATCTCGGCGGCGGCGGCCTGGCTGCGTTCGGCGAGCTTGCGCACTTCGGACGCAACCACGGCAAAGCCCTTGCCGTGCTCGCCGGCGCGCGCGGCCTCGACCGCGGCGTTGAGCGCGAGCAGGTCGGTCTGGCGCGCGATCTCCTGCACGATCGTGATCTTCTCTGCGATGGTCTGCATCGCGTTGACGGCGCGGCCGACCGCGGCGCCGCTGGCCTCGGCATCCTTGGCGGACTGCGCGGCGATCTTCTCGGTCTGGTTGGCGTTGTCGGCGTTCTGCTTCACGTTCGAGGCCATCTCTTCCATCGAAGAAGAAGCTTCCTCGGCGGACGAGGCCTGCTCGGTCGCGCCCTGCGAGAGCTGCTCGGCGCTGGCGGAGAGCTCCTGGCTGCCGGCGGAGACGTTCTGCGCCGCGGTCAGGGCTTCCGACACGATCTGACGGAGCTTCTCCACCATGCGCTCGAGCGCGAGGCCGAGCGTATCCTTGTCCGACAGCGGTTTGGCCTCGACCATGAGATCGCCCTGCGCGATCTGGTTGGCGAGCGCCGCCGTCGCGTTGAGGTTGACCGTCATCGCGTTCAGCGACTTGATGAGATCTCCGATCTCGTCATTGCTGGAGGACTCGATCTTGTGGCTGAGATCGCCGATCGCCACCGCATCAGCGAGGCCCACCGCCTGCGCCAGCGCACGGCTGATGTTCAGCGCAATCCAGGTCGCCGCGACCGCGGCGATCAGCAGCGAGGCAATGACCAGGCTCATCAGCAGCATCTCGGCGCGCGCACCGTCCTGCTTTGACTGCTCGGCCTGCTCAGCCATGTTCTTCTTGACATTCTTGATGTAGACGTCGGCCGCTTCGATCGCGTCCGCAACGACCTTGCGGCCATCATGCATGGAGCGATCCAGGGCCTTCGGCTTGTCGGTCTTCGCGAGCCGGACCGTCTCGTCCTGATAGGCGTTGAGCTTGGCGAAAGCGACGTTGAAGACCTCCATCAGCTTCTTGCCGCTTTCGCTGGCGGCTGCGTAGATCTCGTCCTTCGACTTGGTGATCGCGTCGCGGTTCTTGATGAGGTCGGCCTGGAATTGCTCGTGCTCTGCATCGGACGCTGCGAGAATCGCGTTCTTCTCCGCGCGCACAAGGAACAGGATGCCTTCCTTCAGCTCCGCCGCCTTTTCCATCCGGCCCGCACGGCTGACCAGAAGCTCGGTGGTGCCGACCATGTCCGCCAGCTTCACATAGCCGACCGCACCGGCGATCATGGACAGCAGGATGACGACGCCGAAGGCGCTGGCAAGCTTGGCTTTGACGGTGAATCTCATGTCAGTCTCGTTGGTTCGAATTGGGGTGCTTACGCTTGACCACGCTTCACGCTTGCAACTTCAGGCGGCGCGAGAAGTATCGCGCCCTTCCGGGATCTCGTCGTTCGCCATCAGCTTGGCGAGATCGAAGATGACGACGAATTTCTCGCCCTTGCGGCCGATCCCGGCGGCATAGTCGGACTGCCATTTTCCGCCGACCTCGGGGATGGGCTCGATCGCCTGCTCGTCGATATCGGTGACCTCGAACACGCAATCGGCGACGAAGCCGACGCCGACCAGGCGATCCTTCATCGGCACGTCGAGGATGATGATGCGGGTCGCTTCAGTCGCTTCCACGGCCGGCAGGCCGAGCTTGGTGCGGAGGTCGACGATGGGATAGCCGCTGCCGCGCACGTCGATCATGCCGAGCAGGAAATTCGGCGCATGCGGCAGCCGTGAGATCGGCCGCATGTCGAGAATTTCCCGGACATTGCGGATGCTGATGCCGAACGTCTCGCCGGCGAGCCCGAGCGTCAGATATTGCGAGGTTGCGGCCATGGTACGGTCCAGAGTCAGATTGTTTTCAAGTTGCGGTCAGCGCTGAAACTCGGCGTCGCGGTCGTCTTCGCCGTCATGCATGTCGACGGCGAAGCCGCCGCCATTGGCGACCTTCAGCGCGCGCGCCGGCTTGCGGGCGGGCGCGGGCTTCTTGACGCCGCGGTCCGCTGCCGCCATGTGCGCGGCCTTGGCGCGGAGCTGGGTGACCGCACGGTCGATCGGCGCGGGCGCGGCAGCCTCGCCGCGGCCGGCATGCTCGATGCGGAAGAACGAGATGGTCGACTGAAGCTGCTCGGCCTGCGAGGCGAGCTCCTCGGATGTCGAGGACACCTGCTCGGAGGCGCTGGCGTTCTGCTGGCCGACCTTGTCGAGCTGCTGGATCGCCTGATTGATCTGGGCTGAGCCGACGTCCTGCTCGCGGCAGGCCGCCGTGATCTCCTGGACCAGCTCGGCAGTCTTCTTGATGTCGGGCACGAGCTTGGACAGCATGTCGCCGGCTTCCCGAGCGACCTTCACGGTTTCCGTCGACAGCGTACCGATGTCGGCCGCGGCCGCCTGGCTGCGTTCGGCGAGCTTGCGCACTTCGGACGCGACCACGGCAAAGCCCTTGCCATGCTCACCGGCGCGCGCGGCCTCGACCGCGGCGTTGAGGGCAAGCAGGTCGGTCTGGCGCGCGATCTCCTGCACGATCGTGATCTTCTCGGCGATGGTCTGCATCGCATTGACGGCGCGCCCGACGGCGACGCCGCTGGCTTCCGCGTCCTTGGCCGACTGCGCGGCGATCTTCTCGGTCTGGTTGGCGTTGTCGGCATTCTGCTTCACGTTCGAGGCCATCTCTTCCATCGAGGACGAGGCTTCCTCGGCCGACGAGGCCTGTTCGGTCGCGCCCTGCGACAGCTGCTCGGCACTGGCCGAAAGCTCCTGGCTTCCGGCCGAGACGTTCTGCGCCGCGGTGAGTGCTTCGGCGACGATCTGCTTGAGCTTCTCGACCATGGAGTTCAGCGAGGTAACAAGATCGCCGATCTCGTCGTTGCTTGTGACCTTGATCGACTGGCTGAGATCGCCATCGGCAACCGCGCCGGCGAGCCCGACGGCGCGGCCGAGACCGCGGGAGATGCTCAAGGAAATCCAGATCGCGGCGATCAGGCCGATGACAAGCGAAGCCAGCACGGCCGAGATCAGCAGGAGCTGGGCCCGGTTGCCGTCCTCGTGAGCCTGGGCCGCCTGAGCGGCCATGTTCTTCTTGACGTTGGTGACGTAGACGTTGGCGGCTTCCATGGCCTCGGCGACCGCCTTGCGGACCTCGGTCATGGAGCGCTCGGCGGCTTTCGCCTTGTCGGTCCGGGCGGTCTTGAGGGCGTCGTCCTGAACGGCGTTCATCCGCGCGTACGCGACGCCGAAATTCTCCATGAGTTTCTTGCCTTCGGGGGAAGCCGCGGCCTGGATCTCTTCCTTCAACTTCGAGAGCGTCTCGCGCTGCTTGGCGATTTCGGCGATAAAACGATCCGCCTCGCCTTCAGGCGCGAGAATGAGGTTCTTCTCGGCGCGAACCTGAAGCAGGATACCCTTCTCGATCTCCGCCGCACGGTCCATCCGGTTGGCACGCGACACCAGACTGTCGGCGGTGTCGATCATCTCGCTCAGTTTCACATAAGCGAGGCCGCCCGCCGCCATCGACAGCAATAGGACCACACCGAACGCGATGGCAAGCTTTGCCTTGACCGTGAATCTCATTTCCAGCCCCTACCCCAGTCTCGCCCCGAGACCTCATTTCAATTCAGGATGCGTTCCATGTTGGGAACGATGACAAACTCTTCTCGCCACTTGGCGATGAAACGGATGAACTCCGGCTTCCAGTGCATGCCGACGCGCGGCGTCTGCTGCACGTCGGTCTGCGATATCTCGGTGACCTCGTAGACCTTGTCGGCGGTGACGCCGACCAGGACCGGCTCGCCGTCGAGCGTGAGCTCGATGACGACGATGCGCGTGTCGGCCGAATTGTCGAGCTGCGGCATGCCGAAGCGGATGCGCAGGTCCGCAAGCGGAATGACGTTGCCGCGCACGTTGATGACGCTCGGAACGAAGGCCCGCGCGCCCGCCACCTTGGTCACCGGCACGGGATCGATGATCTCGCGCACGAGGCCTGCGTCGAGCGCGAACTTCTCCTCGCCGAGGCCGATCATTACGACCTGCATCGCGTCGGCGTGATGCTCGCCCGTCAAACCATCGTTCATCAGGCCGCCTCGCTGATATGCTGTTTCTCGACCTTCGACTGCGCCAGCGTGACGAGCTGCGCGACATCGAGGATCAGCGTCGCCGTGCCGTCACCCAAAATCGTCGCGCCGGAGAAGATCGTGACGTCGGAGTGCAGCTTGGAGAGCGACTTGATCACGGTCTGGTGGTTGCCGATGATCTGGTCCGCGACAAGACCGACGTGCGTCTCACCGGTCGAGATGATGATCGTCTTCTGGTGCCGGTCGGGCGTACCCGACGCAGTCATGATTTCGCGCAGCCTGAGGAAGGGCACGAGATTGCCTCGCACGTTGAGGAAGTTGCGGCCGCGGGAGCGCTCGTCCTCGGCGGTCAGCTCGATGCATTCCTCCACGGCCGACAACGGAATGATGTAGCGGCCCTCGCCGACACGGATCAAAAGACCCTCGATGATCGCAAGCGTCAGCGGCAGGCGCAGCGTCACCGTGGTGCCCTGGCCCGGCCGGGTCGACAGATCGATCGTGCCGCGCATGTTCTCGATGGTGCGCTTGACGACGTCCATGCCGACGCCGCGGCCCGACAGCGCCGAGATGGTCTGCGCGGTCGAGAAGCCCGGGTGGAACAGGAATTGGTGGATCTCGTGATCGGTCAGCACGGCGCCGGAGGCGATCAGCCCCTGCTCTTCCGCTTTCGCGCGGATGCGCGCGGTGTTGAGGCCGCCGCCATTGTCCTTCACGGTGACGAGCACCTGCGCACCGGAATGAACGGCCGCGAGCTCGATCCGGCCCTGCTCCGTCTTGCCGTTGGCGGAGCGGGTCGCGGTGTCTTCGATGCCATGGTCGATGGCGTTGCGGATCAGGTGAACCAGCGGATCGGCCAGGCACTCGATCATGGTCTTGTCGAGCTCGGTGTCCTCGCCCGTGGTGACGAATTCGACCGGCTTCGACAGGTCGCGCGACAAATCGTGCACCAGGCGGCGGAAGCGGCCGAACAGCGAGCCGATCGGTACCATGCGCGCGCCCATCGTGGTGTCGCGCAGGGAGGAGGCGAGGCGCTCGATTTCCTCGGCGATCATCTTGATCGAGAGATCCGAGCCGGACGAGGCGAGCTGCGTCAGCCGCGCCTGGGCGATGACGAGCTCGCCGACCCGGTCCATCAACTCGTCGAGACGCTCGGCCTGGACGCGGACGGTGGCGATGCCGCGATCGTCACGCTTGGCCTCGGGTTTCGGTTCAGACTTCGATTCAGGCTTGGCTTCCGGCTTCGGCTCTGCCTTGAGGAGGGGCTGCGCGGCGACGGGCGCGTCAGCGACCTCG
The DNA here is from genome assembly GCF_055811795.1 of Bradyrhizobium sp. MI1.7. Classification (NCBI taxonomy): domain Bacteria; kingdom Pseudomonadati; phylum Pseudomonadota; class Alphaproteobacteria; order Hyphomicrobiales; family Nitrobacteraceae; genus Bradyrhizobium; species Bradyrhizobium sp. MI1.7. The sequence goes on from NZ_JBVVPO010000022.1 coordinate 51,990, forward strand.
ACCGCCGGCGCGGCCATCTCGGCCACGGGAGCCGGCTCTTCGTCGAGGAGCTGGAACAACGGCAGCGGCGCGGGCGCTTCAACCTGCTCAAGCGGCGAGAGCGTCAGCTTCATCTCGTCCTGGACGAACATGAAGACGTCGTCGATCGCGTCCTTGTCGCAGGCGGCGTGCAGCTTGACGTCCCACTTCAGATAGCAATCTTCCGGCTCCATCTCGTCGAGGAACGGGATGCCGTCGGTCACGGGCACGACGAAGCACGGGCCGAGCTTGCAAAGGTCTTCCAGCAGATCGAGCGGGTTCGAGCCGTTGCGCAGGATGTGGGATTCAAATTCCAGATACAGGTGCCAGCCGGCCTGCTTGCTTTCACCGGGGGCCAGCGGCGGCGCTTCGGCGATTTCGGCGACGGGCGCGGCGGACTGGTCGGGAAACACGAAGCGCTTGAGGTCGTCGAGGATGGCCTCGCCGATGATGTCGTCGGTCGACTGCGGATCCTCGATCAGCGCGCGGATATAGTCCTTGGCCGCAAGCGCGACCGAGATCAGCTCCTGCGTCGGCTTGATCTCGCCCTTGCGGACGCGGTCGAACGCGGTCTCGAATTCGTGGGTAAAGGAGGCGACCTTGTCGAAGCCGAACATGGCGCCCGAGCCCTTGATCGTATGCAGGGCGCGGAAGGCGGAATCGACCAACTCGCGGTCGTCGGGACGCTGGCCGAGGTCGAGCAGGGCCCCTTCCAGGACCTCGAACAGCTCGCTGGCTTCCTGGCGAAAGACCTCTGTCGGGTCCATCGCGTTCATGCACGCACCAGCTTGCCGACCACGGCGAGCAGCTGCTCCGGCTTGAACGGCTTGGTAATCCAGCCGGTGGCGCCGGCGCTCTTGGCTTCCTGCTTCACCGTGTCGTTGGATTCGGTGGTCAGGAACACGATGGGCATGCCGACCGCGCTCGGCAGCTTGCGCAGCGCCCGGATCAGCTCCAGCCCGTTCATGACGGGCATATTGAGGTCGGTGATGACGAGGTCGAGCTTGCCGGCCTGCGCCTTGGCGAGCCCTTGCGCGCCGTCGCCGGCCTCGATCACGTTGTGACCGGCCGGCTCGAGCACGACCTTGATCATCTGACGGATGCTGGGGGAATCGTCGACCGTGAGAACCGTGGCCATCAGGTGCCATCTTTCTTTTGCGGGAAGTGCTGTTCGATCATCGCATCGCTGGCGAAGCCGGCGCGGCGAAGGGTGTTGCGCAGAGACTGGGAGAATGATGTGAGCACCACCGGGCGGCCTTGGGCCTCGCCCGTCTTGGCGGTCGACAGCAGAAGCTGGATCGAGGTTACGTCGGCCTTGTCGACGCTCGAGCAATCGATCTCGAGCCGGTCCTGCCGGCCGAAAGCTTCGCGGATCAGGTCATAGACGTTGCGGATCGCAGCGATGCTGCAATCTGCAGGCAGCCGTAGGGACCACTTCGGCTCAGTGACATCAGACGGCATTCGTCCCCCAGATTTCCTCGGGATTCGCTGCACGCATGACGCGAATCTCGCGCGACGACTATTCGCTTGGGAGAGTGTGCAAACCCCTAATGGGCATCACCGTACAACTACGGGTCACAAACCGAAGAACTTCGCGCATGCATGCAGACGTGCATGGTTCGCTCAATTCGCATGCGCTGTGCGCAGTCTTGAGTCAGTTCGCCGCAGCCCGGGCGTTTGCTCCGCGTTAAATCGCAAAGACTATTCGTGTAGGTCACGCCTCGCATCCGAACGAGACCGGCCGCCGCTGCTGACCCAAGCGCTTCTCGTTGATGACAGCCGCTCTGTCCTCAATTTCCTGAAACGTCATATCGAAGCCGAAGGCCTGGTCGAGGCCGCGACGTTCCTCGATCCCGTCGAGGCGCTGGCTTGCGCACGCGAGCGCGTCTTCGACCTCGTGCTGGTCGACTACGAGATGCCGCATATGGACGGCATCAGCTTTATCCGCGCCTTCCGCGCCCTGCCCGGCTGCCACGACATCCCGATCGCGATGATCACGTCGCGACAGACCGATGACGTCAAGATGGAAGCGCTGCAGGTTGGTGCAACCGATTTCTTACCGAAACAGCCACAGAGCCTCGAGATGACGGTGCGCCTGCGCAACTTGGTGCGCCTTGGTGCAGCCGTGCGCAAGCAGAACGACCGTGCCGCCGATCTGGCGAGCGCGGTCGCGGCCACGACCCAGAAGCTCGGCGAGCGCGAGGAGGAGATCATCCTGCGGCTCGCGCTTGCGGTCGAATACCGCGACAACGACACCGGCGAGCACACGCTGCGGGTCGCCCGCTACAGCCGCATCATCGCCGAGCAGCTCGGCCTGCCGCCCCGGCTCTGCCGCGACATCTATCTGGCCGCGCCCCTGCACGACGTCGGCAAGGTCGCCATCCCCGACCATATCCTCCTCAAGCCCGGCAGGCTCACCGACGAAGAGATGGCGGTGATCCGCACCCATGCGACGATCGGCGAAAAGATTCTGGCGGACTCCAGCTGCGAGCTGATCCAGCTCGGTGCGCAAATTGCCGCAGGCCATCACGAGCGTTGGGACGGCGCGGGCTATCCGAACGGCCTTCAGGCAGACGAGATCCCGGTCGCCGCGCGCGTCGTCGCGGTCGCCGACGTGTTCGACGCCCTGACGACGCGCCGGCCATATAAAGAGCCGATGCCGCTCGACGTGGCGCGCGACTATCTGGTCGAGAACCAGGGCCGGCAGTTCGACCCGGCCTGCGTCGAGGCCTTCCTGTCACGCTGGGACGAGGTCGTGGAAATCGCCGCCGGTCAACAAGCGACGCCGTATCAGAAGACCGAAGCGCATCTCGCGCCCATTATTGAGAGTGCGGCCGAGGACCAGTTGGCTGAGCCCGTCCCGGCCGCCTGACATGATCCATGCGGCCAACCGCTTGCCGCGGCTTCGCTTTTCTCCGGTCGCCGGTTTGAACCAGTTCCTGCTAGAGTGCACCAATAACCAAGAGTGATTCCGGTCACACTTACCTGGACGCGCCGATGCTAAGCATCGAACCAGGACGGGGACCGGCGATTTATCGGTCGAATTGGATGAGAATTCCCATGAGAAGCCTGATCGGCGCTGGTGTCGGCGCGTTCTGTCTTGCGGCCCCCGCTTTGGCGGAGACCCCTGCCGCGATCGTCGAGGACGTCCAGGGCAAGGTCGACGGCATCGCGTTCATGGACTATGTGGCGCCCGGCAAGATCATCAAGCTCGGGCCCAAGGCCAGCATCACGCTCAGCTACCTCAAATCCTGCCAGCGCGAGACCATCAGCGAAGGCGTCGTCCTGGTCGGCGCCGAGCAGAGCACCGTGCAACTCGGCGAGGTCAAGCGCGAGAAGGTGCCCTGCGATACCAATGCAGCAAAACTGTCCGAGCGCGAGGCGAACCAGAGCGCCGCAACGACCTTCCGCACCATGCGATCGGACGCCAAGGGAGCGCCGCCGGCCAAGCTGCCGACGCTCTATGGCGTCGCCCCGCTGGTGCAAGCCAAGAGCGGCAGCACGCTGGTGATCGAACGCACCGACGGCAAGGAACCCACGATCAGCGTGCCGCTCAAGAGTGAGATCATGGTCGGCGGCAGGTTCTATGACTTTGCCAAGGCCGGGAAGACACTGACCCCGGGTGGCAGCTATCTCGCCATTCTCGGCGCCAAGCGTTACGCCTTCCAGGTCGATGCCAGCGCCACGTCATCGCCGACGCCGATCGTCGGTCGCCTGCTGCGGCTCGAATAGGCGGTCTGCGACGGGGCGATGCGGCGGATCGGGGGACGGGACATCGTTGCGGCGATCCTGATTGCGCTCGTCGCGGGCGCGGTCTTCACGTCCCCTCCGCTTCAGACGCTGCAAGGCCTGTCGCTCGACATCCTCACCGCGATGCGCGGCAAGCTGGTCGGCGACCACCGTGATCCCGCAACATCGCCGGTCGTCGTGGTTGCGATCGACGGGGAGACCTACGACACTCCCCCTTTCAAGGGATCGCCGACCCAGACCTGGACGCGCGAGATCGGCCGGGTGCTCGGAAGCATCACCGAAGGCGGCGCCAAGGTCATCGGCTTCGACGTGATCTTTCCAAGCTCGATCGAGCAATCGGAGATTCCGTTCGGCGATGCGTCGTTCGGCAGCCGCTTGAAGGGCTTTGACCGGGACTACCTCATCGCACTCCGGCAACTCTCCGACGGCGGCAAGCTGGTGCTTGGCGAGATCCTCAGCAATGACCATCCGGACGTACCCTACCCCGCACAACGACTTGCGGTGAAAAACAATGTCCGCGCCCTCAACGTGCATACCGACACCGATGATGTGATCCGGCGAATGCCACTCAGCTTCTCCATCGACGGCAAGCCGGCCCCCGCGATGGCAGTCGAGCTCGCCGCGCGCGCGCTCGGCGGAAAGCCCGCGATTGCGCCGTCCGGTGCGACCGAGCTGTCCGGCTATTCGGTCCCGAGCGCGGTGCCGAACACGCTGACGCTCAACTTCCGCGGAATGGGCCGCGACGTTCCGACCTATTCCTTCGCCGATCTGCGCGCCTGCGTCGAAAAAGGCGGCCGCGATTTCTTCCGCCACGCCTTCGACGGTAAGGTCGTGCTGCTCGGCACCGCCCTGAACTTCGAGGACCGCAAGCTCACCTCGATGCGCCTTGCGGGCGGATATGACGGAGCGCCGGCCGCGCGTTGTGCCCTGCCCGCCCCGGCAAGCACCGCACAGAAGGCCCGCAGCGACATCGCCGGCGTGTTCGTGCATGCCACCGTCGTGCGAAACCTGATCGAGCGCGACGCCGTGACTGAACTCGGCTTTCCGCTGCGAACCGTTCTCACCGTTATGTTTGCAGCGATCATCGCCAGCGCGGCCTGCATACTCGCACCGAGCGGCGCACTGATTGTCTGGTTCGTCCTTACCGCCGCTTACACTGCCGTGACTGTCGGGGCATTCGTCCAAGCCGTGGCGCTGCCGCTGACCGAGCCTGCGCTCGCAAGTCTCGCCGCGCTCGCGATGATGATCGGCTACCGCTTCGTGCTGGCCGATCGCGACGAGCGCTTCCTGCGCCAGAGCTTTGCCTTCTATCTCGCGCCCGAAGTAATCAACACCATGGTTACCTCCGGCAAGATGCCGGCGCTCGGCGGCGAGATGCGCAACGTCACCATGTTCTTCTCCGACCTCAGCGGTTTCTCCTCCATTGCGGAGACGATGACACCGGGCGAGCTGGTGACGTTGATGAACGAATATCTCTCCGCCATGACCGACATCATCGAGGGCCATGGCGGCTATGTCGACAAATATATCGGCGATTCCATCGTCGCCATGTTCGGCGCCCCGGCCGACGATCCCGCCCACGCGCGCAATGCCGTTCACGCCGCGCTGAAGTGCCACGAGAAGCTCGCGGAATTGAACGCCAGCAATCCCGCCTTCGCAGGGCACGGACTGTCGCACCGCATCGGGCTCAACAGCGGCGAAGCCGTGGTCGGCAATATCGGCTCGCGCCGCCGCTTCAACTACACCGTGATGAGCGACACCGTGAACGTCGCCTCGCGCCTCGAGGGCGCCAACAAATATTACGGCACCGCCATCATGGCCTCGGAAACGACGATGGCGCAGACCGGCGACACTTTCGTCTGGCGTGAGCTCGATGCGATCAGGGTGCTCGGCCGCGGCGAGGCAATCAAGGTGTTCGAGCCGCTGGCGGACAAGGGCGCAGAGAGCGCGGCGCAAACAAAGATGGCCGCGGCGTATGCGGAGGGGCTCGCCTCCTGGCGGACGAGGGAGTTTGCGAAGGCGGCCGAGGCGTTCGACGGCGTCGCGAAGATCGACCCGGCGTCGGCGCTGTTCGCCAAGCGCGCGAAAGCCCTCGCCGCAAATCCACCATCGCCAGAGTGGACGCCGGTCAATACGCTGGAAGGAAAGTAGCGGTTGTTTACTCTTCGTCAGAAGGCTCAAGGAATGACGTTCGCGGCACGCAACCTGCTGAAGAGATCGAAAAAACTGTCGTCCGTCGCCTGATATTCAAGGAAACCGAGCTTACGGCTCTTGCTCATATCGGTGACGACTTCGATAGGTCGGCCCAAGTCGGCATCGGTGTGCCACGCCGACGAAAGGACGGAGAGGTCGCTTTCGGCGAGATCATACTTGAGCGCGATATCAGCCCATATACGACCTGAATCGGCAAGCTGACGCTCAAGCGGCGAAATTTCCTCTGGAAAGGGGGCAGGCTGCAACCCGAACCAGCCGGCCAGTCGCGCCCACATCCAGCTCCATCGGAAGACATCGCCATTTACGACGTTGAATGCCTGGTCTCGCGCGACCGTCGTCGTCGCGGCCCATTCCAGGTGCCGCGCCAGCAATCTGGCATCCGTCATATCCGTCAAGCCGGTCCATTGCATCGCCGAGCCTGGAAAGAGAAATGGCCGCCCCGTTTCTCGACAGATCGTCGCGTAGACGGCAAGCGTCGTTCCCATGTTCATGGCGTTGCCTATCGCATAACCGATGATCGTGTGCGGGCGGTGAATGCTCCAGCTGAAACCACCGCGCCTGGCTGCATCGAATAGTTCGTCCTCCTGAGCGTAGTAGAAGTTTTCGACATCGAGCCGCGGTTGCTCCTCGCGGAATGGCGTCGCGGGCAGCCTGCCTTTACCGTAGGACTCGAACGGTCCCAGGTAATGCTTTAGCCCGGTGACCAGCGCGACATGAGAAAGCGTATCTGCGCCGGAAAGTGCCCCCAACACGTTGCGCACCATCGCAGCGTTAACGCGGATATTTTCCGCCTCGGTCGGCTGACGTAGCCATGTGGCGAGAAACACGTGAGTGGGACGAAGGCTCGCCAGGATGTCGCGAAGCGAGGCCGGATCCTGCAGATCGGCCGCGATGGGACGAACACCATCGAGGTCGCTTGGTGGGCGCCTTGCGAGCCCAAGCACCTGCCAGCCGCGATCGCTGAGATGGCGGGCGAGATTGCTGCCGACAATACCGCTGGCGCCGACCACAAGCGCTGTGTTCGTCATCGCTGCGCCCTCCTGTTCGGTTGAGGAGGTAGGAACGATCGCACAAGGCAACAGAGCATTTCGGCGTCCGTCACCACTTATTGAAAGGGAACCGGCCTGACAGGCGAACTCGCCTCGTGCCGCGAGGAGAGCTCCCCTTTGGAGCGGCAACGTCAGCTGAGCGGTCACAAACCGTCGCTAAAACGGCAATCCCACATAATTCTCCGCGAGCAGCCGCTGCGCCGTCTCGGACGAGAGCAGGTACTCGAGCTCCGTCTGCTGAAGCCGGTCCTCGTATTCGGAACGGTCGGGAAAACGATGCAGCAGCATCGTCATCCACCACGAAAAACGCTGCGCTTTCCATATCCGCGCAAGCGCCTTGGCGGAATAGCCCGCAAGGCCGGAATCGTCGCCGTGCTGATAATGCGCAAGCATGGCGTGGTAGAGATAGTAGATGTCGGAGGCGGCGCTGTTGAGCCCGCGCGCGCCGGTCGGTGGCACGATGTGGGCGGCATCGCCGGCGAGGAACAGGCGGCCGTAGCTCATCGGCTCGGCGACGAAGCTGCGCAGGGGCGCGATGCTCTTCTCGATCGAGGGCCCGGTGATCAGGTGGCCGGCGACCTCGTCCGGCAGGCGACGCTTCAGCTCCGTCCAGAACGCATCGTCGCTCCAGTCCTCCACCTTGTCGGTCAACGGCACCTGGACGTAGTAGCGGCTCAGCACTTGTGAGCGCAGCGAGCAGAGCGCAAAGCCGCGTTCATGCTTCACATAGATCAGCTCGGGCGACACCGGTTTCGTGCGCGACAGCACGCCGAGCCAGCCGAACGGATAGACCTTCTCGTATTCGCGCAGCACGTCCTTCGGGATGGACCTGCGGCTGACGCCGTGAAAGCCGTCGGCGCCAACGACGTAGTCGCAATCGATGCGGACGATCTCGTCGTTCGATCGATAGGTCACGTAGGGCCGGTCCGACGTCAGATCGTGTGGCGTCACGTCCTCGGCGTTGTGCACGACCTTGCCGCCGAGGCGATCGCGCGCCTCGTAGAGGTCGCGCGTCAGCTCGGTCTGGCCGTAGACCAGCACCGAATTGCCGCCGGAATGCTTGTGCAGGTCGATGTGGGAGAGCACGCCGTCATGCGCGATCTCGAAACCGTTGTGGATCTCGCCCTCGCGGTCCATCCGCTCGCCGCACTGCGCCTCGCGCATCAACCTGGCGAAGCCGTGCTCGAGCACGCCGGCACGGATGCGGGCGAGAACGTGGTCGCGGCTGTATTTCTCCAGCACGACCGTATCGATGCCCTTCAGGTGCAGAAGCTGGGACAACAGCAGCCCGGACGGCCCACCGCCGATGATGCAGACCTGAACTTTCATTTTTACGTCCTCCCGTCGCTGCGTTTTTTGCAGATCCGCCGCCGCAAACCGATGGAGGGTTTCGTCTTTGTCTTGTACTATTCGAACATGAAAAGCGCAGCCTCAGCCCCGGCAATCCGGGTCTACAACCTCTTCGGCGAGTCCGGCGATCTGCCCGACGTCGTGCATTGCGAGACGATCGCGTCACGCTCGGTGCTGCACGACTGGACGCTGGCCGTGCACCGCCATGCCCGGCTGCACCAGGTGCTGCTGATCGAGCGCGGTGGTGGCGAGGCGACGCTCGACGGGCGCGTGGTGCCGCTCCGGCCAATGCAGGTCGTCAATGTGCCGGTCGGCCATGTCCACGGCTTCCGCTTCGAGCCCGATACCCAGGGCTGGGTGCTGACCATCGCTGCGGAAATTCTGGACGAGGCACTGCTTGCCTCGGAAGGACTGCGCGGCGCCCTGTCCCGATCGGCCGTGGTGCGCGGCACGCCGCAGATCCGCACCACCATGAAGCAGATCTTCGCCGAGCACGCCGCGCGCGATTTCGGCCGCGCGCACGTGCTGCGTGCACTGTCGGCGGCCATGATCGGGCTGGTGGCCCGCGCGCTCACCAGCGAGAGCGGCGGCAACGGCACGGCGGAAAGCGGGTTGTTCCGCCGCTTCGAGGCGCTGTTGGAACAGCATCATCTGGAACGCTGGAGCGTTGCGGACTATGCCGGCGCGCTGTCGATCACGCCGACCCATCTCAACCGGCTGACGCGGGCGGCGACCGGCGACACCGCCTCCCACCTGATCCTCAACCGGCTGATCCGCGAGGCGCGTCGCAACCTCGTCTACACCAATTTGCCGGTCTCGACGATCGCCTACGCGCTCGGCTTCGAGGATCCCGCCTATTTCAGCCGCGTCTATGCCGCGGCCACGGGCCTGTCGCCGCGCGCCTTTCGCGCCCAACTCCATGGCGGCGAGGCTTGAGGCCATCCCACGTCGATGATCCGGTCCTCGGGTGCGCGCAACAATCCAGACATCGACGTGCGGCGCGCATTTGCGGCCGGCCGCATCCGTGATCGCGCCGGGCTGTCGAGATCCGAACCGGCGCGCCACTTACCTTCGTATAGAGCATCCAACCCTTTGGATACGCGCCGTTTACCTCCGTACAATTGAGCGTGGCATGCGCACGCCTTAACGTGACTGCATTCGGAATCCTGGCGCTGATAGCAGCAACCTCCCTTAACTGGCGCGGGACGGCCCCCCCTCCGGCCGTCTGCGCCGCCTTTTTCCGCGGGCCATCGGCGACTTCGGCGTTTTCCGGCCGGCACACAGCCCTGGCGGCTGAACCTGCCGGCTTCAATGCGGAACTGGGGATTAGTGCATAATGTCTTCGCTTGAGAAGATTGCGGTCTTCATCGATGGCCCCAATCTCTATGCCGCCACCAAGGCGCTCGGTTTCGATATCGACTACAGGCGCCTGCTCGGCGAATTTCACGGCCGAGGTACGTTGCTGCGAGCCTTCTACTACACGACCGTGAGCGAGGATCAGGAATACTCGTCAATCCGCCCATTGATCGATTGGCTCGACTATAACGGGTACACCGTCGTCACCAAGCTCGCCAAGGAGTTCGTTGACGCCACGACCGGCCGCCGCAAGATGAGGGGCAGCATGGATGTGGAACTCGCCGTGAACGCCATGGAACTCGCCGAGCACGTCAATCAGATCGTGCTGTTCTCGGGCGATGGGGATTTTCGTTCACTGGTGGAAGCCGTGCAACGCCGCGGCGTCCGCGTGACGGTCGTCTCCACGCTTGCGAGCCAGCCTCCCATGGTTGCCGACGAACTGCGCCGGCAGGCCGACGTCTTCATCGATTTGACAGAGCTGAAGCCAAGAGTGGGGCGCGCCCCGGCCGAGCGGCCGGGATCGCGCGAGATGCGCCCGCAACCACCGCAAGCCACCACGCGCGGATCGATCAATCGAGGCGACCAGGTGGAATGATCCTGCGGGGCGATCGGCGGATCGTCAGACGTCGAAGAACACCGTCTCCTCCGCCCCCTGCAGATTGATCGTGAAGGAGTACACGACCTTGCCGGCGCGCTCACCGCGCGTGGCGATCAGCGTCGCGCGCCGCACCGGCGGCTCGACCAGGTTGAGCACGGGGTCGGCGGCATTCGCGGCTTCTTCGTCGGAGAAATAGAGCCGCGTATTGAGACCGATGTTGATGCCGCGCGCGACGATCCAGATATTGACGTACGGCGCGCCTTTGCGGCCTGCCTTGTCCGTGATCGCGCCCGGCTTGATGGTCTCGAACGTCACCAACCCGCTCTCGAAATCGGAGCCGGCGCGGCCCCAGCCGCGAAACTCCTCGTCCACCGGGCCGGCCGGGCGATCGGCCGGATGGTTATAGCGGCCGGTTGCGTTGGCCTGCCAGATTTCGAGCAGCACATCGCGCAGCGGCGTGCCGCTGCCGTCGAACACCTTGCCCTCCAGCGTGATGCGCTCGCCTGGCGTGTTCGGCGTCACCAGCACGTTAGAAAAGTTCTTCTTAAAAATGTCGAAGCCGGCCATGGCCGGGATCAGGCCGATATGGACGTAGGGCCCGGCGGTCTGCGAGGCGGTTTCCTTGAGATAGTCGAGCGGCTGCGGCATTGGCTCAGTTCCCCGCGGTGCGATTTTCGAAATAGGTGGAACGCTGGCCGCGCAGCACGATGTCGAAGCGGTAGGCGAGCGAGTCGAACGGCGTCGAGGCGTTGAGGTCGAGCGGCGCCACGAGGCGGTCGAGCGCGTCCTTGTCCGGGATCGTCGTCAGGATCGGGCAGACCGGGATCAGGGGATCGCCCTCAAAATACATCTGGGTGATCAGCCGCTGCGCAAAGCCCGAGCCGAACACCGAGAAGTGGATGTGGGCGGGACGCCAGCTGTTGACGAAGTTGCGCCAGGGATAGGGACCCGGCTTCACGGTGCGGAAATAATAGTAGCCGGTGTCGTCGCTCAGCGCGCGGCCGCAGCCGCCGAAATTCGGATCGATCGGGGCGAGATAGGTGTCCTTCTTGTGCCGGTAGCGACCGCCGGCATTGGCCTGCCAGAACTCGACCAGCGTGTTCGGCACGCCGCGGCCGGTCTCGTCCAGCACGCGGCCATGGACGATGATGCGCTCGCCGACGGGATCGCCATCCTTGGCGTAGTTGCGGATCAGATCATTGTCGAGCGGGCCGAGATCGTTGTGGCCGAACACCGGACCCGTGATCTCCGAGACCGAGTTCTCGATCGACAGCAACGGCTGGCGCGGCGAGCGCAGCACCGAGGATTTGTAGCCGGGCGCATGTGCCGGTGGATGGATCGAGCGGTCGCGCTGGAAGAAGCCGCCGTCGCGAAGGCTGAACGGCTCGGGTCGGTTGAGGCGGGGATCCTGCAAGGCTGGCGCCTGGACGTTCATCGGCGTTGTCTCTCCCTGTGGCGCCCGGGTCCGGGGGCGCGGCTTATCGGGAGATCATGGGACGATCTATTCTCAAGATAAATAGATCGATTATAATGAATTACATGAAGGAAATCGATCATTTGGCGCTCGACGGCCACGCCCTCGAACTGTTCCTTGCCGTGCTGGAGGAAGGCTCGGTCACGGCGGCAGCGACGCGGCTTGGTCTGACGCAATCGGCGGTCAGTCACGGGCTGAACAAGTTGCGGCGGATCGCGGGCGATCCGCTGTTTGCCAAATCCGGCCGCGGCATCGTCGCCACCGCCCATGCCCAGGCCTTGGCTGCGAAAGCGCGGGCGCTGATCGACGAGATGCGCAGCTTTGCCGGCGGCGTCACCTTCGAGCCGGCGCGCGCGCAGCTTTCGCTGACGATCGCCGCCAATGATTTCCAGCGCGATCTGCTGTTGCCGCGGTTCTTCGATCATGTCGCGGGACAGGTCAGGAGCCTGAACCTGCGCGTGATCCCCTCGCAATCGCCGTCGCCCGCGATGCTGCGCGAAAACCGCTGCGATCTCATGGTCACGCCGCTGCCGCCATCCGGCGTGGACATCGTGCAGAAGCGGCTGCTCAGCGATCACTACGTCTGCTACTTCGATCCCAAGGCGCGCACCGCGCCGGCCGGCCGCAGCGCCTATCTCGCAGCACGCCACATCACGGTGGTCTATACCGACAACGAGCGGCTCGACTTCGACCGCCGGCTGGCGGCGAACGGCTTTCTTCGTGACATCGCCATCTCCGTGCCGAGCTTTTCCGGCGTGCCGCCCTTCCTGCACGGCTCGCAGATGCTGGCCAGCATGCCGAGCCTGCTCGCCTCCGGTGTGATGCGCGGCTTTGCGCATGTACCGATTCCGCTGGCGTCGCGGACAAAGACGCTGGCCGAGCTGCCGATGTTCATGGTCTGGCATCAGCGCTATCAGAAAGACCCGGCCCATCGCTGGATCCGCGGCCAGCTCGAAACCGTGGCGGCAACGGCGGCCGGAGACTGAGCCTCGGTTACGGTTTCAGGGAAGTCTGCCCTTCGCCAAACCCACTGGTTGCGCGAGGGCCGCCACGCTAGAATTGTCCCATGACAGTGACCGATATTGCGAGCCGGACCTACAATCATAGCTGGCGGCTGGACCCCATCATCCGCAGCCTGCTGGATACCGACTTCTACAAGCTATTGATGTTGCAGATGATTCGGGAGGACTATCCGAATCAGCAGGTGACCTTCTCGGTCATCAACCGCTCGCGCCATGTGCGGCTGGCCGAGATCATCGACGAGGGCGAGCTGCGCGCCCAGCTCGACCACGCCCGCACCATCCGCTTCGCCAAGAAAGAGCTGATCTGGCTTGCCGGTAACACCTTCTACGGCAAGACCCACATGTTCTCGGCGGACTTCATCCGCTGGCTGGCCGAATTCCGGCTGCCCGAATACGAGCTGCGCAAGGTCGAGGGCCAGTACGAGCTGCATTTCCACGGCCCCTGGACCCACACCACGATGTGGGAAATTCCGGCGCTCGCCATCCTCAACGAGTTGCGGTCGCGCGCCGCGATGAAGGGCCGCGGCCGCTTCGAGCTCGACGTGCTCTATGCCCGCGCCAAGGCCAAGCTGTGGACCAAGGTCGAGCGGCTGCGCCAGCTCGAGAATTTGCGGCTCTCCGACTTCGGCACCCGCCGCCGCCACGGCTTCCTCTGGCAGCGCTGGTGCGTCGAGGCGGTGAAGGAAGGCCTGGGCCCGTCCTTCATCGGCACCTCCAACGTGCTGCTGGCGATGGACAATGATCTCGAAGCCATCGGCACCAATGCGCATGAGCTGCCGATGGTCGCGGCTGCGCTTGCCAAGGACGACGAGGAGTTGCGCTGGGCGCCCTATCGCATTCTCGACCAATGGCGCCAGACCTATGGCGGCAATCTCCTGATCGCGCTGCCCGACGCCTTCGGCACCAAATCCTTCCTGCGCGATGCGCCGGAATGGGTCGCCGACTGGACCGGCTTCCGCCCCGACAGCGCGCCACCGATCCAGGCCGGCGAGGAGATCATCGCCTGGTGGGAAAAGAAGGGCCGCAACCCCAAGGACAAGCTGCTCGTCTTCTCCGATGCGATGGATGTCGGCTCGATTGAGGAGACCTATCACCACTTCTCCGGTCGCTCGCGGCTCTCGTTCGGCTGGGGCACCAACCTCACCAATGATTTCGTCGGCTGCCCGCCGGACGGCTCGTTCAATCTCGATCCCATCTCGCTGGTCTGCAAGGTGTCGTCGGTTGACGGCCACCCGGCCGTCAAGCTCTCGGACAATCCGGAGAAGGCGACCGGCATGCCCTCCGAGATCGAACGCTATTTGCGCGTGTTCGGCGACGCTGGCCGGGTGCGCAAGCCGGTGCTGGTCTAGCGCCGGACCAAACTCTCTCGATCAGGTAAACCGCGCAGGACGAATGCGAGGCATTGGTTCGCCACGACCGCATCGGTTCCGGTTGGTCGGCATTTGCAACGATCTGCGGGCATCCGCTTCACGACGCTTTCACCCTGCAGTGCAGTCGCCTGCGTCCTTGGGGTCGAGTTAAGCAACTTTCCCCTCTACTTGGCGTTGCAGGCGCGACGCTCCGGTGGGGTCGTTGATCGATTTGGGGAATGCAGGGTGTTTCGCAGAACAGCGACGTCGACGAAGGGGCGTAGTTTCCTTCACGTCATCAAACTTGTCTCGCCATTCGTGATGGTCGTCGTGCTCCAGGCAACGATCGCGGGATTCAGCCTCGAGGTGATGTCATCGGTCCGCGCCTATGTCGCGGGCGAAGCGATGTGGTCGCGGTCACAGAAGAACGCGGTCTATTTCCTCAATCTCTATCTGCATTCAGGCGAACCGAGCCAGTTCACCCACTACCAGGCGTCCCTCGCCGTTCCCATCGGCGATGAGTTCGCGCGCTGGGCACTCGAGCGCGATCCGGTCGACGTCGAGGCCGCCCGCGTCGGGTTTCTGCAAGGCGGCAACCATCCCGATGACGTTCCGGGATTGATCTGGCTGTTCCGCTATTTCAACCGCGTCAGCTTCCTCCAGGAAGCGATCCACGAGTGGGCGGCCACCGATCCCATGTTGCTGGAGCTCAGCGTCTTCGGCGAGGTCATCCGGTCCGAGTTGGCGCACGGACCCATTGAGGACCGCGACCGCCTGCGGCTGCTGTCGTCGCGGCTCTCGGAACTCAACACGCAGTTCACGGTGCATGCAAAGCGGTTCTCGACCGTCCTCGGCGAAGGCTCGCGCGCCATCAAGGTCACGCTGACGTGCATCAACATCGTGGCGGCCGCGACGCTGATCCTGCTCCTGATCTGGCACACGCGGCGCTTGATGCTGCAACGACAGGCGTTCGAGGATGCTTTGCATGCCGAGAAGGAGCGCCTGGCATGGCAGGCATCGCACGACTGGTTGACCGGCCTGTCCAACCGCCGCGCCTTCGAGGCGCGCCTGCAAAGCGTGCTGGACACCACCGCGGCGGGTTCGCTGGGCCTGATCCTGCTCGACCTCGACCAGTTCAAGAGCGTCAACGACACCTGCGGCCACCTCGCCGGCGACCGCCTGCTCTGCCAGGTCTCGCGCCTGCTGCAACAGGACCGGGGGCCGCATGATCTGGTGGCCCGGCTCGGCGGCGACGAATTCGGCCTGATCCTGCCGCAGTGCTCGCCCTCGACCACCGTC
Organism: Bradyrhizobium sp. MI1.7; assembly: GCF_055811795.1. Classification (NCBI taxonomy): domain Bacteria; kingdom Pseudomonadati; phylum Pseudomonadota; class Alphaproteobacteria; order Hyphomicrobiales; family Nitrobacteraceae; genus Bradyrhizobium; species Bradyrhizobium sp. MI1.7. The sequence continues at coordinate 67,469 of NZ_JBVVPO010000022.1, forward strand.
GATATCGCCGAACGCCTGCGCAGATCGCTCGAGCTGTTCACCTTCGCCTGGGACGATCGTTGCTTCGCGGTGACTGCCAGCATCGGCGTCGCCTGTATCGCGGACGGCAACACCACGCTCGAGGACGCCATGCGGCGCGCGGATGCCGCCTGCTACCGCGCCAAGGAAAAGGGGCGCAACCGGGTACAGGTCGACAATGGCAGACCGGACGTCGTCGTCGTTGCAGCCCGTCCGCGCGAGGCCGTCGCAGCGCGAGGTTGACAGGCGCCGGCGCCCTCTCAACCCCGGCATCCGATTGCAGACATCGTCCAACGGCGTCGCAGCGGCGCGGCTATGTGACGCCGCGGCCACATTGCTCCCAAAAAACTGCGTCTTTCGCTTTCCGCCACACCGCCTTGCGCGCTGATCCACGATGGCCAGAACCTCCCTCGCTAAGCATGGCACCAGCCAACGTTGCGGTCCGAATTCCGCCCGGACCGTGCCGAAAGAGGAGTTTGCAGGTGCCCTGGAATGGTTTGTTGCCCCCGCCCCGGATCCGTCGCGCGAAGACGTGTCGGCGGCGTGCGTTTCTCTTGAGCACCGCGATCGGCGCTGTTGCCGCAGGTGGTGCGCTGCCGTGGCTCGCGACGCCGGCAGAGGCGGCCTGTGTGGTGACTGGAAGCGGCGCGCAGGCAGCGCTGCAGTCAGGCGATTCGATCACCTGCACCGGAGCGGGCAACACCCAGATCAAGACGGCGCCCGTGGTCAGCGGTGTCACCGTCAACATTGGAGACGGCACCGCGACCTCTCTGAATGACCCGACCTTTGCCAGCGTTGTCCTCGAGGCGGCATCCAATAGCGCGGCCAAGGTCTTCGGCAACGCAACCGTCACCTCCGCCAACAGCGACGGCATTGCAGTGATCGGCGGCGGCGGCAACACCATCACCGTGGATGCCGGCGCCATGGTTGGGTCATCGAGCCTCGGCACGTCGGGGCTCGCACTGGCCAATTCGAGCAACAACATCATCGTGATCGGAGGTACGGTCGGAAACGGCGTCACCGGAGCCATCAGCATCAGCATCGGTGCCGGGTCGGCGAACAATCAGGCGAACATCCTGTCGAGCGGCTTTGTCCATGCCATCAATGTCGCGGCCGTCGATCTGAGCGGCGCGGCCGACGGCAACGTCGTCAGCAACGCCGGCACGATCTCGAGTGCCTCGGGCACGGCAATCATCGGCTCGGCCAATCAGGACACCATCATCAACTCAGGCACGATCATCAGCGGTGGCGTCAGCACGGCTGTCGACCTGAAGGGAGGCAACGACGTCTTCGAGTTGCGAGCGGGATCGAGCATCACGGGATGGGTCCTCGGCGGCAACGGAACGGACACGCTGCGCCTGGGCGGGGCCACCAACGCAGCGTTCAATCTCAGCATATTCGGCGCGGCCGGTCAGTTCCGGGAATTCGAGGTGCTGGAAAAGACCGGCAGCTCCACCTGGACGATGAACGGCTCGACGACGGAGATCGCGACCATGAATGTCCTGGCCGGCACCGTCGAGGTGAACGGCTCGATGCCCAACATCGCGACGACCGTCAGCGCGGGCATCCTCAGCGGTAACGGCGCGATCGGCAATATCACGGTGCTATCGGGCGGCACGGTCTTGCCCGGCAATCTCGGTACCCTGACGAGCAATGGCAACGTCACGTTCAACTCCGGTTCGACCTACGCGATCTCCGTCACCGCTACCGGACAATCCGAGAAGATCCTCGCGGTCAGCGCAACGTTGAACGGCGGCACCGTCGCAGTCAACACGATCGCCGGCGCCTATAACCCCTCGACGCAATACACGATCCTCAGCACGACGACTGGCGTCACCGGCAGCTTCTCGGGCGTCACTGTCAGCGGATACAATCCGCTGCTCTTCGCTTCCTCCCTCAGCTATGACGGGTTCAGCGTCTTCCTGACGCTCAACTACAACAACGCCGCATTCCTCTCCCTCGCCCAGACGCAGAACCAGAAGGCCGTGGCCGGCGCCTTGAGCGCGTTCGGTCCCAACCTGCCTTTCCTCTCCTCCTTCGCAGGCCAGAGCGACGCCCAACTCCGTTACAGTCTGGACCAGCTTTCGGGTGAAGCCGCCACCGGCGCCCAGCAGGGCGCCTTCCAGTTCACGAGCCAATTCCTCGGCCTCATGCTTGATCCGTTCGTAGGTGGACGCAGTGGCATGAGCACCGGCGACACGGCGCTTGGTTTCAGCCCCGAACGCGCCGCGCTGCCGGACGATATCGCCCTCGCCTACAACAAGGTGCTGGGGACGCCTGCCATGAAAGCGCCGGTCTTTGCGGAGCGCTGGACGGCTTGGGGCACGGCGTTCGGCGGTACCAACCGCACCAGCGGCGACCCCGTCGTGATCGGCAGTCACGACCTCGGCGCGCGCACCGGCGGCGTCGCGGCCGGCGCCGATTATCATTTCGGCCGCGATGCGCTGGTCGGTTTCGCGCTGTCGGGCGGCGGCACCAAATGGGACCTCGCGCAGGCGATCGGCGGCGGCAAGAGCGATGCAATCCAGGCCGGCGTCTACACCGCCGTGCGTACAGGGCCGGCCTATTTCGCCGCCTCTCTCGCCGTGGCCAATCATTGGATGTCGACAGACCGGCTCGCTCCGTTCGGCAACCAGCTCACCGCCAAATTCGACGCGCAAACCGTCGGAGGCCGCATCGAGGGCGGCTATCGCTTCGCCACGCCGATTGGCGGCTTCACGCCGTACGTGGCGGCGCAGGCGCAGGCTTTTCGCACACCGACTTATACCGAGGCCGATCTGGCCGGCAGCGGCTTTGGCCTGACCTATCAGGGACGCACGGCCTCCGACACACGGAGTGAGCTCGGCGCGCGCTTCGATCGCGCGACGCTGGTCACGCCGAACTCGGTCCTCACGTTGCGCGGCCGCGCGGCCTGGGCCCATGATTGGGTGAGCGATCCGACGCTCGTCGCCGCATTCCAGACGCTGCCCGGCGCGAGCTTCATCGTCAATGGCGCAACGCCGGCCAAGAACACCGCGCTCGCATCTGCCGGTGCCGAGCTGAAGTTTTCGAACGGCGTTGCCCTGTCGGCGAAGTTCGACGGCGAGTTCGCGGCGCGCAGCACCACTTATTCCGGCACCGCGAGCCTGCGATACGCTTGGTAGCCGCTTGGCCTCCTCAAGGCGACCGTGCGCCGACCGGCACGATCCCGAGGCCGGCGAGATGCGTATCGACGAATTGCTCGACCTGCTGGCGCAGCATCTGGGGCGGCACCGCCACCATGCGCTCCTCGAGGCCGAGCGAGATGATTCCGTGCACGGCGGAAAACAGCGTGCGCGACAGCAGCGCGATCCGCACGTCGTCCGCAGCCGGTAGCAGCCGCACCAGGGGTGGATGCATCAGCGCGAAAGCGTCCATCACCATCTGAAGGATGTCGTCGGGATAAGGACGGTCGTCCTCCATCCGATGCTCGAACAACGAGCGCAGCAGGTTTGCGTGCTCGGCGAAAAATTCGAGATAGGTCGCGGCCAGCCCGTAGAGCTGGCGAACGGGATCTTCCCCCGGGACCTCGCCAAGCCGCACCGTGAGCGCCTGAACCGTCTCCCGATTGACCGTCAGGATCACCCCGTCGAAGTCGCCGAACTCGTTATAGACGCTGCCCACCGAGCAGCCGGCAGCCTCCGCAACGTCACGAACCTTCAATGATCTCAGCCCCTTAGCTGAAATAATGTCGCGGGCGATCTCCAGGATCTGGAGCCTCCGCCGATTTTTTTTCTGGTCGCGTGGCGATTCTTCTTGAACATTGTTCATTTTCAAGCTACTCATGTGAACATTGTTCAAATTAACCCGGAGATCTGCAAAATGCAAACCCTCGCTGTTGATATCGCCACCACCTTCGTCGACGACGCCGCAGCTCTCGTGGCCGGCCTTGGCCGGGCCGTCCTCAAGTTCGCGATGCAACCGATCGATCGCATCGCAAATGCCTGCGACATCGCTGGCGTGCTCACCGAGCGCCGCGCGACCTTTCGGATGTGGCGGGCGAGCCGCGCCCGTAGCCGTCACGCGGGCCGTCGGTTCAGCCTGCTCGGCCGCCTCTCGCCCTTTCGCCACCTCGCTCATCTCACCTGAGGCGTGCGCACCCGGGACGTTCCGGTCGGCTCGAATGCAAGACCCGGTTGCAAGGAAGGACTTACCATGTCCCGACATTCGCAGCCGATGTCGCGGCCTTTGGCGATGCGGTTCAACTTTTCCTCATCGCTCCGCGCGGTATCCGGAAAAGCGCGGCCAGTCCGTCCGAACCACGGCTGCGACCAGATATTTGCGAACCTAACGAGACCATTTGGAGACCAACAGGATCGGAAGGGTCGAGGGGACAGAGCAGGCCGGCGACCGTCGTCATCCAGCCATCGTTCGTCCCGTAAGCTTCCGGTCGTGACGCCTCACCGACAACGTAACAATCTCAGGCTGCCTTCCCAAAACAGGACTTGTCATGATCAGGGAATTGATGTCGTCACGCCGCTTTGCGCCGCTGTTCTGGGCGCAATTTTTCTCGGCGCTCAATGACAACGTGCTCAAGAACGCACTCGTCATCATCCTGCTTTACAGTGCCGCGACCGGCCACGGCGACGCGCTGGTGACGGTCGCAGGCGCCGTCTTCATCTTCCCCTATTTCATCCTGTCGGGGCTCGGCGGCCAGCTCGCCGACAAATACGTCAAATCCGTCGTTGCTCGGCGGCTCAAATTCGCGGAGATCTTTGCGGCGGCCTTTGCCGCCGCCGGCTTCTTCCTGCACTCGGTGCCGCTGCTGTTCACGGCGCTCGCGCTGTTCGGCGTCATCGCCGCCCTGTTCGGTCCCGTGAAATACGCCATGCTGCCGGACCAGCTCGAGCTCGGTGAGCTCGCAACCGGCAACGCGCTGGTCGAAGGCGCCACCTTCATGGCCATCCTGCTCGGCACCGTCGCCGGCGGCCAGTTCGTGGCCGGCTCCGCGCATATGGGCTGGGTTGCATCGGCCGTGGTCCTGCTGGCCCTGCTGTCCTGGGCCTTCGCCTCCCGCATTCCGCAGACGACGCCATCCGCCCCCGACCTGCCCGTCACCGCCAATCCCTGGACCTCGACGGTCGGCCTGTTGAAGACGCTCTACGCGGACAAGCGGCTGTGGGACGGCACCGTGATCGTCTCGTGGTTCTGGCTGGTCGGCGCCATCGTGCTGTCGCTGCTGCCGGCGCTGGTCAAGGAGGTCGTCGGTGGCACCGAAGGCGTGGTGACGCTGTGTCTTGCGACCTTCGCGATCGGCATCGCCATCGGCTCGCTGTTCGCGGCCAGCCTGAGCCACGTCCGCCCGAACCTCGCGCTGGTGCCGATCGGCGCGATCATCATGGGGTTTGCCGGCCTTGATCTCGCCTGGGCCATCGGTGTGACCGCCAAGGGGCAGGACATCGCCGCGGTCGACTTCGCAACCTCGTTCGCCGGCCTGCGCATGCTGATCGACTTCGTCGCCTTCGCATTCGGCGGTGGCCTGTTCGTCGTTCCGTCCTTTGCTGCCGTCCAGGCCTGGTCGCAACCGACCGAGCGCGCTCGCATCATCGCCGCCGGCAACGTGCTGCAGGCTGCCTTCATGGTGGTCGGCTCGCTGTTCGTCGCACTGCTCCAGGCAGCTGGCCTCCATATCGGCTGGATCTTCTTCGGCCTCGGCGTCGCCAGCTTCGGCGCGGTGTGGTTCGTGCTGACCAAGTGGGGCAAGGAAGGCGTACGCGATTTCGGCGGGCTGCTGTTCCGCGCGCTGTTCCGTACCGAGGTTCGTGGCCTCGAGAACCTGCCGCCTCCGGGCACGCGCATGCTGATCGCACCGAACCATGTCAGCCTGATCGATGGCCCGCTGCTGCACGCCGTGCTCCCGATCGATGCCAGCTTCGCGGTCGATACCGGCATCTCCAAGGCCTGGTGGGCCAAGCCGTTCCTGCGGGTGGTCAAGCACTACACCATGGACCCGACCAAGCCGCTGGCCGCACGCGACCTGATCAAGCTCGTCGCCGCCGGCGAGCCGGTGGTCATCTTCCCGGAGGGACGCATCACCGTCTCCGGCTCGCTGATGAAGGTCTATGACGGCACCGCGATGATCGCGGACAAGGCCGACGCGGTGGTCGTGCCCATTCGCATCGAGGGCGCGCAGCGCTCGCATCTCAGCTATCTCAACGGCAGCCAGATCAAGCGCTCGTGGTTTCCGCGGGTGACGGTTACGATCCTGCCGCCGGTCAAGCTTCCGGTCGATCCGTCGCTGAAGGGCAAGGCACGCCGCAATGCCGCGGGCGCCGCGCTCCAGGACGTGATGATCGACGCCATGGTCAAGAACGCCATGCTCGATCACACGCTGTTCGAAGCGCTCGGACATGCTTATCGCGACCGCGATACCGGCAAGGTCATCATCGAGGACGCGCTCGGCACCAAGCTGACCTATCGCAAGCTGATCCTCGGCGCGCAGGTCTTGAGCCGCAAGCTCGAAGCCGGCACGGTAGCCGGCGAGAATGTCGGCGTGCTGCTGCCGAATTCCGCGGGCGTCGCCGTCGTCTTCATGGCGCTGCAAAACATCGGCCGCGTCCCGGCGATGCTCAACTTCTCCGCCGGCCCGGTCAACGTCCTCGCCGCCATGAAGGCCGCGCAGGTCAAGACCGTGCTGACCTCGAAAGCGTTCATCGAGAAGGGCAAGCTCGACAAGCTGATGGCCGCGATCTCCGCGGAAGCCCGCGTCGTCTATCTCGAGGATGTCCGCGCTTCGATCGGTACGGCCGACAAGATCAAGGGGTTGCTCGCAGGCACCGCGCCGCGTGTCGCTCGCGAGGCGAATGATCCGGCCGTCGTGCTGTTCACGTCGGGCTCGGAAGGCACGCCCAAGGGCGTGGTGCTGTCCCACCGCAATATCCTCGCAAACGCCGCACAGGCGCTGGCGCGAGTCGACGCCAACGCCAATGACAAGGTGTTCAACGTGCTACCGGTGTTCCACTCGTTCGGGCTCACCGGCGGAATGATGATGCCGCTGCTCGCTGGCATTCCGATCTACATGTACCCCTCGCCGCTGCACTACCGCATCGTGCCAGAGCTGATCTACCAGACCGGCGCCACGATCCTGTTCGGCACCGATACGTTCCTCACCGGCTATGCGCGCTCGGCGCACGCCTACGACTTCCGCACGCTGCGCCTGGTGATCGCCGGCGCGGAGGCGGTGAAGGATCGCACACGTCAGGTGTTCATGGAGCGCTACGGCATCCGCATCCTGGAAGGCTATGGTGTCACCGAGACCGCGCCGGTGCTGGCGATGAACACGCCGATGGCCAATCGCCCCGGCACCGTCGGCCGCCTCTCGCCGCTGATGGAAAGCCGCCTCGATCCGGTCCCCGGCATCGAGGAAGGTGGACGCCTCTCGGTGCGCGGACCGAACGTGATGCTCGGTTACCTCAGGGCCGAAAACCCCGGCGTGCTCGAACCGCTCGCCGAGGGCTGGCACGACACCGGCGACATCGTGGCGATCGACGCGGCCGGCTTCATCACCATCAAGGGACGCGCCAAGCGCTTCGCCAAGATCGCGGGCGAAATGGTCTCGCTGTCGGCGGTCGAGAGCATCGCGACGACGCTGTGGCCGCAAGCCGCCTCGGTCGCCGTGTCGATCCCCGACCAGCGCAAGGGCGAGCGCATCGTGCTGCTGACGACGGAGAAGACCGCCGAGCGCAGTGCGATGCAGGGCCAGGCCAAGGCGATTGGCGCGTCCGAGCTGACCGTGCCCGCGGCGATCATGGTGGTCGACAAGGTGCCGTTGCTCGGCACCGGCAAGACCGACTATGTCACGGCAACGACGATGGCCCGTGAGCAGGCGTCCTCGCCGGAGCGCGAGGTTGCGTAAAGACGACAAGTCCACGGCCGTCGCTCCGGCGGAAGCCCGGTGCGACGGCGTCGTCCTGCTTCACGGCATCGGCGTCGGTGCCTGGACGCTGAAGAGGCTGGATCGGGCGTTGCAGCGTCACGGCTTCGCCACGCTCAATCTCGGCTACCCCAGCCGCAAGAAGCCGCTCGAGGAGCTTGCGGAAGACATCCACGCGCCGGTCGCCGCGTTTGCAGCGCAATGCGACGGCGCTATCCACTTCGTCGCCCATTCCATGGGCGGGCTACTCGCCCGGGTTTACATCGCGAGATATCGTCCGGTGCGGCTCGGCCGTGTCGTGATGCTGGGCACGCCCAACGGCGGCAGCGAAGTCGCCGATCTCCTGAAGGACCTTTCGCTCTACCGCGCTGTTTTCGGTCCGGCCGGCTCGCAGCTTTCGACAGCCCAGCCCCCTGTGCTCGCCGCCCTGCCGTCGCCCGATTATGCGATCGGCGTCATCGCGGGATGCCGCACCACCGCGCCAATCACCTCGGCCTTTGTCCTGCCGCGGCCCAATGACGGACGCGTTTCCGTCGAAAGCGCGAAATTGGCCGACATGGCCGACCACATCGTCGTCAAGGCATCGCACACCGGACTTCCACGAAATGCCGTCGCGATCGAGCAGACGATCGCGTTCCTGCACGAAGGCCGCTTCAATCCGATCACTTGAGCAGGAGATAGCGAACCGGGTTGTCGTCGCACTGCCCCGCGCCGCACTCCAGCACGGTGGACAAGAGATTGGCGGCGACCAGCAACGCAAAGATCGCGAAGACCGTGTTCGATGCCGCACCGTTCAAAGGCGCGTCCCCGTCTCGCTTGCCGGTCACATCCTTCAGGATGAAGACGAGCGCGACATAACACACGATCCCGATCGCCGCGATCAGCGCCCAGGTGTAGAAATGCAGCCCGAACAGCGCCGAGCCGTATCCGGGATCGCCGAGCGCAAGATGCAGCGATACCTGCCGCATCGAGATGAAGCCGGTGACGAGGCTGGCCACGAGGATCATCGCGTAATGAGACCCGCGTTCGCCGAGGCGCAGGTTGAACAGGAACCCCATGCCGACCGCGATGAACCCGGCCCTTTGCAACAGGCAAAGCGGGCAAGGCAGCTCGCCGAGCGCAAGCTGATAGGCGAACGCCACCGTCAGGATCAACGAGATCCCAAGCAGCCCAAGCATGTTCAGGACCGCGCCGACCGGCCGTTGCTCGCTCAGCTCTGCAGGGCTCATCTCGACACCGTCAGAACGAGAATTTGAGCGGATCGGTCGCGTGGTGGAAGAACCATGCGACCGTGACCACGATTGTTGCGCTCCAGAGCGCATAGCTCAGTCCCGCACGCGAACGCCAGGCACTCGCGCAGCCCGCGAGCGCCAGCAGGAAAGGCAGAAACATGTACATGAGCGCGGGCTCCCTAAGCGATTCGCGCTGTGCGCGAACGGCCCAAGAAATACGTCAGCCGCGCATGCCTCTCAAGAGCCGGCTTCGCTGCGCCGTTCCTGCGCATAACGCACCAGCGCCGCGAAGCGATAGATGCCGTGCACGAACTTGCCATAGGGCATGGTGATGAACAGCGCGAACACTGCGCCGAGATGCAGGGCCAGCAACGGCCCCATGGCCGCGGTCTCGCGCAGGACTAGCAGCGCCATGCCGGTGAAGCCGGTCAGGAACAGCATGGCGATGAAGCCGACGTCCATGCCGTAGCGCTGCTCGTCGAGCAACTCCGGTGCACGCCGCGTTTTCGCAACGAACAGGCCGATCGGACCGACGATGAGACCGATGCCGCCGAGTGTCCCCAGCACCACGGGCAAATCCCACCACGGATACGGCGCCTCCCGGCTCCAGAGGTAGTGATAGAGCGTCGCCACCGACGTCGCGGCGAAGCACAGCAGAAAACCGTAGAACGTCAGGTGGTGGAAAAGCTTGCGCCGGTCGGTCGGCTTGTCGTCCTCGTTGTAGCAGCCGACGCCGCCGCCGTGGAGATAGCGCAGTTCCCCGGCATCGCGGATCGCCTGGAAGATCGAGCCGCCGTCGGCGCGACCGCCAATGGGGGTGCCGATGTCGCGCCAGAAGGCACGCACGCTCATGACCAGCGCGAGGATCGCGTAGAGGAAGGCGGCGCTGAACAATGCGGCCATCGCGTTGTGCGGCATCAGCTTGTAGAAGGCACCAGGGCCGGTGTGCACACCGAACAACACGCTGTGGTCGTTGAGGGCGGCAAAGCCGAGGATGAAGGCGGCCATGCTGAGCGCGGCGATGACGCTGATGACGAACCCGTTGCGGGCGAAGGCACCGGACAACGCCTGCGGCCAGGCATAGGCCGCATAGGACTCGGCACGCGCAACCGCAAGCGTCTTCGGAACGTTGACGTTGAACTCGTGCGGCGGCGAGAACTGGCAATCGACGTAGCAGGCGCCGCAGGAATGGCAGAGGTTTGCGAGATAGTTGAGATCTCCATCGGAGAAGGCGCGCCGCATCTCCATGGCGGGAAATACCGCGCAAAGACCCTCGCAGTAGCGGCAGGAATTACAGACCGTCATCAGACGGTCGGCTTCGTCCAGAATTCTAGTTCCGTGCATGTTTCGCCGCTTCCCGTCCCGCGATCCGCCCGAACACGCTGCCGATGGTCATGCCCATGCCGGCCGCGTAGCCCTTGCCGAGCACGTTGCCCGCCATGATCTCGCCGGCCGCGAACATGTTGGCGGACGGCTTGCCGTCAGCCATCAGCATCCGCGCCTCCTTGTTCACGCGCGTGCCGAGATAGGTGAAGGTGATGCCGGGCCGCACCGGATAAGCGAGATAGGGCGGCGTCTCGATCCGCCTTGCCCAGTGCGTCTTGGGCGGCGTGATGCCTTCAGTCACGCAATCGTCCAGGATGGTGTGATCGAAGGTGCCGGGCCGCACGGCCGCATTGAACTCGGTGATGGTCTTTTCCAGCGCGGCCGGATCGAGCTCGAGCTTGCCGGCCAGCTCGGCGACGGTCTGCCCGGCGATCGGCGGGAACAGCGTCGGCATGAAGCTGGTGACGACGGTCGAGTCGAAAATGATATAGGCGATCTGGTCGGGCTGCGCCGCGACCAGCCGGCCCCAGATCGCGTAGCGCTTCGGCCAGATGTCCTCGCCTTCGTCGTAGAATCGCTGGGCATGCTTGTTGACGACGATGCCGAACACGACGGAGTCGTGGCGGGTGATGATGCCGCCGTCGAATTTCGGCGCACGGGCGTCGATCGCGACCGCATGGCATTGGGTGGGATCGCCGACCTCCTGCACGCCCTTGTCGAGCAGCATCTTCAGGATCGAGCCGCGATTATAGGGCGTGCCGCGGATCAGGAAGTTGTCAGCGGCCTCGCCCCAATATTGCTTCAACCATTCGATGTTGGCCTCGAACCCGCCGGCAGCGGCGACCAGCGACGTCGCGCGGATCTCGGTCTCGCCCTTGATCGGCCGCTTGAGACGCGCGGCGAGGAACATGCCGTCCTCGATCACGAGATCGGTGACCTCGGCGTCGTATTCGACGTCGACGCCGAGCCGCTCGGCGGTGAGATAGAGCGCGTTCAACATCGCGCGGCCGCCGCCGAGAAAGAAGGAGTTGGTGCGGCCAAGGCTCAGCGTGCCGCCGAGCGAGGGCTGCCAGCGCACGCCCTGCTCCACGATCCAGTTCAGGATGTCCTTGGACTCCCGGATCATGTGGCGCGCGAGGTCCTCGTCGGTCTGGCCGCCCGTCACCAGCAGCAGATCTTGCCAGAACTCCTCCTCGGTGTAGGGACCGGTCAGGATCTCAGTCGCCGCATCGTGGGCGCAGCGCATGTTGCGGGTGTGACGCGTGTTGCCGCCGCGATAGAATTTTGGCGCGCCCTCCAGCACGAGCACCGAGGCCCCGCCGCGGCGCGCCGAGATCGCCGCGCACAGTGCCGCATTGCCGCCGCCGATCACCAGCACGTCGTATTTGCTGCTCATCCCGTCTGCCCGATGCGACGAAGTTAGAGACATTCTGCCGCCGAGGACCCCGATCGACCCAGGGCAGCCATTGCGTACGTTTGTATACAAAGATATACATCGGTACTGCAAGTGCCATCTCTGCATGGGCAGGATGCGCCGTGAGGAAACATGGCCAAGCGCGCGGCAAAGTCAGGCGGATCGATCGCACGCGGCGGCGGCGTGGCACTGGGCGAAGCCGTGTTCCGCTCGCTGTGCGAGGCGCTTCAGGCCGGCAGTTACCGCGCCGGCGACCGGCTGCGCGAGGAAGAGGTCGCGCAGCGGCTCAAGGTCAGCCGCACGCCGGTCCGGGAGGCGCTTGGCCGTCTCGCGGCCCGCGGCTTCGTCGAGCCCGCCGGCGGCCGCGGGCTGATCGTGCGCGACCTCGACATTTCCGAGGTGCTCGAGCTCTACGCCATGCGCGAGATCATGGAAGGTGCTGCAGCGCGCCTGGCCGCCGAGCACGCCTCAGCGCCCGAAGTCCACGCGCTCAGGGATATCGAGCAAGCCTTTATCGAGGCGTCGGCGCCAGACGCTGCCGAGATGGCGCGGCTCAACCGCGCCTTCCACGAAGCCATCTGCCGCGCCGCGCGCAACCGCTATCTCGACAACGCCTCGCGCGAATTGCAGGACTGGATTGCGCTGCTGGGCCCGACCACCTTCACGGTGACAGGCCGACCCTCGACCAGCCACGGCGAGCATCAGGCCCTCATCGACGCCATCGCCGCGCGCGACGGCGACAAGGCCGAACAGCTTGCGCGGGCGCATATCCGCGAGGCATTGCGCTGCCGGCTCAAGTTGCTGCAGAAGCAGTAACGCGCGGCGCTCACGCGACCACATCCGCGACGACCGCTTTCAGGACATCCCGCACGTCGCCCGGCTTCAGCCGAACCTGCAAGCCGCGCTGGCCGCCGTTGAGATAGACCTGATCATGCGCGAGCGCGCTCTGCTCGATCACGGTGCGCACCGGCTTGCGCTGCCCGAACGGGCTGATGCCACCGACCTTGTAGCCGGTGACGCGCTCGGCCTCCGGCGGCTTCATCATCTGCGCCGACTTGCCGCTCGCGGCAGCGGCGAGCTTTTTCATGGAGACTTCCTGGTCGGACGGGACGACGACGCAGATCGGCTTGCCGTCCACCAGCGCCATCAGCGTCTTCAGCACGCGCGACGGATTTTCACCGAGGGCCGACGCCGCCTGGAGCCCGATGCTCTCGGCGTCAGGATCGTAGTCGTAGGTGTGGACAGTGAAGGCAACGCCGGCGGCTGCAAGCGCGCGCGTGGCTGGGGTGACTTTGGACATGCACGATGTTTACCACCGTCATTGCGAGGAGCGAAGCCATGGCAAGGAGGATGTCTATACGCGCCACACCTTCAGTGTCGTCCCGGCGAACGCCGGGACCCATAACCACAGGAAGGAGTTTGGCGAAGCCTAGTCGTTAGGGGCTGCGACCGTCCGCAATCGCGAGATCACGCGGTATGGGTCCCGGCGTTCGCCGGGACGACAGTGGGCGTTGACGGTGCTACGCCGCCCAACGACGGCGGAGTATTACTCCGCCGCGTCCCGCATCTCCGCACGCTCGGCCCTGGCCGCGCAGAACTTGAACTCCGGGATCTTGCCGAAGGGATCAAGCGCCGGGTTGGTCAACAAGTTGGCCGCCGCCTCCGCGTAGCAGAACGGCATGAACACCATGTTCTCGGGCACATCGCGATCGGAGCGGACCTTGACCTCGACCGCACCGCGGCGGGTCTCCAGCCGGATGAAATCGCCGGGCGCGAGCTTCTTCCGGTGCATGTCCTTCGGGGACATGAATGCGACCGCCTCCGGCTCGATCTGGTCAAGCACCTGCGCGCGGCGCGTCATCGAGCCGGTGTGCCAATGCTCGAGCACGCGGCCGGTCGAGAGCACCATCGGATATTCGGCGTCGGGCAGCTCATCCGGCGGGATGACCTTGGCCGGCACGATCTTGCCGCGGCCGCTCGCGGTCGGGAAGCCCGTGGTGAAGATGATCTCGTTGCCGGGCTTGTTCGGATCGTCGGCCGGATAGGTCACGGCACCTTCGCGCACCAGCCGCTCCCAGCTGATGTTCTTGAGCGAGGGCATCAACTCCGCCATCTCGGTGTAGACGTCGCCGGGGCCGGAATAATTCCAGGGCAGGCCCATCCGCTTGCCGATCTCCTGGATGATCCAGAGATCCTGCCGCGCATCGCCCGGCGGCTTGATCACCTGGCGCGCGAGCTGCACGCGGCGATCGGTGTTGGTGAACGAGCCGTCCTTTTCGGCAAAGGCCGAGGCCGGCAGGATGACGTCGGCATGGAACGCGGTCTCGGTGACGAAGAGATCCTGCACGACGAGATGATCGAGCATGGCGAGCGCCTGGCGCGCATGCTGGAGATCGGGATCGGACATCGCGGGATTCTCGCCCTCGATATACATGCCCGTGATCTCGCCGGCATGGATCGCGTTCATGATCTCGACCACGGTCAGGCCGCGGACGGGATCGAGATCCTGGTGCCACAGTTTTTCGAACGCGCCGCGCAGATCGTCGCGGCTCACCGGCTGATAGTCCGGCAGGAACATCGGGATCAGGCCGGCATCGGAGGCGCCCTGCACGTTGTTCTGGCCGCGCAGCGGATGCAGACCTGTGCCGGGACGGCCGACCTGGCCGGTGATCAGCGCGAGCGCGATCAGGCAGCGCGCATTGTCGGTGCCGTGGACGTGCTGGCTGATGCCCATGCCCCAGAAGATGATCGACGACTTTGCCCGCGCGTAGGTCCGCGCGACCTCGCGCAGCGTCTGCGCCGGGATGCCGCAGATCGCCTCCATCTTCTCCGGCGTGAATTCCTTGATCTTCTCCTTGAGGTCCTCAAATCCTTCGGTGTAGCCGGCGATATACTGGTCGTCGGTCAGACCCTCGGTGATGATCGTGTTGATCATCGCATTCAGCATGGCGACGTCGGAGCCCGGCTTGAATTGCAGATGCTTGGTCGCATGGCGCGACAGCGTCTGCCGGCGCGGATCCATCACGAACAGCTTTGCGTCATTCTGCTTGACCGCGTTCTTGATGAAGGTCGCGGCGACCGGATGGTTCACGGTCGGGTTGGCGCCGATCACGATGATGACTTCGGCATCCATCGCAGCCGAGAACGGCGCCGACACCGCGCCCGAGCTCAGGCCTTCGAACAGCGCCGCCACCGACGAGGCGTGGCAGAGCCGCGTACAGTGATCGACATTGTTCGAGCCGAAGCCGGTGCGCACCAGCTTCTGGAACAGATAGGCCTCTTCGTTCGAGCCCTTGGCCGAGCCGAAGCCGGCCAGCGCCTTCACGCCCTTCTCATCGCGGATCCTGACGAGGCCCTTGGCTGCGATGTCGAGCGCTTCTTCCCAGCTCGCTTCGCGGAAATGCGTGAAGGGATTGGCGGGGTCGACCTGGTCGTTGGAATCCTTCTTCGCATTCGGCAGCCGAACCAGCGGCTTGGTCAGACGATGCGGATGGTGGATGTAGTCGAAGCCGAAGCGGCCCTTGACGCAGAGACGATTGTGATTGGCGGGGCCGTCGCGGCCTTCCGCGTAGATCACCTTCTCGTCCTTGACCTCGTAGGTCACCTGGCAGCCGACGCCGCAGAACGGGCAGAGCGAATCCACCTTCTTGTCGGCGTAGACGACACGGGTCTGCTTCTCGTCGAGCATGACGGCCGGCATCAGCGCGCCGGTCGGGCAGGCCTGCACGCACTCGCCGCAGGCGACGCAGGTGGACTCGCCCATGGGATCGTCGAAGTCGAACACGATCTTCGAACCATGGCTGCGATACGCCATGCCGATGACGTCGTTGACCTGGACCTCGCGGCAGGCGCGCACGCAGAGGCCGCACTGGATGCAGGCATCGAGATTGACGCGCATCGCCGGATGGCTGTCGTCGGTCGCCCAGCGCTCGGCTGCGGGGAAGCGGCTCTCGGTGACGCCTGTGGTCTCGGCCCAGTGCCAGAACTTCGAATCCGGATCGTGCGAGGTCTCGCGCGCCGGCTGGTCGGCGACGAGCAGCTCCATCACCATCTTTTGCGCCGACACCGCACGCGCGGACTCGGTCTTCACCTTCATGCCGACCGACGGGGTGCGCTTGCAGGACGCGGCGAGCACGCGCTCGCCCTCGATCTCGACCATGCAGGCGCGGCAATTGCCGTCGGGGCGGTAGTCGGGCGCCGGCGAATAGCACAGATGCGGAATCTCGCGGCCTTGGCGTTTTGCAACTTGCCAGATCGTCTCGCCGGGTTTGGCCTCGACCTGCTTGCCGTCGAGCTCGAACGTAATTTTGGTCATTCGGCCGCTTCCTTGAACTCGTCAGGGAAATATTTGATCACGGTAGACAGCGGATTCGATGCCGCCTGTCCGAGCCCGCAGATCGAGGCATCGCGCATCGCCTGGCTCAATTCTTCCAGAAGTGCGCGGTTCCAGACCGGCTTCTGCATCAGCTGCGCCGCCTTCTGGGTTCCGACACGGCACGGCGTGCACTGGCCGCAGCTCTCGTCCTCGAAGAACTTCATCAGGTTCAGCGCCGCCGCGCGCACGCTGTCCTTTTGCGACAGGATCACGATCGCGGCCGAACCGATGAAGCAGCCGTATTTCTCCAGCGTGCCGAAATCGAGCGGGATGTCGTCCATGGACGCCGGCAGGATGCCGCCCGACGCGCCGCCCGGCAGGTACGCATAGAACTGGTGCCCGTCGGCCATGCCGCCGCAATATTCGTCGATCAATTCGCGCACGGTGATGCCGGCGGGTGCCAGCTTCATGCCGGGGTTCTTGACGCGGCCCGAGACCGAGAAGCTGCGCAGGCCGTGACGCTCATGGCGACCGTTGCCCTTCCACCAGTCCGCGCCCTTCTCGACGATGTCGCGCACCCACCACAGCGTCTCGATGTTGTTGATCAACGTCGGCAGGCCGAACAGGCCGACTTGGAACGGATAAGGCGGCTTGTGCCGGGGCAATCCGCGCTTGCCCTCGATGCTTTCGAGCAGCGAGGATTCCTCGCCGCAGATATAGGCGCCGGCGCCACGGCGCATGTGCAGCGTCGGACCGCCTGGCGGAAGCTTTGCGATCTCGCGCTCGAGGATCTCGCGCGATGCCGGATATTCGTCGCGCAGATAAATGTAGACGTCGGAGGCCTGCACGACATGCGCGCCGAGCAGCATACCTTCGATGAAGCGATGCGGATCGCTTTCGAGATAGACGCGGTCCTTGAACGTGCCAGGCTCGCCCTCGTCGCCATTGATCGCCATCAGCCGCGGGCCGGGTTCGCCAAGCACCGCGCGCCATTTCCGGCCCGTGGGGAAGCCGGCGCCGCCGAGGCCGCGCAGCGAGGCGTCGTCGAGCGCCTTCAGCAGATCGTCCTTCGGCAATTCGCCCGAGCGCACGCGATTGAGCAGCTTGTAGCCGCCGCCGGCGACATAGGCGTCGTAGTCAACGTACTCAGGCAGATGCGCGTGGGTGTCGCCGCCCTTCGCCGCCGCCATCACATTGGCCACGGTCGCGTGATCGACGAAGTTGTGACCGACCTCAGCCGCCGGCGCGGTATCGCAGCGGCCGACGCAGGGCGCGCGCACGACGCGGATGCCCGGACCCGATGTGCTCTGCAGGTCGGCGAGCAGCTTCTCGCCGCCCAGCATCGCGCAGGTCAGAGAATCGCAAACGCGGATCGTCAGCGGCGCGATATCAGGCTCGCCTTCCTTCACCACGTCGAAATGCGCGTAGAAGGTCGCGGTCTCGAACACCTCGGCGAAGGCGAGCTTCATCTCGTCGGCGAGCGCGGCGAGATGCGCGGCCGAGATCTGGTGATATTTGTCCTGGATCAGGTGCAGATATTCGATCAAGAGATCGCGCCGCCGCGGCTTGTCGCCGAGCAGCTGCTCGATTTCGTGCGCGGCGGTGGGATCGACCTGCCGCCCCTTGGGCGTGGCCTTGGCTCGCTTCCGTCCCTCGCCCGGATGTTCGAACGGGCGGACCTCGTGCACGTCGTGACTCATCGATGCGTCTCGTATCTCTTCTTTAGAACGAGTCCAACTCTAGCCCCTGGCATACCAGATGCCAAGAGAATTCATGCGTTCCGATAAGCATTTAAGGGGCATGCAGCCGCCCAGCTTCATGCCCCTTCATCGACCCGATTTGCGGCGCGGCCTCACGTCTTGCTCATGCACTCTTCGATGTAGAACCAGCGGTCGTCGCCAGCGAGGCCCTTGGACTTCACGTCGGCGCGGCAGGCCTTGAGCTTCGGCTTGTTGGCCGCCCATTTCGCCTTCATGTCCTTCAGCTTCTGCATGGTGAGCTTGATCTTGCCCGGCTTGGCTTCGGTCGTTGCGGCAGGCGCCGCCGGCGGCGTCGTCTGCGCGGATGCGGCATGAAGGCCGGCGACAAGCAACACGGCCACAAGGCAAATTCGGGTGCGAAGCATTTCAATCCCCCTAAGTCCCACTCTTGATTAAGTCCGACTCTCGATGATGTCTAAAAGGCGAACGCCGCGGGACGCCGATGATCAGCATCCCGCGGCAGTCTCGACGGCGATCAGAAGATCTTGACCGCGCTCTCCAGTGTCTTCCAGACACCCCAAAGCAGGGGCACGCCGACGAAGGCCCAGAACAGCGCCGCCTTGACGTCAAGCCCGCCAAATCCGATGCCGTAGGAGCCGTGCGGCCCCGCGGCAGCGGCGCTGGCGCTCGCCGCTTGCAGCTTGGCGACGTCGGCGTCCTTCATGTGCCACTTCGAATCGACCGGCTTGATCAGGTAGTTGCAGATCAGGCCCGCGATCAGCATCGCGCACAGGATGTACATGGTCGTGTTGTAGAGCTGATCGCGCGGCACGCCCGCCGCGAGCTGGAACTCGCGGATGTAGTTCACCACGACGGGACCGATGATGCCCGCGGTGGACCACGCCGTCAGCAGCCGGCCGTGGATGGCGCCCACGAACTGGGTCCCGAACATGTCGGCAAGATAGGCCGGCACGGTGGCGAACCCGCCGCCATACATCGACAGGATGATGCCGAAGCCGAGCACGAACAGGAGCTTCGAGCCCATCGCTGCAAACGTCGGCGCCAGCGCGTAGAGCACGATGCCGAGGATGAAGAACGTGTAATAGGTGTTCTTGCGCCCGATCTTATCCGACAGCGATGCCCAGAAGAAGCGGCCGCCGATGTTGAACAGCGACAGCAATCCGGCGAAGCCCGCGGCGATCGCGGCGATCTGCGCCTTCTGCCCGGCGTCGAGCGCGTTGAAGCCGACGTCCGGCAGGCCGATCAGCTTGCCGGCGAAGATTTCCTGGAGCATCGGCGAGGCCATGCCGATCACGCCGATGCCGGCCGACACGTTCAGGCACAGCACCCACCAGATCAGCCAGAACTGCGGCGTCTTGTGCGCGTCGTTGAGATGGACGTTGCTCTTCGAGATCATCGCGTTGGCCTTGGACGGCGGGGTCCAGCCCTCGGGCTGCCAGCCGGGCGGCGGCAAGCGATAGCGGAACGCGCCGATCATCATGAACACGAAGTAGATGACGCCCATCGCGACGAAGGTCTCCCAGACGCCGACCGAGGTCGGGGTCTTGAAGTAGTTCATCAACAGGTTCGCCAGCGGCGCGCCGATCATGGCGCCACCGCCGAAGCCCATGATGGCCATGCCGGTCGCCATGCCGCGGCGGTCCGGAAACCACTTCACCAGCGTCGACACCGGCGAGATATAGCCAAGGCCGAGACCGATGCCGCCGATCACGCCCGAACCCAGCCACAACAGCCAGAGCTGATGGGTGTAGACCCCGATCGCACCGAGGAAGAGGCCGCCGCACCAGCACAGCGCCGAGACGAAGCCGGCCTTGCGCGGACCGACGCGCTCCAGCCAGCCGCCCCAAACCGCGGCCGCGATACCGAGCAACACGAAGAACAGCGTGTACATCCACCCCATGCTGGCGACCTTCCAGTCGCAGCTGGTCGTGAACAGCTCCTGAAACAGCGACATGTCTGCGCACGCCTTCGGCGCGGTCACCCCGATCGCGCGCGACAGCGGCAGCCAGAACACCGAGAAGCCGTAGGCCATGCCGATGCAGAGATGGATGCAGAGCGCAGCCGGCGGCACCAGCCAGCGATTGAAGCCGGCGGTCGCGATGGTTCGCTCGCGATCCAGAAAACCTGCGCCGGCACCCGAAAGTGTTCCAGCGCTCTCGATTGTTGCCATGTAGTCCTCCCCTGCAGTTGCCCTTCTGAGCAAGCCTGCCGCTGCAATCCTGGTCCTCAGCCCTCGCGACGCAGCCAACGGTCCCTGCTGCTCCGCACAATCATTCGACGCGCGCCAGGATCGTCACGCGCGTCCGAGTCGTTAACCCCTCGAGCGGGGCTCTATGCCGATACACCGTGCAGGCTTCGTGAGCTT
Source organism: Bradyrhizobium sp. MI1.7 (assembly GCF_055811795.1). Lineage (NCBI taxonomy): Bacteria > Pseudomonadati > Pseudomonadota > Alphaproteobacteria > Hyphomicrobiales > Nitrobacteraceae > Bradyrhizobium > Bradyrhizobium sp. MI1.7. The sequence goes on from NZ_JBVVPO010000022.1 coordinate 87,751, forward strand.
GGCCCGTTCATCCGCGTATCGCAGACAAGACTCAACCTCCGCGCCTGCACGGAGGTTGTCAATTGGGGCAGAAGCCACGATTGATGTCGATAGACAAAAGGTAGGTATCAGCAGAGTGACCGTGCACTACGAACGCAGCGCACCATTGGTTTTCTCTATCGATCCATTGATCTTTTCTATCAAGAACACGATGCGCGCCTCGTTGCGCTCGGTGATCTCCACCGTGTCGCCCGTCTCGCGGATCAGGTTCGGAATGTCAATCACCGACAAGGGGTCGGTGCAGTGCACTTCGAGCTGATCACCCGGCTGTAACGGTTTGAGCGCCTTGCGCGTCTTCAGGGCAGGTAGCGGGCATTTCAACCCGGTGAGATCGAGCGTGGTTCTGGTCATGGGCGCAACATGGCGGGGTGAGGCGATGGCGTCAACGCGAGGCTCAGAGCAAATCCGCATAGGACAAGAAACCCACGCTCTGGCCCGGCTCGACACGCGTGATGTCGTCGCCGAGTTCGATGAGGCCATCGGTCTCGACCAGCGACGACAACAGGCCTGCGCCTTCGCGCGGAAACTTGACCGCTTCCAACGCACCGTCCTCTCCGCGTCGCAACGAGCTGCGAACATATTCGCGGCGGCCGATCTTCTTCTTGTAGGTGAACGCGGCACGCACCGGGATCGGCAACAGCGGCTCCGGCAGACTGCCCGCAAGCGCCAGCACCGTCGGCCGCACCACATGGACGAAGGTGACAAAACTGGCGACGGGATTGCCGGGCAAGCCGATCAGCGGCGTGCCGCCGATGATGCCCATCGCAACGGGACGGCCGGGCTTGATCGCCATCCGCCACAGCACCAGCGAGCCGATGCTCTCGACAGCCGCCTTGACGTGGTCCTCCTCGCCGGTCGAGACGCCGCCGGTAGTGAGGATCAGATCGTGGCTGCCTGCAACCTGCTTCAATCCATCCGCGAGCGCATTGCGCTCGTCGCGCAAGATGCCGAGGTCGGAGACCTCGCAGCCGAGCCGGCGCAGCATCGCCATCAGCATGAAGCGGTTGGAATCGAACAGCTGTGAGGCCGCGCGCGGCTCGCCGGGCGAAGCCAGCTCGTCGCCGGTCGAGAACACGGCGACGCGGATGCGCCTGACGACGTCGAGCCGGGTCAGGCCGAATGCTGCAGCAAGCGCGACATGCTGCGGGCGCAGCCGCTGGCCGGCCCGCAGCGCGACGTGTCCTTGCGGAATGTCCTCGCCCGCAGGGCGGACATTCGCGCCGGGCTTCAGCCCCGGCGGCAGCACGATTCTGCCGGCCTCATCGAGGCGAACGTCTTCCTGCATGAAGACGGTCTCCGCGTCGGGCGGCATCGGCGCGCCCGTGAAGATGCGCGCAGTGTGGCCGGCCTTGATCGGCGCCTGCGCAAGGCCGCCGGCCTGGATGCGGCCGTCGAGCGGGAATGCCCGTTCCGCGCTTTCCGGAAGGTCGGCGTTGCGCACGGCGTAACCGTCGACGGCGGAGTTCGTGAAGGGCGGCAGCGGCAGGGGCGCCGCGATATCGTGCGCGAGCACGCGTCCGTCCGCGTCAATGAGTGCCACGGTCTCGATATCGGCGATCGCATTGACGCGCGTGGTGATCAGACCAACGGCCTCGTCGACCGACATCATCGGTCCGCCGAAGGCAAAGCAATCGTCCGACAGTTGCGCCATGGTGCCTCGTCAGCGTATCGCGGCGCTTTTTGCCACCGCTTCCTCGACCGGCATCGCCGCACGCAGCAGCAACGCCGCGGCAGCCTCGATATCATCGAGATGGACGGTCGGCAGGCGGGTTTCAATGGCGATGTCGGTCGCGATCCCGACAATCCCGGGATCATCGGGAAACAGCAGCGGCTTGCCGTTGGCGGCGCGATGCACCTCGATCTTGCGGTGCGGCTCGCGCTTGAAGCCCTCGACCACGACGAGATCGACGCTTGACAGCTTGCCCAGGAGCTCCGGCAGCCGCGGTTCCTCGGCGCCACGCAATTCATGCATCAGGGCCCAGCGGTTCGATGACGCAACCAGCACCTCGGCCGCGCCGGCCTCGCGGTGGCGCCAGGAATCCTTGCCGGGCACGTCGACGTCGAACTGGTGATGGGCATGCTTGATGACGGAGACGCGCAGGCCTTGCGCGTTGAAATGCGGGATCAGCCGCGTCAACAGCGTGGTCTTGCCCGCACCGCTCCAGCCCGCAAGGCCGATGACTTTCATCGCAACTCGATCTCCGCCAGCCGTGTCATGCGGCCGGAACCGCCTTCTCCATCGTCGTGAGCATGCTTATATCGGCTTGACCCGAATGTCATGCTAACGTCGCGGCCATGATGAAGATCGACAAAGCCCCGGTGCCCCTGATCGTTCCGAACCCTGACGACCCGCGCCTGACAGAGCGCGTGACCGGCACCGACCAGACCGGCGCCAAGGTCGAGATCAAGGTGCCGATGGAACGGCCGCTGACGCTCTACCTGAATTCGCAGGAGATCGTCACCATGATGACGATCGGCGACTACCCGGAATATCTGGCGCTGGGTTATCTGCTCAACCAGAACATGCTGAAATATAATGACGAGGTCACCGAGGTCGAATACGACGACGACCTCCAGGTCGTGGTGGTGCGCACCTCACATCACACCAATTTCGAAGCCAAGCTGAAGAAGCGAACCCAGACCTCGGGCTGCGCGCAGGGCACCGCGTTCGGCGACCTGTTAGAGGCGGTCGAGAGCGTCGCGTTGCCGAAGGCAGAGCTGCGCACCTCCTGGCTCTACCAGATGACGCAGACCATCAACACCATGCCCTCGCTCTATCTGGAGGCCGGCGCGATCCACGGCTGCGTGCTGTGCAGAGAGGGCGAACCGCTCTGCTACACCGAGGACGTCGGCCGTCACAACGCGGTCGACAAGATCGCGGGCTGGATGTACCGCCACGGCGTCGATGCCTCCGACAAGATCCTCTACACCACGGGACGCCTGACCTCGGAAATGGTGATCAAGACCGTGCGCATGGGCATTCCGATCCTGGTATCGCGGTCCGGCTTCACCGCCTGGGGCGTTGATCTCGCTCGCCAGGTCGGACTGACGCTGGTCGGCCGCACGCGCGGAAAGCGCTTCATCGTGCTCGCGGGCGAAGAGCGGATCGTCTACGACCAGAACCTTGCTTACGTCGAGGAGGAATCGGCGAAGCACAAGCGCAAGGGTGAAGGTGGTGACGACTGACATTCCAGCCACGCAGGGCGTGCTGCTCGCAGGCGGCCTCGCGCGGCGCATGGGAGGCGGCGACAAGCCGATGCGGACCATCGGCGGCCGCACCATCCTTGAGCGCGTGATCGCGCGATTGACGCCGCAATGCAGCGGATTGATCCTCAACGCGAATGGCGATCCCGCACGCTTCGCGGCGTTCGGTCTGCCCGTTGTCGCCGATGACGTACCCGGCTTCCCCGGGCCCCTCGCCGGCATCCTTGCCGCGCTCGACTGGACGGCGGCGAACCGGCCTGACATCGAATGGGTACTGAGCGCCGCAGGCGACTGCCCGTTCCTGCCGCGCGATCTCGTGGCGCAGTTGCACGAGGCGCGGGAGCGCGAGAACGCCCAGCTCGCGGTCGCCGCATCAGGCGACCAGTCGCATCCGGTGATCGGTCTGTGGCGCGTCGCCTTGCGCGACGAGCTGCGTCACGCGCTGGTCGTCGAGGACCTCCGCAAGATCGACCGCTGGACCGCGCGCTATCCGCTCGCGACGGTGACGTGGCCGACCGCGCCGCTCGATCCATTCTTCAACGCCAACACGGTCGAGGACATCGCCGAAGCCGAGCGGCTGGCCGCGCTGGATGCCGCCTCCTGACAAGAAACGTCGGCGCAAGCGCGAGCAGGCAGTTCAAGCCGCCAGCGGCACCGACCAGGCGTCGTAACCGTAGACCCAGCTCGTATCGGTCCTCTCCTTGAGCCAGATGTTGGCGCGCGAGGTCTCCTGCACCTGCGTCGTGCGCACCTTGCGGGTTGCCTCGAAGCGGCGGAACGCATTGGCGACGCCGTCGCGGCCGACACCGTCGAGGCAGCGCGACAGCACGGCGGCGTCTTCGATCGCCATGGCCGCACCCTGCGCCATGTAGGGCGTCATCGGATGGCAGGCATCGCCGAGCAGCGTCACCTTGCCGTCGGCCCAGTGCTCCAGCGCGTCGCGGTCCATGATCGCCCATTTGTGCACGTCAGGACATGCCGCGAGCACCCGAGTGACCTGCGGATGAAAGCCTTCGAATGATGCGCGCAGGTCGCGCACGTCGCCCTTCGCCGACCAGGACTCGATGCGAAAGTCCGGCTCGGGCTGGCTGGTGACGAGATAGACCTCGCTGCGATCAGGCTTGACGTAATAGATCACGATGTGGCGGTCCTCGCCCCACCATTTGGTGCAGTCGTCGATCCCTGCGCCGCCGAGCAGCGCGGCAGGATAGGTGGTGCGATAGGCGATGCGGCCGGTGAATTTGGCCGGCGAGGTGTCGAACAGGAGATCGCGGACCGTCGAATGGACGCCGTCCGCGCCGACCACGGCATCGGCGATGGCACGCGTGCCATCGGCAAAGCTCAGCCGGACACCATCGCCGGTCTCGTCGAGGCCAACGAGCTTGTGATTGAGCCGCACAAATTCGTTCGACACCACGCTCGCCAGCGCCGCATGGAGATCGCCGCGATGGGCCAGCAGATAGGGCGCGCCGAACTTCTCTTCCGCGCTCTCGCCAAAAATCATGTCGAACTTGATGTCGCCGCTCTTCCAGTCGCGGTTGTTCCAGGAGCGTGGATAGAACGAGTGCTCGCGCATCCGCGCCTCCAGCCCCAGTTCGCGCAACACCTTCATCGCGTTGCAGCCGATCTGGATGCCGGCGCCGATGCGGGCGAACTGGGAGGCCTGCTCGTAGACCATCACATCGATACCGACGCGCCGAAGCGCCGCAGCAGTCGCAAGCCCGCCCATGCCGGCACCGACGATCGCAACCGAAAGCGGCCTCGCCATCGCGTCCCCCACCCTGTCGCGCGGCTTGAACGCCGCGTCGTCGCCTCTACGCAGGCCGGAAGCCCGCCCGCTCCAGCGCAGTACGCGCTTCATCCGAGCCGAGTGCGTCGAGAAAGGCCTGCACCGCCGGCCGCTGCTTGCGCGCCGTCACCAGCGCGAAATCATAATGCTCTTCCGCGAACGGAATGAAACCGAGGCCGACCGCATGGGCGACCGGCGCAATGGTCATGCCCCAGTCGGCACGGTGCTGCGCGACAGCCGCAGCCACGGCATTGTGCGAGCGCGGCTGGTTCCAGTAACCTTCCGGGCGCGCACCGCCGAGCAGCCGGTCGATCAGGATGCGCGTGCCGGCGCCCTGGTTGCGGTTGACCATGATGCAGGCGGGGTCCGCGAGCGCGGCGGCAACGGCTTCCTTCGCACCGAGCCCCTCGAAACGCTTGTCGCCCTTCCGGAACACGATGCCCTGCATCCGCCGCCAGCCGGGGACGAGCTCGAGCCCCTCAACGAGGTAAGGCGTGTTGTAGGTCTCGCTCTTGTCGTCGAACAGATGGATCGGCGCGAGATCGCATTCGCCGCGCTTCGCCGCCGCAAGTCCGCCGAGGCTGCCGACCGCGATCGAGCGCACGGTCAGCCCCGCATGCGCGAGCCGTGCGGTGACGAGATCGAGGCCGGTGCAATGGCTGCCGACGATGACGAGATCGGGCACCCGCACATGCGGCGTGAACAGCGTCACCTCGGCGTCGGTCCCGGCCGGCATCTGGTCGGCGAGCGCGTCGATGCGCAGAAAACCGTCGGCCTGCGCGAACGACGTGATCGCACCGGACCCCTTGCCGGAGGGATAGGCGATCAGGCCGTCCTTGCCGCCGACCAGCGAGACCATGACGAACTCGGTGCGGCCGAGCTCGGAGACGATGCGCACCGGCACGGTCGCGTTCACCTTGGCATCGGAGCGCGGCGGCAGCCCGGCCATCCTGCGCAGCACCGGCACGATCATGTCGTGGAAGGTGAACATCGCCGAGGTCGGGAAGCCCGGCAGGATCACCACCGGCTTGCCGTCGCACACCGCAAGGCACAGCGGCTTGCCGGGTTTAAGTGCGACGCCATGCGCGAGGATGCCGGGCTGGCCGAGCCGGCCGATGATGCGATGGGACACGTCGCCGGCGCCCTTCGAGGTGCCGCCCGAGAGCACCAGCATGTCGGCGTCCGCCAGCGCGCGGCGCATGGCGGCTTCGAGTTTTGCCTCATCGTCGGGAATGGCGCCGAGGAACACGGCCTCGCCGCCGTTCTCGTCGATCGCGGCGGCGACGATGGCGCCGTTGGTGTCGTAGATCGCAGCCGGCGCGAGCGCCTCGCCGGGCTGAACCAATTCGTCACCGGTGGAGATCACGGCAACACGCGGCTTGCGCGCGACGGTCACCTCGGCGATGCCGCAGGCCGCCAGCATGCCGATCTCGCGCGAGCCGATGATCGTGCCGGCGCGCAGCAGCGCCTCGCCGCGCGCGATGTCGGAGCCTGCGTAGGACACGAACTGTCCCGGCGAAACGGCTCGCCGGACGTCGATCGCATCGGATCCGGCGGGCTGGGTATGCTCGACCATGACGACGGCGTCGGCGCCGCGCGGTAGCGGCCCGCCGGTTGCGATCGGCGTTGCGGTTCCCGTCGCCACCTGCAGCTTCGGCGCGGTGCCGCAGTGAATGGTCTCGCCGTTCAGCGCAAGGCGAACGGGCGCGCCTTCGCCGGCCGCGGCGAGATCGGCCGAGCGCACGGCAAAGCCGTCAACGTTGGAACGGTCGAACGGCGGAACGTCGAGGGGCGCCGTGATGTCTTCGGCCAGCGCCGCGCCGAGCGCATCGGCAAGCTTGCGCGTCTCGCTCGGGACCGCGCGCGGGAACAACGCAGCTTCAAAGCGCGCCAGCGCGTCCTCGCGCGAGAGGATCTTGAGGAACTGCTCCTGTTCGAGCGTGCTACGGTCTTGGGATTGCGGGATCATCGTCATGCCAAACTCATATCACTCCCGCATCAGATAGGCATCGACCGGCGTTCCTGCCGCAAATCCCTCGTGGCTGGCGGGAACGAGCAGCCATGCATCGGCCCGGGCAATGGCCTGAAGCGGCCATTCCCCCACCGCAAGCGGGAGCCACGCATGATGTTCCTCGGCCAGCAGGGCGATTTCGGCGATGCCGACACTGGATGCGATTTTTCGCGCAAGCGGCAAGGTCATGCGTCGGCGTAACTGCCGCGCCGACAGCCGATCGACGAGCGGCAGCGCGAGCGCGAGCCAGGCGGCAAGCGCATGATCGGGCGAGCCGGGCAAGGCGACGATTGGAACCGGTCCGAGCCGCCCGACCGCGGCGGTGCGTCCGGGCTGGAGCGCGAGGCCATGGGCGAGCACGTCACCATGCCGGGCCAGCGCGCTGACCGCGGCATCCCGGCGGCCGGCGCCGCTGCCGCCGATCGTCACGACGAGATCGCAAGTGAGATCGCAAGTGAGATCGCCGAGCGCTTCCGCGATCGATGCCGCATCTCGCGCGGCAGCTTCGCGCGCTTGCACCTGCAGCCCTGCCGCGCGCGCGATCTCGGCAATCATGTGCGCCGTCAAAGCCGCACCCGGGACGTTGACGATGCCCAGCCGCGGCTGCCGTACGCTTAGCTTTTCAACACCGGCGGTGCGCGCGAGCAGCAGTGTGGCAGGATGGATCAAATGCCCTTCCGCCACGGCGGGCGCCCGCCCGGCGATGTCGCTTCCGGCGCGCCTGACGCCCTGTCCGGGCACGCCCTCCGCCAGCACCTGGGCGAGTGGACCCGACACCTCGACTGCGTCGGCATCGAGCACACAATCACATCCCGGCGGCATCGCGTCGCCGGCATCGACCCAAACGGGCGCCGTCGTCAGAGGCAGCGGCGAATAGGCGGACGCACCGACAATATCGTTGGCGCAGAGCGCCCAGCCGTCCGCAGCGGCGATGTCGCACGACGGACAGGCCGCAAGCGGCGGCGTCCCTGCCGCGATGCAGCCGGCGGCCTCCGTCAGGGGCAACTCGATCGTCGCGATCGGATCAACGCCTCGCAGCAACGCGGCGAGCGCAGTGTCGAGCGGCGTCAGTGCTGGCGGCAGGCGCTGGGTCATGCGCCATGATGGACCATGCATCGTCCGGTTTGGCAACCGCTGGCAACGCGAAGCTCAGCCGCCGGACTTGGCCGCATTGGGGAAGAACAGCTGCTGTCCGTCGACCTTGTAGCCGGCGATCGCCGCCTGCCCCTCCGGCGAAATCAGCCAGTCGATGAAGGTCTGCCCCAGCTCCTTCTTCACGTCCGGAAACTTTTCCGGATTCACCAGCATCGCGCCGTACTGATTAAGCAGCCGCTTGTCGCCTTCGACGACGATGTCGAGATCGCCGCGATCCTTGAAGGCGATCCAGCTGCCGCGGTCGGACAGCACATAGGCGTTCGCCGTGCGCGCCGCGTCGAGGGCTGCGTCCATCCCTTGCTTGACTTCGCGATACCATGCGCCCTTGGCGGCGGCGATATCGATGCCGGCGACGATCCAGAGCGCGAGCTCCGCGCCATGGGTGCCCGACCGGTCACCGCGCGTCACGAACGGCGCGCCCTTGGCCTCGATCGCCTTCAGCGCGGTGGCGATGTCCTTGCCTTTCACGGCGGCGGGATCGCTCTTCGGTCCGATCAGCACATAGTCGTTGTACATCACGTCAAAGCGCTTCACGCCAAAACCGTCAGCGACGAACTTCTCTTCCTGCGGCCGTGCGTGCATCAGCACGACGTCGACTTCGCCCCTGCGCGCGCCGTCGAGCACTTCATCTGCACGCCGCGCGATCACCGTCACCTCGATGCCGGTCTTCTCGCGGAAGATCGGCAGCAGATGATCGAGCAGGCCGGACTCCTGTGTCGCCGTGGTCGAGGCCAGCACGATCGCGCGGTCCTCCGCAAATGACGCCGCCACGCCCGCGGCGAGGCCGCAGAGAAGCGCGAGTGCAACGGACAGGCGGCGGACGACCATGATCGGGTTCCCATTGGCTATGACGCAATCATGATGATCGATTGCGCCACACTCGTGACGCGTTTGCGCGTTGCGCTCCCCACTCGGGATATTTCGGCAATGCGGCCCGCGCGGTGCGCCCATTGCAATTGCGAGCGCGATGGCCGCAAGGCCCGCGCCACGCGGGTGCTTCAGGATCGTTCACCAAAGCAGAGATCGCGCGTGAGGATGTGTTGCAAAGCAGCGAGATGATCGGGCATGGTCCTGGCGGACGTAAATTGAAATGCAGAATTCCACCTGCGTCGAACGCCAAAAAGAAGCAAGAATTTGCATAGGAATGCAGGATGGAATTCCTGACGACCAGCGAAGCCGCCGACTACCTTCGGCTCGGCGAACGCAAGCTCTACGAACTCGTCACCACCGGCGCGATTCCCTGCACCAAGGTGACCGGGAAGTGGCTCTTCCCGCGGCACGAGCTCGACCTCTGGGTCCTGTCGGGACTGGCGCGTCCGGCCGGCATGCTGACTGCGGAGCCGCCGCCGGTCGTGGGCGGCAGCCAGGACGAGCTTTTGGACTGGAGCCTGCGTGAATCCGGCTCGGGCCTGGGATCGATGAGCGAGGGCAGCGCGCGCGGGCTCGAGCGCTTGCAACGCGACGAGGTGATGGCGGCGGCGGTGCACTTCCACAGCCTGGAGGCCGACGGCAATCTTGCTTCCGACGCCAGTGCGACGACGCTGCGTGACGCGCCTGACCTGCATGATGCGGTGCTGGTCGCATTCGTGCGCCGCGAGCAGGGTCTCGTGCTGCCGCCGGGCAATCCGAAACGGCTGCGCGGCCTCTCCGACGTGCTTGCGCTCGGTGTCAGGATGGCGATGCGACAACAGGGCACAGGCGCGCAGATGCTGCTCGACGTGCTGTTGAAGCGCGCCGGCGCCTCGACCCGCGATCTGCGCCGGATCGAGACGCCGGCCCTCACCGGGCCGGATCTCGCCGAGATCGTCCGCGCCGGACAGGCCGATTGCGGAATCGCGACGCGTGCGGCGGCGCGCTCGGCCGGGCTCGATTTCGTGCCGCTGGTCTGGGAGAATTTTGATCTCGCAATGCGGCAGCGCAGCTATTTCCGCCCGCCGATGCAGGCCCTGATCCGGTTCCTCAGCGAAAGGCGGCTGCGACAGCGCGCCGAGGAACTGACCGGCTACGATCCCTCGCCGGCGGGACAGATCCGCTTCGCGGCCTGACGTTGACGCCCGACCCCAAATAGTTGCAAAAGAAACCAATTCAGCCGGGCCATACCCGGGCAACACCGGCCAACGAGCCGGATCAGGGGAGGACAAGCGTGAATCCAACGAGATTTGGACTGCCGGTTGCGGCCGGCTTTGCAGCGACGTTCTTGGCGGCGGCGCTGCTGCCGGGTACGGCGTCGGCGCAGGTTTCCGACGACATCGTCAAGATCGGCGTGCTCACCGACATGAACGGCCCCGCCTCCGCGCCGACCGGCCAGGGATCGGTGACGGCGGCGCAGATGGCGATCGACGATTTCGGCGGCAAGGTGCTCGGCAAGCCGATCAGCATCGTGATCGGCGACCACCAGCTCAAGGCCGATATCGGCGGCGGCATCGCGCGGCGCTGGTATGACGTTGATCAGGTCGACCTGATCGTCGACGTGCCGGTCTCCGCGGTCGGGCTCGCGGTACAGAACATCGCCAACGAGAAGAAGCGGCTGTTCATCACCCACTCGACCGGCACGGCGGATTTCCACGGCAAGTTCTGCTCGCCCTACGCGATCCAGTGGGTGTTCGACACCCGCGCGCTCGCGGTCGGCACCGCGGATGCGGTGGTCAAGCGCGGCGGCGACAGCTGGTTCTTCATCACCGACGACTACGCCTTCGGCCATTCGCTGGAGCGCGACGCCTCCAGCGTCGTCACCGCCAATGGCGGCAAGGTGCTGGGCTCGGTGCGGCCGCCGCTGGCAACCCCCGACCTCTCCTCCTTCGTGCTGCAGGCGCAGGCCTCCAAGGCCAAGATCATCGGCATTGCCGCAGGTCCCCCGAACAACATGAACGAGATCAAGACCGGCTCGGAGTTCGGCGTGTTCAAGGGCGGCCAGCAGATGGCGGCGCTGCTGGCGCTAATCACCGACATCCACGGCCTCGGCCTGCAGGCCGCCCAAGGGCTGTTGCTGACGACGTCGTTCTATTGGGACATGGACGACAAGACCCGCGAATGGTCGAAGCGCTATTTCGCCAAGATGAACAAGATGCCGTCGATGTGGCAGGCCGGCGTCTATTCGAGCGTGATGCACTATCTCAACGCCATCAAGGAGACCGGCACCGACGATCCGCTCAAGGTCGCGGCGAAGATGCGGGAAAAGCCGATCGAGGATTTCTTCGCCCGCAACGGCAAACTGCGCGAGGACAATCTGATGGTGCACGACCTCTGGTTGGTGCAGGTGAAGACGCCGGAGGAGAGCAAATATCCGTGGGACTATTACAAGATCCTCACGACCATCTCGGGCGAGAAGGCGTTTGGTCCACCGGACCCGGCGTGTCCGCTGGTGAAGAAGTGATGCTGTAGCGAGAGGTCGTCGTCATGGCCGGGCTTGTCCCGGCCATCCACGATCTTTCGTACGGCGCCAAGAACGTGGATGCCCGGGACAAGCCCGGGCACGACGATTGTCGATGCAGTCGTGTCCTATTTCATGACACCAATTTCGCGGAAGTATTTTTTCACGCCTGGATGGATCAGCTCCGGCTTCGGCGCCGCCGCGACCGTGTTCGACGCCGTGGTCTCGCAGGCCTGCGCGAGCTGCTTGCAGAACGCCGCCTCGGCGCCGTGCAGCGTCTTGGCGAGACGATAGGCGACGTCATCGGGCAGGTCTTCGCGCGTGAGGACGAAACTCCACGAGCCGAGCGAGGCGATCGGCTCGGCCTGCTTCGGATAGGAGCCGGCCGGCACGGTGAGCGGCTTCAGGAACGCATGCTTGGCGCGAATGCGCGTGATCTCCTCAGCGGTCGGCGCAATGAAGCGCGCGCCTGACGCACTCGATGCCACCGCGGCAAAGCCGGGCCAGCCGATGCCGGCACCCCACAACGCGGCGACGCGGCCATCCTCGACCATCGCGGGGCCATCGCCGGCGCGGTCGAGATAGATCGCCTTGAAATCCTCGTCCTGCTTCAGGCCGAGGCCATCGAGCACGTAGCGCGCCAGGATCGGCAGGCCCGAGCCTTTGGCGCCGAACGCGACGGGCTGGCCGACGAGATCGCGAATGGTCTTGTACGGACTGTCCGCCTGCACCACGAACATGCCGGGGTTGGAATAGATCGCGGTGAGTATCTTCAACCGCACAGGCACGCGGCCGATGCCGGCAAACGCCTCATAGGCCGGCTCGCCCGCGACCAGTGCGAGATCGAGCTTGCCCGTCTCCAGCAGCGGAATGTTCTCGTTGCTGCCCTTGGTGTTGCGGGGCGCGATGGTGATTTGCGGATCGGCCGCGTTCATCGCTTCCGCAAAGGCGTTGCCATAGAGCGGAAAGCCGCCGCCGGGCGTCGCGGTGCCCAGGCTGAGTGTGGTGGTCGGAATGGCCTTGCCTCCGGTTTGAGCATCGGCGGGGCTTGCGAGTGGATTTGCGAGCAGCGCCGCGCCGAGAAGAATTGTGATTGCGAATCTCATGATGAGTCCCGGCCGCCCCGCGTCAACATCGACTTGCGGCGATGTAGGCAGCGGGCGGTTTTTGTGAAAGCATGCAGCCCAACGACAATAGAACAATGGGAGACGTCATGTTGCGAATTTTGCGTAACACTGTTTTTGGGCTGCTGTTTCTTTCAACTCTCCTCAACGCCTCCCCTCCCGCCTCCGCCGCCGGCTACCCCGACCGCCCCGTGCACTGGATGATCGGCTTCGCCGCCGGCGGCCCCGTTGACATCGTGGCGCGGATCATGGCGCAAGCGCTCTCGGATCGCCTCGGCCAGCAATTCATCGTCGAGAACCGCGCCGGCTCCGGCGGCAACATCGCGGCCGCCGCCGCGATCAACGCGGCCCCCGACGGCTATACGCTGTTGTTCGTCGCGCCCAACAACGCGATCTCGACCTCGCTCTACAAGAAGCTGCCTTACGACTTCCTGCGCGACACCGTGCCGGTCGCGAGCATCATGCAGCTCACCAACATGCTGGTCGTCTCCAATGCGATGCCGGTGAAGACGGTTCAGGAGTTCATCGACTACTGCAAGGCCAATCCCGGCAAGATCTCCTTTGCCTCGTCCGGCAACGGCACCTCGGTGCACATGTCGGCGGAGCTGTTCAAGGTGATGACCAAATGCGACATGGTGCACGTGCCCTATCGCGGCTCCGCGATCGCCTTCCCCGACATCATCTCCAACAAGGTGCAGCTGATCTTCGACAACCTCCCCTCCGCGCTCGAGCAGTCGCGCGGCGGCACTGTCCGCGCCCTCGGCGTCACCTCGCCGCAGCGCTGGCCAACCGTGCCCGACGTGCCGGCGATCGCCGAGACCGTGCCGGGCTTCGAATCGGTCGGCTTCTACGGCATCTCCGCGCCGAAGGGCACGCCGCCCGAAGTGATCGAGATCCTCAACAAGGCCGTCGGCGAAGTCCTCAAGGACCCGAAGGTCATCGCGCGGCTGACCGAGAACGGCGGCATCCCGAAGCCGATGACATCAGCCGAGTTCGGCAAGCTGGTCGCCGACGAGACCGAGAAGTGGAAGAAGGTGGTGGAGTTCGCCGGGGTTTCGGTGGACTAGGGGTGGCCCTGCGCGGCGCCCGTAGCGCGCCAGCAAAGCATTCGGAGGGACCTGCAGGCCCCTCCGGAATCACAATGTGCGAAAACAACCCCATGCACAGTAGAAAAGCCACGTAATCACAATGGGTTACGGAAGCGAAAAAAGGGCCTTCGCGAGCCGATTTGACTCGTCGGGCAAAACAGGAGCATAAGGGCACCATCGTCAATTTCGGTAATTCAAAAATCACCGGCAATGCTGCGCCAGGGGTTTCCGTCCGCCGGAGCCAGCATTGCACCCCCGCCTCCATCCCTGTAAACGAACCGCGCACCGTTGCTGGCCGCACATCCGCGGCCGTCCCGCGGCGGGGCCTGTAGCTCAATGGTTAGAGCCGGCCGCTCATAACGGTCTGGTTGCAGGTTCGAGTCCTGCCGGGCCCACCAGCCTTCGCTCGCTTTGTCGCGCCAAATTGGGTCCGATTCGATTCCAGGGCTTCGCGTTCGGGCCAATACCGACCGTGAGTTCACTTTCGCTGACTACCATGCCGACGAACCTGGGGCATCACAGGGAGGTCGCGCGCTAATCGCGGATCACTTCGATGGCCGAGCGCTGGGGCCCTGGTTCAACAAGCTGCGCCGAGCAAGGATCGCTGAATTTGGCGGCGTGCCGTTCGCAAGTAGAGTAAAATCGTCAAGGCGAGCGGCAAACATCAGGCGTTAGAGCCCTGTGCGTGAGTGGGTTCGAGAGTTCCGCGACTATGTGCGAGCCTACCGGGCCTATGTCTCGGCCAACCTTTTGTGGGTCAGAGCGACGCATCGCAGTTCACTAGTCTAGGAGCGGGCTTGTAAACAAGGAGGCCGAACATGACTGCAATCTCCTCTTCACCCACCCGGCGCAGCCTCCTCGCAGGGTCAGTCGCAACTGGTGCCGTCAGCTTGCTGCCAATACATTTCGTCGCCGCACGCGCGCAATCGAAGCAAGGAGGGTCCCCGTTTGGTACGACCAAAGCCGACGCAATTCTTCCCTTCCGCGTCAATGTCCGGGGTGAAGACCTCGCTAATCTCCGCCGGCGCCTCGCGTCCACGCGCTGGCCCACCAAAGAGCTCGTTGAGGATCGGTCGCAGGGTGTGCAACTGGCGACGCTGCGGGCGCTCGCCCGCTACTGGTCGACTGAGTACGACTGGCGCAAGTGCGAGGCACGGCTGAACGCGTTGCCACAGTTCACGACCGTGATCGACGGGGTGAAGATCCATTTCATCCACGTCAAGTCCCGGCATGAGAACGCGCTGCCGCTGATCATGACGCACGGCTGGCCTGGCTCGGTCATCGAACTCCTCGATACCGTCGGTCCCCTGACTGACCCGACCAAGTATGGTGGCACTCCCGACGATGCATTCCACCTGGTGCTGCCGTCCTTGCCAGGCTACGGCTTCTCGGGTGAGCCGACCGAACTCGGATGGGACGCCGCGCGCATCGCGCGTGCGTGGACGGGGCTAATGGATCGCCTCGGCTACACGCGCTACGTCGCCCAGGGTGGCGACGTAGGAGCGGCAGTAACGGATGCGATGGGGCGCCAGGCACCCAAGGGACTTCTCGGCATCCACGTCAACTTGCTCGCGGGTGTGGCGGCAATGTCCGACAAGCTGCCCGCAGAATCCGAGAAGGAACGCGCGGCGCAGAAGGCGGCCGCGACGTTTAGGGCGAGTGGCTTTGGCTACTTCCTAGAGCAGTCGACGCGGCCACAGACGATCGGCTACTCCCTGCTGAATTCACCCCTCGGGCTCGCGAGCTGGATGCTCGACCATGACACGGACAGCTACTACAAGATTTCCCAAGCGTTCGTGGAGGGTAAGCCCGCGGGCAATCTCACCCGGGACAGCATCCTCGACAACATCACGCTGTACTGGCTGACGGGCACTGGGGCCTCGGCCGCACGGTGGTACTGGGAGGCCGGACAGGCCGCAGCCCGTGCGGCCGGCAAGTCTCCTCCTGCGGTCGCGGTTCCCGTGGGATTTTCGACGTTCCCCGGCGAAATCTTTGCTGCGCCCCGAAGTTGGGTCGAGATTATGTACCCCGGCCTCGCCTACTTCAGCGAGGTCGAACGTGGCGGACATTTCGCCGCCTGGGAGGAGCCGAAGCTGTTTTCAGATGAGGTACGCGCAGCCTTCAGATCATTGCGCAAATAACGGACCAGAGGCTCGACGGCTCGGGGTATTGCGACGAGACGCCAGCGCCCGGTCGAACCGGATGGTGCGTGCGAACAGCTTTGGTGCCATTCCGACTTGCGTCGCAAACCGGCGCTGGAATTGACTGGCTAAGGCCGGATTTTGCAACACAGTCCTTGATCCGCGCGCGGCCGCCGGCGGCGACCATCATCCGGGACGAGAGGCCGATCGCGCAGTCCTGCGTGCCGCTTTCGAGCATCGACCCGACCCAGCGCTCGACAATGTCGACGCGCTGAGCAAAATCACTTGCCATCCGCACCGCATCGCCAAGCGCCTCGGCGGATTTGCCTAGTCTAGCGGGCAACATGTTCGCTACTGCGGCGGGTGTGGGCGGACGCAGTTGCGCTCTTGGATCGATGCGGTGTTCATCTGCATCGACTGCGTGAAGCAAGGTCGTCGACTTCCAGAGAACGGTCCGGTGCCCCGAGCGGCAAATCAATTTTGCCGGGGGGCCCGGGCAGGCGATCTTCGCCAGCGCATCGATCAGCAATTCGCTGGTCCGAGGTCCGCGCGGGCACGGATTCGACAAACTGTCGGAATAGCGCCCGGGCCTGCTCCATGTCGAGCGTCGGTACGTCATGCATTGATTTGTTGGTCCTCTATACCAATCGCTAGCGCACAGGGCGGGCATTCAGGGCTCGATTGGTATCGCGATTCCGCGCCCGTGAGGACGTGCTTTCGCGGTCTTTCTTGTGTAATCTCTTTCTGTAGTCGTCGGGCCAACACTTAGATAGGCGACGCACGGATCACGGTGACCGCGGTGCAACAAATTGCGGACTGGCTCAAAAAGCTCGGCATGTCCGAGTATGCGCAGAGGTTCGCCGAGAACGACATTGATATGGCCGTTCTCCCCGACTTGACCGACCAACATCTCAAAGACCTTGGCGTTTCGCTCGGCCACCGGTTGAAAATGCTGCATGCGATCCGCGATCTCAGCAACGTCTCGGCTGCCGTAACGGCACCTTCTGCACTCGTGGATATCGAGCCAACTCGGCGAGACGACGCCGAGCGTCGCCAACTGACGGTGATGTTCACCGACCTCGTTGGCTCGACCGCGCTCTCGACCACGCTCGACCCAGAGGATCTGCGTTCGGTAATCGGCGCTTATCATAAGTGCGTCGCGGAGACGGTCGCCCGGTTCGACGGCTTCGTGGCCAGGTACATGGGCGATGGGGTGCTCATCTATTTCGGCTATCCCCACGCTCATGAGGATGATGCCGAGCGTGCCGTCCGCGCAGGACTGGCGATCATCGAGGCGATCGGCAATCTGGGTATCCAGGAGCCGCTCCGGGTGCGTATCGGGGTCGCGACAGGCTTGGTCGTGGTTGGCGATCTCGTTGGTGCCGGCGAGGCCCAGGAACGCGGGGTGGTGGGCGAGACGCCGAACCTGGCGTCTCGTCTGCAGGGGATCGCTGAGCCGAGCACGGTTGTCATCGCCGAAGGCACCCGAAGGCTGCTCGGAAACCTCTTCGAGCTACAAGACCTCCGGCCGCAGGACCTCAAGGGCATCGCCGCGCCAACGCGGGCCTGGGTGGCGTTGCGGGCGAGCTCCGTGGAGAGCCGCTTCGAGGCGCTACACGCAACTGGCCTGACTGCCCTCGTCGGGCGGGAGGAAGAACTCGAATTGCTTCTACAGCGTTGGGCCAGGGCAAAGACAGGTGAAGGCCAGGCGGTCCTGATCGCCGGTGAGGCTGGGATCGGCAAGTCGCGTCTCACTGCCGCGCTTCTGGAACGACTCGCCGGAGAGCCGCATACGCGTTTGCGCTATGTCTGCTCGCCGCAGCACACCGACAGCGCGCTATATCCGATCATCGGGCAGATGGAACGTGCCGCCGGGCTGGCGCACGACGATACACTGCACGCGAGGCTCGACAAGCTTGATACCCTGCTCGCTCAGACCTCGACCTCGATCGGGGACGCTTCGCTCTTTGCCGAGATGCTGTCGCTTCCGAATGATGGACGCTATCCCGCCCTCAAATTGACCCCGCAGCAGCACAGGCAGCGAACATTCGAAGCGCTCATCTCACAATTAGAAGCGCTTACACGGCAAAGCCCAGTCTTGATAATCTTTGAGGATGCGCATTGGACCGATCCTACGAGCCTAGAAGCTTTCGGCCGGATCGTGGCCAGGATTGAGACCCTTCGCGCGCTAATGATTGTGATATTCCGCCCGGAATTCGATCCGCCCTGGATCGGGCGGCAGCACGTGACCGCCATGACGATCAATCGGCTGACGAAACACCAAGTCGGCGCCATGATCGACGGCGTAGTCGGCAGCAAGCTGCTGCCGGCGGGCATCAGGCAGGACATCATCGAACGTACCGATGGCGTCCCCCTGTTCGTGGAGGAGATGACGAAGGCAGTGCTGGAGGCGGAGGGCCACGGCGCAGTCGAACGCACGATTGCCGTCATTCCGTCCCCGGCCTGGGCAGTCCCCGCAAGTTTGCACGCCTCATTGATGTCGCGGCTCGACCGGCTCGGCCCCGCCAAAGAAGTGGCACAGATTGGCGCGGCGATCGGCCGGGAGTTTTCGCATGCTCTCCTGGCGGCGGTGGTGCGCGTGCCAGCGGCGGAACTGGGATCAGTGCTGAACCGTCTCATAAAGGCTGGTTTGCTTTTCAGGTTAGGCTCGCCGCCGAATGCAACTTACCTATTCAAGCATGCTTTGGTGCGGGACGCGTCCTATAGCACGTTGCTGCGCCAGCCCCGCCGCGCGCTCCATGCACGCATTGCCGAAGCAATTGAAAGCCAATTCGCCGAAACAGCCGAGAGCCAGCCGGAACGGCTAGCACATCACTGCACTGAGGCCGGGCTGATCGAGAGGGCGGCGGCCTTATGGGGCAAGGCGGGACAGCGGTCGCTAGCGCGTTCAGCGCTAGTAGAGGCGACGGTTCAGCTAATCCGCGCTCTTTCACAGATTGCGACGCTGCCGGGCACACCAGCGCTGCGTGGCGACCAGATCAAACTGGAGGTCGCGCTTGTGAATGCCTTGATGAACACCAAGGGCCACGCGGCCCCTGAGACTATCGCATCTCTCGATCGAGCCCGCGCCTTCATCGAGCAAGCGGAGTCACTCGGAGAGCCCCCTGAAGACCCGTTGCTCCTGTTTTCAGTCCTCTATGGGTTCTGGGTCACGAACTATATAAAGTTCAAAAGCGACGCTCTCCTCGACCTTGCGACAGAGTGCTTGGCGCTTGCCGAGAAGCAGGGAACGATGGTTCCGCTCATGCTTGGGCATCGTATTATGGCTACGTCTCTGACGTGTACGGGCGTCCTTGCAGAAAGTCTGGCACATTACGATCAGGCGATCGCGATCTACGAACCCGCCGAGCATCGTACGCTGGCGGCTCGATTTGGCCAGGACATTAGGGTCGCAGCCCTATCCTATCGGTCCTGGGCTCTATGGCTTCTTGGCTTCCCCGAGGCTGCAGGCAGAGACGCTGAACAGGCGCTCAAGGAAGCGCGCGAGATCGGCCAAGCAGCCACTTTGATGTATGCCCTGTTCCATACATCCTTTACCCATATCTGCTGCGGAAACTATGCGGCAGCAAGCGCCGAAGCTAATGAACTTGTCCCCCTGGCAGACGAGAGAGGTTCATTGTTTTGGGGGTCGCTCGGAATGGTGGTCCAAGGTTGCGTCTTGGCCCTCACTGGGAAGGCCTCAGACGCGGTCCATGTGATCGACTCGGGTATCAGAGCACGTCGGTCAACGGCGGCAACAGCGCTAGTGCCATTCTGCTTGTCGTATCTGGCGGGCGCTCATGCTGAACTCGACCACTTCGATGATGCACGGGACTGCATTCGCGAAGCGATGACCCAGGTAGAAACAACCAAGGAAAGTTGGTTTGAGGCCGAGATCAAGCGCATGGCAGGCGAAATCGAGCTATCGTCGCCCAACCCAAACGCAACGAAAGCGGAAGAATATTTCGAACATGCGCTGGCGGTCGCTCGTCAGCAGCAGGCAAAGTCCTGGGAACTGCGTGCGGCTGTGAGCATGGCGCGGCTGTGGTACGATCAGGGCAAACGACAGCAGGCCCACGATATTCTCGCCCCGGTCTATGGTTGGTTCACCGAGGGTTTCGACACGCTGGACTTGAAGGAGGCCAAATCGCTGCTGGAGCAGCTCAAGGCATGAGCGAGAGCAGCGAAACGTCGCGCAATTGATCGCTCGAACAGGCGCGCGCATCGACGCCGCCATGACCGCAACCATCGATTTCAAAGGATCGCCGCGCGATGTCGGCGGATCGAGCTTGGCCGCCAAGCCTCGCAAACCGGCCGCGCTCGTTCGGCGTGATGCCGGTGCAGCGGATCGCGATCAAGGCCAATGCGCCGCCGTCAAAGGCGAGCATGCCGCCACATACCGTGCGTCGCGCCGCCACGAAAATACATCACCGGAATCGCATAGTTCGGAGCAAGTGCGAACCGATTGCTGCCTTTGCGACAGGCCCTATCAGGTGACGAACGGGCCTGGCCTTGCCGTCCCAAGTGGCCGCTGCTTGCGTAACTTTTGCGAACATCTCGCGGATACGGGGCTGGAACTCGATCAGTTCTACGATCTCGCACCCCCCCGCGATGGAATTGCGCACTGCATTAGCTTTTTCAGGCGCCACCTCTCCAAGACGAATTCGTTCCATCAGAGGACCGGCGCGAGCAGGCAGGGAAAAATAGGTGAAGCGGGCGCCCGAAAAAGACATCATCTGCTGGATCGTCGCGCCACACGCCTTGGTCTGCGCGACGGACCGCTGATAATCGTGCGGCTCGACGCAAAAACCGCAGTGCTGAAGACCGCTCCTTCCGGCCGCAAGGAAGGCGCGCCAGCTTGACGGCTCATTGTCGAGCGGCTGAATAAGCTCCAGCTGCACCCCGCCGACCTGGCAGAATCCGAACATGATCAGCGGGCGTGAGGGCCTCTCCAGATACTTGTTATCAGTGACCACCACCGGACCAACCGTGAGCCAGGGCCCGATACCCTGGTCTATCCAGCTCTTGATGGCTTGCTCAAGATCGGGCACCACATAGCCGAGCTGATCAGCGCTTTTCTCAAGCAACGGGATGTCCGCATCGATTGGCTTGCTGAGGCGCTCCATACGATTCTCCGGTGCTGCCGAACGTTGTCGCGCAGACGTTCCGCGACAACCTACTATAACCCTGGAAAATTGCAGTAGGACGGCTGTGCCGCGGTCGCGCGCAGATGCAGCTTTCCTGGCGGGACTCAATCAAGGGATCTAAGAGCAATCGGGTTACGATGTCCCCATTCATTCCAACCTGAACCCGATTACGCGTCGCGCTGGGTCAGGAAGTTTATGCAAGTGCGCAGCCATTCGAGGTCTGGACCTGCAGGCACACCGGCGAACGCCGAGTTGTGGAATTCGCGCGCTGCAGCCTCTGCAAATTCGGCTGCCGCTCGCTGCGCCCATGGGATGCTCCCGCCCTCCGCGATGATCTGATGTAGCCTCAGCACTTCACGCGGCAAACGTCGCTCGCGGGGCCGCGCCAGAAAGGTGCTAATCCACGCACGGTCAGTGGGATTCGCCCGACCCAGGGCGTGCGCGAGCAGAAGCGTCCGTTTGCCTTCCCAGAGATCTCCGTCGATCTCCTTGCCGTAACGCCCAATGTCGCCAACCAGGTTAAGAACATCGTCGGTGATCTGGAAAGCCAGTCCAAGCAGATAGCCAAACCGATCAAATCGACCGAGATTCTGGTCCTCGCCGTTGGCAACGAGTGCACCAATCCGCATGGGGTGAATGAAGCTGTACCAGGCCGTTTTCTTGAGCACGAGCCGCAGATAATCGTCTGTCGTAACTGTGAGATCATTGTCTCGTACCCATCCTAGTTCGTTGGCCTGCCCCTCCAAGGTCTCGACGACCATGTGATCGACTTCGTCGAAGATGCGCAGCGCCGTCACCGGGCCGAGCCGCTCGCCGGTCTTGCGGAAAAGGCGCATAGCGAGTGCGTTCATGGAATCGCCAGTGTTCACGGCAATTGGAATCCCGGCACGACGATGCATTGTCGCAACGCCACGCCGCCAGTCGCTACCGTCTTCAATATCGTCGTGCACGAGAAATGCATTGTGCAGCATTTCCAGGCCGGCGGCGGCAGGAAACGCATCCTCCGCGCGGCCGCCCAGCGCTCTCGCGGTCGCGATGCAGAGGGCAGGACGAAGGCCCTTGCCTGACCGGCCCATGAAATCCGTCACGAGCCCATACAGGTGGCGCTGCGGTTCCCACGTCGGTACACCTTCTGTGAGCATATCGGCCAGCATGTCGCGATACCACACCAGGCGGTCCAGAAAGCCGGCCGGGCCTACGATCTCGCCGGCCAATGGCACAGTATCCGCGACCTTGATCAACGCATCCTGCAGGGTGGGCACATCAACCAAGCGGCGCGCCATCGTCGCCGGGTCGACCGCATCAAGCGCGCCGACATCATCCGCGGCGGCACTGTGCGAGTCGAGCGTGTCGGCGACGGCATGGGTGAACGGCGATACCTGCTCGAGCAGGGAGCTCGCCAGCTCCAGCAGCGGCGACGCACCGCGTAAGGCGTGGGCAGCTACCTGCGCGAGTGAAGCGTCCCACGGCAGGCCGGCCTGGTATCGCGCAGCATCGTGCAGCCGCCATGGCAGGAGGATTTCAGGTTCGTGCAGCGGCCACAGCTCACAGCGGCTTCCGTCGAATTTCACGGCGTCAAGCAGGCCATTCACTGCGCGCCGAGCTGCCTCATTGGCTGCCTCCATCGTCGCGAGGTCGGTATGCGTGCGAACGTAGTCCGACGCCAGAAAAAGGTTTGGAATGGCGGTGGTCGCCTCGGGACGCAAGGCCCAGGTTTCGACTTGGTTCACCAGAAGCGGCTCGGAATTCCGTAGCCAGCCCGGGCGTGCGGGATCGTTCTCAATGTTTGCGCTGAGGAACCACGAATGCAAATCCTCATCGCGCAGCACCTCATCACCGGCATCATTGAGCGAGCGCTTGAGTTGATTCCATGTCTCGCGCACCACCTCTTCACGCGAGCACCGCATGGCTGGGCGTCCGTCCGATCCCGGCGCCGTCCAATCAGAAAGATCGACCGAGAGGATGCCGTGCACATCGCTGTCTCGGAACAGCTCAGACGGCACATCACGCCAGAACTGAAGCTGCGAGATGCTCGTGAGCGCCCATTCGGTGTCGATGTGAATCACGTGCCCGTGCGCCGACGGCACCGCGCGGTGCAGATAGAACTGCACGCCGTTCATCCACTCCAGGTTCGGAGCCAGCGCGCGCAGGTTGGCGAGCGTCGGGTCGGCTGCCGCCAGGCGGTCGCTCACCAGGGGGGCGATGTCCTCGAGCGGGAGCGCCGCCACGTAGTGGTCGCCATGCACCATGATGCGCTGACCTTGCTGGCCCTGCTGGCGAGCGACGACGCCGGTGATCCGTCCGTTCTCGTAAAGGATCTCCTCGACCCGCGCGTTCTTGACGTACCGCACCCCTCTCGATTCGAGATACGCAAGCCACGGGTCGATCCAGACGAGATTCGTTGGCCCATCGAGCACGCGATCAGTCGATCCCGCGATCGGGTTCAGGATCGTGAGCACCAGCTGCACAAAGATGTCGCCGATGGTGCGCGCGCTGGCCTTGCGCGCTTTGGACGCCACCAGCGAGCGCGTAATGCCGGTGGCGAGGAACTTCTGGTATGACTCCGACCGCTGCTCGGCGCCGACGAACTCCCACCAGCTCGTGCGCTCGTATTCTGCGAGCCGGCGCTGGTGGCACGAAGTGAGTATCTGCCAGACGCGCGCACCGAAGAATGCCAGATCGTCGGGTGTGAGGCCAGTGGAGTGTTCGAACAACAGCAGGATGTCCCGCAACATGGTGCCGGCATCGCGGGGCGAGAGCGGAAAGCCGGCGGGTACGACGAACGGGGGCTCGTCGTATTGCGTGAACTCCAGTCGCGTGGTCGGCACCAGGTGATCCGCAACCTTGCTCCCGTCAAACGACGGTATGCGGCGCATTGTCTCGATTACGTGCTTGTAGAAACCTGGGAAGAATCGAAACCCATGCTCGCCGGGCACCCGATGCTGAACCGAACTCCCAGCGCCATCGGCGACCTGATGTCCGCTGGTGTCCTCGCCCTCGTGGAAGACGGGAATGCTGCGGGCCTTGCCTCCCGCAATATCGCCACTCTCGAGCACCACGACATCAAAGCCGCGCTCGACCAACTCGTGCGCGGCACTCATGCCGGCGACACCACCGCCCAAGACGATAACCCTAGTAGGCATGCTTCACCGAGCCATGACCACTTAGTCCGACTTTTAGCCAGCTTTGGAGGCGTCACCGAGCGCGCGGGACGCGATACATCGGATCAGTTTCGACGATCTCCCGAGCCCTTTCAAGCATGAGCTTCATTCACCCAAAGTTGCCAAACGTACGTCAGCAGCCATCTGTATTTGACCAAGTAGAAAAGCTCACGGTTTCTTGGCTGCGGCTTCCTCGGTCTCGATCTTCTCAAGCTGAGCCTTTGCCAGGTCGGCGTAGAACCCCTTGGGATGATGTTTCAAAAACGCTGTGACCGCAGTCCTGTTACCGATCTGCAGCGCGAGCCCAAGGTCGCGCCCTGGATCGGCCTGCGGATTGGCCTTAGCGGAAGCCGCGGGTTTGGGGTCTGGCTCAAGTTGACGGAATTTTCCTGTTTTCAGATCAACTGCGAGGGGAGTGATGATCCCCCCGTGCTCGTCAAGTAAATTAATGACCGATACACCGTCACTGCGGTTGGTCGACGCTTCCACAGTGAACTCGTCTTTCTGGCGCTTCGATACGATTGGAGGTTCATCATCGACGCTCACTGCTTTGGTTTGATTAATTTTCTGCTGGGCGGCCTCGTCATCGATCCGAAGGACAGATTTCAAAACTTCAATGTCTATTGGGATTTTCATTTGCATCTCCTCCCTAGTCTTTTGCCGAGGTGAAGTAGCGATCAAGCGACCCCGAGACATTTCTCCGTACACGCCGCGATCATCGGAAAATCTCAATCGCTACGGTGCCTCGAAATTTCGTGGCGCCTATGCCGTCAGCCGTATGATCGCATCGGGTTCCTTGATGCGCAGCGCCATCTTCTCGCACACACGGAAGACGAAATTCGGCTCGGCTGTGACCTGCAGGAACTGGACGCATAAATCTGTGGCGATGACTAGCTCGACTGGCTCGCCGCCAAGCGCCACAACCACGCCGGACCGCAGACCGGGAGCGACGTCAAGCGTGGACGAGCGGAGCAGCGGACCGCCGCCCAGGAACGGGAGGATGCGATCTTGCGGCAATACAAGAGCTTCCGTTGGCGACTGAGCGACGAGAAACATCTGCTGGTCAAGAACCACCGCGAACGGTCCGAAGTGGCCCCGCTCTTCCAGGCGGCCAATGGCGTCGGCTATCCCGGCCACCAGCCGCGCGTCTCTGTCTGGCTGCTGCAATTGAATATTAACCTGCTGCGCCTGAACGGCGGCTGAGTTTGTCCAAAGTCCACGGCTTACCCCCCCGCCGGTGATTTCCCAGAGCCTTTGCCGTGGGCCGACATTTATGGGAGGGGCAAACCTATCCTGTCCCAGGAATGCCGGGTCTGGCACCAATCCCCTGAAGACGACGGCGTCCTCAAGACGAGCCAGTACGTTGGCAGCGCGCCGGAATAAGGCCAGCACGCTGGTCATCTCCGGATCGGCCATCTGCGCACCCCGCACGGACACTCTTACCTGTAAGGTCGCCAACTGGATGACATCCCTGTCCTGGATACGTAATGGCCGCGGAGCAACCTGGACAACTTCCTCCCTCACGAAGTCGGTATCTCCGGGCAGCGGTCCAAGCAGCGGAAGGAACGTCGCCGCGATCCGTACGCGGCTAGCTTCCTCTTGAACGACTTTGTTGACGCGAGCCCACTGCTCGTCGGTCCAAGGCACTTGCGGGTTATCGGTTGTCATCTCAAAGGCCCCCCTAATTTAATACATCGGGAACGAGATGTCGTTCGTCCTTGCGCACGAACGCAAATATCTTGAGCTCAGAACACCGTTGGCGCGCACTCCACGAGTGCGGCTTCTATTGAGTCTTCACTCCACATGTTTTGCGGCCCCCGCTGTTACGACGTATATGTCGTACGCGGCGCGCAGCTTCTTCATGTCCACCCTGCCAACGCCAATACACTGGGCGCGGTTGAGCCAAGCGAGTTCTTTGTCAGCGGTCGCGTAGGTCGGAGCAAGAACGAACGGCGGCAGTATACCGAAGTCGCCGCGGATGGCACGTGCGTAGCCGTCCGCACCCAGGTCGAGGATGCCATCATACAAGCAGTCGATCCGCGCACCAGACCGCGTCTGCAGACACTCCGTCACATTGACTATTCCAACACCGTCCTTGCGGATGCGCAGCCAGTTGATCCCGCCGGGCCGGACGATCCCCTCGAAGCGCGGCCCAACGAAGCGTCCTTCCGTGACGTGCAAGTTGACCCGCAGTCCATCCGGCATAACGCCTATTACCTCCGTACGGATGGCCACCGTGCCGGCCCAGAGGAACGTGGCATCCCAGTCCCAGCGAGGCTCGCCCGCAGGTAGAGCAGCGGTCTCGACCGGGGCCGCTCCGCAACCCACCTGATACCGGGGACATTTGGCGGACTCCCGTAGGCGCGGAGAGATCGGCTGGCCGGCAAAGCCAAGCACCGGCAGAAACTCCACCGTTCCGCCGGATTGGCCCGGCAGGAGCGCCCGGAATAGCCGACCGTTCGCACCGTGGACGCGCGGCGCGGATTGCCCGATTGCCTGGCGGACCGGGCCTCCGTTCACCCGGTACTCTACCGTGACAGCGTGACCCGGCCGCACTGGAGAGACCGCTACCGTGACCGATGCCGGGGTTCCCGGAGAAATCACTGCAGCGGGCACGGGCGTATCCGCCTCGCCCCATCGCAGCTCCGAGCCGTCCCGTGCGCGCTGCATCGAAGGCATGCATGCTGCCTTAGCTTGAGCTTCATCCGTTTGCAGCGTCAGGGAAGGCGCCGGAAGAAACCGGTCACACGCCGGAATAGGTGAGGGCTTTGCCGCAGCTTCCGCAAAAACGCACGGCCGTCTATTGACGAATCCGCGCGACGGGGAATTCACGGGACGCTCCGCGGCGTGAGATCGAGACCCCTGCGCATCCGCCATGCTTCGTCTTCCTCGGCGAGGATTTCGAGTGCGCGCGCAATGAGATCGCCGGGATTGGTCACCAAGGGGGGGGCGCAAGGCGCCGCCTGCCGCACCGAGGAGTCTCCCGAGCGCGCAGCGTTTTGGCGTACCGATTGAAGCGCGTCAGAAGGCTGTCGAAGAAGGCCGCGCTTTTGGGCCGCCCCGGTTTGGACGCCAGCCGCATCGGCAAGTCCCGGCAAACGCGACAGCGGCGACGCCCCCGGGGGAGAGAGCCCCGAGTCCTCGACCGCGCTTTTCGATCCATAGCATTTGCCTGGCATTTGCTCGACCGACTTCGCATTCTGGTTCTGTCTAATAGACTATATTGTATTGCGTGTACAGGACAGGGGCTGCTGCCGGTAGTTGGCGACCTGCTGGATCTCCCCACGCCGGCGCCAGTCCGCTTGCGACGGCTAAAAACCGCGTGCCAGCGGCGCGATACGCTATCGCAAGGCGGATCTGTAGAACCCGATATCGTCTTGGATCACCGCGTCCAGTCCGACTGGTACGCGAGCAGGATTTGCCAGATCAAGCTTCCGAAACACGATCTTGTCGCGCCAGACCTTTCGCAAAAAATCCTCAAATACGAGAATTGTCAGTTGTTCACCCGCACATCGTCGGTATCCAAAGCCGAACGGAGCAAAGCCGGCATAGTCACAAACCGGGTAGCTTCGTTCGTCCGCAACGACAAATAAGGTGCCGAAGCCGCTATTTGTAATATGGGCGTTTCGTCCGTCCTTGACCTTGAAATTGGTGATGTCGAACGGGCACCGTGCCAGGCCGATTTGCCGACACTTGTCATCGTTGATCTGCGCGCTGGTCGGGACGCGGAGATATCGTTGCGGATCGAACGTATTCGGATCCGTCCAGTGAACCGGATCCAGGCTGGTGCTGGCATGCGGCGTGGATACATAGCTGTCTCTTTCAAACGGCATGCCGAGCTTTTGCTGCGGAGCCTCCCCGCGGACGCTTAATCTCGCATCATGGATGGCGGAGACGCTGCCACCGTTCGGCGAAATCACGCGAAACAATTCCATTACGAATAGCTCAAGTGGCGAGAAAGACGCACCTCCGGCAGTGTCGAAATTTCCGCTCATTGTTTTCTGAAATGATGCTCGCACGGCCTGGTCGCCGCGGTCTTCCGACAGGAGCGACATGACCCGGAAAATCGCATTGCCCCATTGGCTTAGCGCGACGAAATCGTGGAGGCACTCAATGACCATGTCCTTCTTGCTGAAATGACCGCCGTCCTGGGCATTCTTCAGCCAATGCCAAGCCATGGTTCTCTCGGGATTTTTGATTTTGCCCGATTGGATATCGTCGATGCGTTTGCCGATCCACGATTTGAGAAAATCCTGAAGCTCACGAACCTTCATATAGTTTTGGTAGGTAACTGGCAGCAACGGATCCCGATAGGCAAAGACCGTATTGAACGCCTCTCCTATTTCACGAACCTCACGGGGAATATCGCTGCCAACAAGTCCAAGGTGAAGGTCCCAATAGAGGTCGAAATAGTGGTCGAGGTAATGCTGCATGAATGGCCTGTCAGCGAATTTCTGATCTAAGAGCTTGTCAAAGAAAGCTGTAACTTTGGCGCGGTACATCGGCTTATAGAGATCGGGCGTCACCGCCGAAAAATAGATTCGCTTGCGAAGATTATTCTGACCCCGCTTCTCGAGACCTTGCAGGAAAACCATCACGCCCTCCTCAGGGGTCGGTTTCCAGTCACGATAGATGAGACCAAAACGATCACGAGGGAGTGCATTCTCCTTACTGAAATTAAGGTCAATCATTGGCAAAAGGGGCCGCTCCCCTTCGTAAACGTTCGTCAGGAAGAACGGTATGACGACTTTCTCGACGTAGATCGGATCGAAATTGGCAGGAATCGCGGCGCGAAAACGTTCAACCGCGGTGATGATCTGCTCCGGTATCGGTGACTGTGCTGCAGCGCTGGACGCCTCTTGTGCTCGCTCCCCCACCCGCACCACGTACATGTCGAACTGCGCGCGAAGCGCGCTCATGTCCACCTTCCCCACACCGATGCACTGGACGCGATTGAGCCATTCGAGCCTCGGATCCGCAGTCTCATATGTCGGTGTGACCACGGCGGAGATTTGCTGGTCATACTCACCGCGCAGCGCCCGAGCGTAGCCGTCGGGACCAAAATCGGCGACCCCGCCGTAGGCGCCGTACACGCGAACACGGTCCCGCGTCTCGAAACACGCCCGGACGTTGACGATCGCAATTCCATCCGGGCGGATATGCATCCAGTCCGCCGCGCCGGGTAACACGACGGCATCGTGACCCGGCCCAACGAAGGTCCCTTCCGTGATGTGCCAATTGACCCGGAGGCCGTCGGACATTGGGCCGACCAATTCTTTGCGGAGCACCACCTTCAATGATCCGAGGAAGCTCGTATTCCAAGCCAAGCGGAATGGGGCAGAGGCGGCCTCTTCGGATGCCCCCCAACGAAGGCGCGAGCCGGCGTTTGCCATTCCCTCGCATGCAGCCGAACTGTCGCGGGCGCAACGCGGGGTCTGATCCGCCAGGCCGGTGATCACCCCCCGCACCTTGGGAAAAAAACCCAGCACTTTGGGCGTGAAGCCCCATGCGAGAAGGGTCCGACCTTCCTCCGAGCTCCGGTCGAAGTGCAAAGATCCTGGCATCACCGGTTGCAGCCGAGGGGCGACATCGCTTCGCCACTGCCAGCAAACGACCGACCCCTGCCCGATGCGCGCGACCGCCGGGTAGACGCATTCGGCACCGCGCGGAAGCGCCTGCAGCGTGACGCCGGCTGTTTTGGCCGCCTGAGCTACCACTGACTCGTATGCCGTCGGATCCCCGGTAAGCGCCAGGTCTCCCTGGACGACGCCACGTCTGTGCTGGTCTTTGATCGACAAGTGGAGCCGGCGACCGATGCACGCCATATCGATGGTCCCGGGCCGCTTGTCGGTACCCATGCGCTCACGGCCGACGTCGATCGCAACCTGGGTTGTATCGAGCAGTCGGAACATGTACATCCGCGCTTCGTTCTCATACACCGCCATTGCGGGATCGAACGATCCATCAAGCATCACAAGCACGCTCGATGAGCCGTTGGAGGCCGCCCTCAGGGACGCATGGCTTTCGGGAGCGTTGTCCGCCACGGCAGCAACCACTATGAACATGGCGGCATACGGCCGGATCGAGGTGTCGGTGAACTTATTCGACCAGAGCTGTGCGACAGCCGCGTGCCTGCCGTCCGCGTACTTCAAGATTATCGGCCTGTAGCCACTGCCGGCCAATGCGGCATTCACGAGAGGTACATTGGAGCACTCGCCGTAGAGGTGCACCATTTGACCGTTATAATACTGAAGCTCATTCGGCACGACTGCGCCGCTGGCGGTCGTATAGGTCTTGCCCGTGATGATGTACTTGTCGAAGAGTGGTTCGTACCGCTCATTATCGATATCGGACGGTGGCGGCACGAACGCGTCCAAAGTCAACTTGCTCTTCGCTTCTCGGGACAGTTGCTGCTCGAAGGTGCGAAGGACTTCTTGAACGTCCTCTTTGCTATGAGGAATCTGCAAGAGTCGAATGACATCCGAATTTCCGAGCTCGCCGGCTGCGGCGAGCCGAGAGGCCTCGCGGATCATTCCGCTGCTACGAATCGCTGTGCCCACGCTGGTCTCCCTTGAATAGAATGAACCGCGCCAGGAGCCGCGCCGCTTTGTCCGTTCGAACCATTATTCCTGAGCGCGAATGTCGGAATTTATAATATCCTGCTGGTCCTTGCGAATGCCACACTTATCCACCTCCTGGAAGTGATCCGACTTGAGGTATGTGTTGGGCCTCAAGGAGGACTACAAACGGCAAAAACGCTACATGCCCGAAGAGATCGTCGCGAAGCCTGCGGTAGGTCGAATGTCCTGGTCTCGCAGTGCAAAACATGTCCAGGCGATCGGCCAGATCGGCGTGGGCCCTTTCGTCGGCGAGGAATTTCTGGAGGTGTAAACAGCACGCCGCCAGCGCCAACAGAAAGCCTAGCCCGCAAGTCCGCGCGGGCGGTGGCTTGCATTAGCGGCACATGAGGTCGCGGCCGTGCGACCTCAATTTCCGGTGCGATTAATTTCGCACTGCAGCTGTTCGAAAAGAATCCGTATCGCGGGTTGCGGCGCGTCATCGACATTTCCGGCGATGGGCCGAACAACGACGGAGCCCCCGTAACCGGCGCGCGCGACGCTGCCCTGGAGAAAGGCATCATCATCAACGGCCTCCCGATCATGGTGAAGGAGCCATCCCTCTCGACGACCGATATCGAGAACCTCGATCTCTATTACGAGGACTGCGTGATCGGAGGGCCGGGCGCCTTCATCATGACGATCAAAGATCGCGAAAAATTCCAGGCAGCGATCCGGACCAAGCTTGTTCGCGAAGTTGCGGGCCTCACGCCAGAGAGCGGGATCGTCCCAGCCGCCGAGAAAGAGCCCCGGGTGCCCTGTCTGATCGGCAAAAAAATCGCAGGAGCGCGGCCGGCGGTGAGTGTCGAGACGATCATTCAGAGCCGCCGGGCGAACAAACTTTGGACAGCAGTTTATCATGGTCGCAGCCCCACGCGTCGGGACATTGGAGCTGCTAACGTCCGTTCGTGGCCTACACCGACGAAATCCCGCGCTCGTCCCAATGACGGCTGTTAAGGGGCGACCGGAAATGGCTAACATATGGCCAAAACAACGCGACTGGCGAGTAGGCTTTGGAAACTGTGCCCCAGCAGGCCGTAGTCAGCATATATTTGGGCACAAGGAGGTGCGAAATGGCGACAGCAGCTACCCAAGTCGTTCTTGATACGCCGGCGCCCGTGTTCCAGCTTCCGGCCACCGACGGCAAGATTTACGCACTGGACGACGTTGCGGGCGAAAAAGGCACGGTCGTCGTCTTCATCTGCAACCATTGTCCCTATGTCAAAGCGGTGATCGACCGCATGGTTTCGGACGCCCGCGTGCTGATGTCGGAGAGCATAGGCTTTGCGGCGGTTTGCTCGAACGATGCGGCGAACTATCCCGAAGACTCGTTTGAGAATATGAAGCGTTTCGCGAGGGCTCATGATTTCCCGTTTCCATATCTCCACGACGAGACCCAGACAGTCGCTCGGGCGTATGGGGCGGTCTGTACGCCGGACTTCTTCGGTTACAATGCCGACCGCAAGCTCAAGTATCGCGGCCGGCTCGACGAAGGGCGTGCGACTCCGCCTCGCGCGGGGGCGCCCCGAGAGCTTGTCGAGGCCATGCGCGCGATTACGACCACCGGTCTTGCGCCGGCTGACCAAAAGGCGTCTATTGGCTGCTCGATCAAATGGAAGGACGAATGAAGCCGATCCCTGTCAACAGGTTTCGTATCTGAGACCGCCGCGTGCGGCAGCATTTGCTGCACATGTGCGATTTGACTAGCGGCATCACGAGGACCCTGCGGCTGCTGCCGGAGTCGCGTTCGCCCCTTCTCCTTCAGGTCTGCTTCCGGGGCAACACGAGGCTTCGGCTCCTACAATCCGACCCGTCAGTGCTGCGTCGCTTTTGCGACACCGATCGACTCCTGTCGAGCGCTCGGACCAGATTTGCTCACCCTGAGTTCTTCCGGTGTTGGCCCGTTTGGGGCACGCCAACCGGCCCGGAAACTGTCCGCTTGTCGAGGGGAGACGGGAAGTGGCTCGCCCGCGGTCAAAATGGCGTATTGACTCCAACCGGACGTTGCGCACCCCAAGACAGGAACTGTGGTATCCTCCGTCAAATGCGATGGGACGGTTCAACGAAAGCGGCTGCCCCCTCTAGTGGCACTTACTGCGCGTCCTCGTGTCCTCGCCGGGCTCCGGGACAGCACAAAATGGCCTGGCATCCCCACCTCTTAGGCGCCTGCTCGGCCCGCGCCGACGAGGTGATCGAATGAGCGCGCTAGGCAAGCTGGTGCGATCCTGCCGGCGGAAGACCGGTCCGAGTAAGGGGTAACGCTCTCCCGGGTTCGAGGAGGACCAGCGTCGTGAAGCGGGACTTCGACCTCATCGTCTATGGCGCGACGGGTTACACCGGCCGTCTCGTCGCCGAATATCTGACGACGTCCTATCGCGGCGACGATGCTCCGTCCTGGGCGATCGCGGGACGCTCGACCGACAAGCTTCAGAAAGTGCGTGCCGACATCGGCGCACCAGACGATTTGATTTTGGTGAAAGCGGATGCCGGCGAACCGGCCAGCCTACGTTCGATGTGCGAGCGTGCGGCCGTGATTATCACGACGGTCGGGCCTTATCAGCTTTACGGCCCCGAGCTTGTGGCGGCCTGCGCGGCCACCGGCACTAGCTATGTCGATCTGTGCGGCGAACCGGCATGGATGCGGCGCATGATCGACGCCCATCACGAAGAGGCGAAACGGACCGGCGCGCGCATCGTCTTCTCCTGCGGCTTCGATTCCATCCCGTTCGATCTCGGCGTGCTCACGTTGCAGGAGAAGGCGCGCGAGAAATTCGGACGCCCGGCGCGGCGGGTTAAAGCCCGCCTGCGCAAGGTGAAAGGCGGCATGTCGGGCGGCACCGCAGCGAGCGCCCAGGCGACGTTGGCGGCCGCGGCGCGCGACCCGGCCCTGATCCGGCTGCTGACCGATCCCTTCGCGCTGACACCGGGGTTCACCGGGCCGTCTCAGCCGTCGGGCCTTATCCCCGAATACGACCCGAGCATGAACGTGTGGCTCGTGCCGTTTCCCATGGCGCCGGTCAACACCAAGAACGTACACCGCACGAATTTCCTGTTGGGTCATCCCTACGGCACGGACTTCGTTTACGACGAGATGATGGTCGCGCCCGGATTTGGGGAAATCGGTCGCGTGACGACGGAGACCTTCGCCACCATATTTTCCCTGCTCGGGACCGGCGGTCTCAAACCCGGTGCAGGCCCGACTCGGGAAGAGCGCGCGAAGGGCTTCTACGACATCCTCTTCCTGGGCGAGCTGCCGGATGGCCGACGGGTCGAGGCGGTCGTCACGGGCGACCGCGATCCGGGCTACGGCTCGACCAGCAAGATGATCGCCGAGAGCGCTCTCTGCCTCGTGCGCGACGTGCAGGGCGAGGGCGGCACCTGGACGCCGGGCGCGCTGATGGGTCCGGCGTTGCGCAAGCGTCTAAAGGAGCGCGCCGGCCTCACCTTCAACGCGCGTTGAGGTAACGCTCAGAACTGCAGCGGCGTGCTGGGCTACGTGGATCGTAACCAACGAAAAGCGCGGATTGGCGTGCGCGGCCTCAAATCCGGTTCAATGGCCGCTTTCGGCCCGTTTGAGACATTCCCTCTGGCTCTGAGAATGTCCGATTATCGAGACAGCGACGAGCTCCATCGCAAGGTTGCACGATGAAGAAGGTAGTCAACTCAGCACTGTCGCGCCGCCGCTTTTTGCGGCTCACGTCAGTGGCCGCGGCATCAGCTCTGACTCCAACGGTGTTGTGGGCCGAGCAGCAACAAGCAGCGGATTCGGCCACATCCCAGGCCGTGCCCGCACGCATCGCCACGTTCGAGGAGGTATGGCGGACCGTGCGAGATCGTTTTTACGATCCGCACCTAGACGGGCTCGATTGGTCGGCCGTCCGGGAACGTTACTTGCCGGACGCCGCGCGGGCGAGTTCCGAAGAGGCGCTGGCCGGCGTCATTAATAGTATGCTCTCTGAGCTGCATGCTTCGCACACCCGCTACTACGAACCAGAGTACTACCAGCTTTCTGATATCTTTGCTGGTGCGTTAAGGCGGCGCGGACTGGAACGTGTTTTTCCGAATGGCCGTATCTCCTATCCCGGCATTGGCATCCTCTCGCGTCTCGACACGCAGGGTCGCAACATGATCACCGGTGTTATAGAAGGCACGCCAGCCCAACAAGCCGGCCTGCTCGCTGGCGATGCGATCGTCTTCGCCGATGGTGCACCGTTTGAGCCGGTACAGTCATTCCGTGGCAAGGTCGGCAAGGAAGTTGTGCTGGGGCTGCGTCGTGCCGGCGCGTTTATGCAAATATCGGTTACTCCGGTCGAAATTGAGCCCAACAAGATGTTCTTGGACGGCTTGAAGGCCAGCGCCCGTATAATACCGGCCAACGGCCGAAGCATCGGCTATGTTCATGTCTGGTGCTACGCCGGCTCCGTGTATCAGCGGACGCTCGAGCATCTTCTATCGCAGAGTCCCCTGAACGGCGCCGACGCACTGATCTGGGACTTGCGCGATGGCTGGGGCGGCGCGATCCCCGGATATCTTGATTTGTTCAACACGCGAGCGCCGACGATACAGGTCACTGATCGCAATCGCGCCAGCGAACTCGAGAACGTGAAGTGGCGCAAGCCTGCCGCCATGCTTGTCAACGGTGGCACCCGCAGCGGCAAGGAAATCCTTGCCTATGGCTTCAAGAAATATCGGCTTGGCGAGGTCATCGGTAGCCGGACCGAGGGAGCTGTCCTCGCTGCGACGGCATTTCTCATTGATGGCGGCTTGCTGTTGCTCGCGGTCGGGGACGTGGAGGTCGACGGCGAGCGGCTGGAAGGCGTTGGCGTCGCACCCACGATCGAGGTCCAAGCCGAGCCGGGCTCCATGGGTCTAGATGATCCTCAACTCAATCGTGCAATCGCAGTCCTATCCGTGGCCTGATCCTCGGGAGGCAGCTAAGAGATCCATTCCTGACTAGGTCCGGTTTGCGCGCCAAAAGCTGCCCTCCCTGCCAAGTCGCAGTTTGACCCAGAACGGTCGTTAGGCACGCAGTTCATTCGATCGCCTTCTGCGGGCGCAGACCACCGTCAAAGCCGGGCCGAGCATCACCGTCTTGTCGAGGAACCTTGCCGCCGGATCTGTGTTGTCGATCGCAACGCGCGACGCCAATGGCCAGGACCGCGTGAGCTCGGCTAGCGCGGCGTACTTTTGAAGACGACCGCACAAACAAAAACGCCGCCTCGGTTTCCGGAAGCGGCGTTTTGTATTCGAACATCGAAAGAGGAAG